>JBBQXV010000370.1:0-7638 GCA_038209335.1 Polyangiales bacterium | reverse complement strand
CTGACCGTGAGCGAGCCGACGTCCGCGACGGACGCGACGAGCGACGCCACGGTCGCGACGATCGCGACGGTCGACGCCGGCGACGAATGGCGCGACGTCGCAGGCGCCGCCGACTTCGCGGAGCCGGGAGCGACGCGCGTCGTCCTCGAGGTTCGGCGCAGCGGGGGCGTCGGTTGCGGCGGCGGTGGATGCAGCACGAGCGTCGACGCGCGCGCGCTCGGCCTCCTGCCGTCGAAGTCGTTCGGCTACTACTACCCCGATCGCGCGCGACTCGCCGGGGCGCGCGGATGCCCCGACGCGGCCGATCTCGCGCACCTCTTCACGCAATGGACCGCGATCACCATCGCTCCCGCGAGAGGCACCGCCGAACAGCGGCCAACCTGCGGGCTTACCACCGCGCACGACGCCGCCATGAAGTACTGGATCATCCTGCGAGTGGGCGCGGCGAATCCGGCGCCGTGACCGCGGGGTGCATCTCCTCGCTTTTCTGCTTGTAGGACCGTGCGAGCAAGATGGCGATGACGAGCCAGAGCGCCGAAAGCGCGAGGTTGATCCCGATGAACGTGCGCGGCTGCATCGCCGTGTGGACGCCGAGCCAGACGATCCCTGCGGACACCGCGTCGCCGGCGCGGACGACGAACGAGTCGACGACCTGCTTCGCTTTGTATTTCACGTCACGCGCGGTCACGAGCCACAGCGCCTGCCTCGTGGTGTTCGAGAGCGAGTAGTCGAGGCTGCTCTCGGCGACGCGCGCGACGAACAAGACGGACAGCGTCGGGACGACGAACGCCGAGCCGTACCCCGCGAGCGACGCGATCGGCATGATGATGAGCGCCGCGCGCATCCCGAGGTGCTTGATGATGCGCGACACGAAGAAGAGCTGCATCACGACGCCGACGCCGTTGACCCACTCGAAGTACGTCGCCTTGAACTGCCCGATGTAGAGGCCCGGCGCGATGCCCGACGTGGTCGCGGCGTCGTGCGCGGCGGCGATGAGCTTGCGATCGAGGACGTAGTCGCCGGTCTTCGTGACAGCGTTCAACACGAAAATCATCGCGGCGAAGAGAAGGAGGTAGCGATCGCGGAGGACGAGCGCGAAGCCGTTGGCGCCGGTGAGCGGCGCGTCTTGCTCCTTCGTGCGCTCTTCCGCGCGCCGGCCTTCGCCGCGGTGCACGACGTACGTGAGCCCGAGGCAGACGATGAGGAACCCCGCAGCGATGAGCATCAACCGAAATGGCCCGAGCGCGAGGAGCGTGTCGGCGACCCACGCGCCGGCGACCGCGCCGACCGAGCTCCCGATGCCGATGATCGGAAAGAGCCGCTTGCCGCGCTCGTCCGTGTAGATGTCCGCGGCGAAGCTCCAGAACTGCGCGACGGCGGTGACGTTGAAGATGCCGACCCAGAGGAAGAACGGGACGCCGAGCGGGACCCCGCGCTCGCCGAGGAACCAGAAGAGGACGAGGCACGCGACGAAGAAGGCAGTGACCCACGCCGTGAGCGCCATCCGTCCCACGCGCGACGCGATCCAGCTGTACCCGCCGGTGACGACGATGAGCAGGATGGACTGACCGACGGACGCGTAGCTCTTCACCTCGGCGCCGCCGCCGATCAGAATGAGCGGCTCGCGCGCGACCTTCAGCAGGTAGTACGCCGTGAGCAGCAAGAAGACGTTGAGCGTGAGGAGCAGCGCGGTCGCCGCTTCGCCCGGACGCACGTCCGCGAAGAGACCGAGGATGGCCTCGACGGGGTGCTCGCCGAATTTCGGCCTTTCGCGCGACGGGGACGGCGGTGCGATGCCGCGATGCTGTCATCGTCCAATGCGTAGGTCGAGGTGTGAACGTTGCGGGCCGCGCGCGCGACGCAAAATCGCATCGCGAAAATGCAGATTCGCCTCTCGCGTCGGGCGCGCCGCGATCGTACGCATCCGGCATGAAAATCTATCGATTCCGCTACAGCCCCTACGCGCGCAAGGTCGAGATGCTGCTCGATCTCGCGGGCGCGAAGTACGAGCTGGTCGAGGTTTCGTACGCCGACCGCAACGAGCTCGCGACCCTCACCGGCGGGTACATCTACGTCCCCGTGCTCGTCGACGACGCGGGCAAGGTGATCACCGAGTCGCGCGCCATCTGCGAGCACATCGTCGCGACCGACACGGGCGCGCGCCTCGTGCCTTCGCCGTGGGAGGGGCCGATTTGGGCCTACTGCGATTTCGTGGACGGCGCGCTCGAGGACGTCCTCTTTCGAATCGCCGCGCCCGGCGTACGCGATGCTTGGCCGACGCCGGGCGAGCGCGCGCTGTACGTCCTCATCAAGGAGAGGAAGTTCGGCGCGGGCTGCGTCGATGCGTGGGAGCGCGATCGCGCATCGCTCGTGGCCAAAGCACGCCGCCTTCTCGCACCGACGCTGCGTACACTCGCCGCACGAAGCTTCCTCTTCGGGGACTCCCCGACGCTCGCCGACGCGGCGCTCTACGGCAACTGCAAGATGCTCGAGGAGGCCGATCCGGAGCTACTGCCCCGCATCGCCGAGCCGCTCGTCCCCTACGTGCGGCGGCTGGAATCGTTCGCCAACCGTTGAAACGTAGGCGATTAAAGTGTATTAGGGACCGTTCTCCGCGATTCCACTCGGTCGGATCGCGCGCTCTTTTCAAACTTGGGGAGGTCCCATGTCGTCGAAGAAATTGATTGGGTTCGTTTCGTCGTCCGCGCTCATCGGCGCGCTCGCTTACGGCTGTTCGTCGAGCTCCACCACCAACCCCGCGACCGGCGACGACGGCGGCGGTAGCCACGACGCCAGCGTAGGCGACGCGGTGAGCGATTCCGCGAAGCTGGACTCGAAGGCCGAGGCCGCCCTCACCTGCGCGCCCGCCGACGTCTCGGCGTTCACGCCGCCTGCCTTCGTGCCGGTGAAGCGCGTCGTCGGTGCGTGCTCCTCGTCCGACATCACGGCGTTCACGACGGCGTGCCTCGACCAGGCCCACACCAAGGCGCAGTGCGACGCCTACAAGATGGCGCACGCGGCCTGCGCCGGCTGCCTCGAGACCTCGTCCACGGCGGCCGGATGGGGCGCGGGCGTCTTCCACGCCAGCAAGGCCCCCGGAAGCACGCTCGGCGTCATCTACGCCAACGTCGGCGGCTGCTTCGAAATCTTGGGCGGCGCCGACGGGCTCGACTGCTCGAAGAAGTCGCAAATCGCCGAAGCGTGCGAGGAAGCCGCGTGCGACGCGAGCTGCCAGATCACGGACGACGCCTCGTTCCAGCTCTACGAAGCGTGCGTGACGCAGGCCGCGATGAACGGCTGCTCGGCTCAGGCGACCGCGCGTGGCGCTTGCTTCCAAGCGCTCTCGGGCGTCGACGGTGGTGCATCGATCTGCACGACCGGCGCCGACTTCCAGACCAGCTTCGACATCATCGCGCCGATCGTGTGCGGCGGCGGCAGCTCGGACGCCGGACCGGGCTGAGACTACCTCGCCGCGAGGCGAAGCCAGACGTCGAGCTCGTCGTTCACGCGACGAGCTTGCGTCGGCGGAGATCGCGCCATAGCGCCGCGACAGCGCGCGCGTGAAGGCGGCTCGCCCACGAGATCGAAATCCCGAGCTCTTGGGAGACGAGCGGCATCGACTCCTCGTCGAAGTACATCCGTTCGTGCATCCGCCGCTCGCGCGTCGGGAGGCGCGCGACCGACGCGCGCACGGCGTGGTGAAGCTGCGCGGTGGCGAGGCGATCTTCGGGTGACACCGAGTCCATTGCCGGCGCATCGCCGACGAGCGCCTCGCGCCGGCGTCCGTGCCGCGTGAGCGCGCCGCGCATCCGGATGCCGTCGAGCATCGCGCCGCGAACGCGGATCGCCGCCCACGCGCCGAACGGGGCGCCGCGCCCAGCGTCGTAGCGGCGTGCTGCATCGAGGAGCCCTTCGCGCCCGAAGGAGACGAGCTCCTCGCGGGCGAGGTCGGCGGCGACGTTGCTCTGCATCGACGCGGCGACACCGTCGACGAGGTCGAGGCCGTCGAGGACGCGGCAGAGCACTTCGGGGGTGTCGGAGGAAATCGTCCGCTTCATGCCCATCTTCATCGGCACCTGCGGCCAGCGGTTGCGAGATCGTCGCGTACGACGAACGGATGACACCGCGAAAACGTTGCTCCACGCCCCCGGGAGAACGCGATAAGACGTCGGCATGATCAAAATCGGCGACCGCATCCCCGACGCCACCCTCACCGAGTCCGTCGAATTCGGCGCGGCGTGCCCCGTCTCTCCCACGCCTGTCTCCGTCGCCGACGCGACGAAGGGAAAGCGCATCGTCGTCTTCGGTCTCCCCGGCGCGTACACGCCGACGTGCTCGTCCAAGCACGTCCCCGGCTACCTCGAGCACCTCGACGCGCTCAAAGCGAAGAAGGTCGACGAAGTGTGGTGCGTCTCGCTCAACGACGGCTACGTGATGGCGGCGTGGGGACGCGATCAAAAAGCGATCGGAAAGATTCGCTTCCTCGGCGACGGCAACGGCGAGCTGACGAAGAAGCTCGGCCTCGAGGTCGACAGCAGCAAAGCCGGTATGGGGACGCGCATGCGTCGCTTCTCGATGCTCGTCGACGATGGCGCCGTGAAACAGGTCAACGTCGAGGAGCCCGGCAAGTTCGAAGTGAGCAACGCCGAGACGATGCTGAAGCAGCTCGGGTAGGGCGCGGGCGGCGTCGATTTCGCGCAACCGTTCGCGTGTCGTGCCGACACTCCAATCATGACGATCGACACCGAGGATGCGAGCGCGCTCGACGACGTGAATCCGTACGCGCCGCCGGAGGCCGACGCGCGCGCGCCGAAACGCGGGCCACGCGCCGTCTTCGCCGGGAAGCCGCGACCGTGGACGACGAGCGAAGTGCTCGAGCTCGCATGGCAGCGCGTGCGGACGCAGAAGTCGGTGCTCGTGCGCGCGACATTCTGCGTGCTCGGGCTTCCGCAGCTCGTCGCGTACGCGCCGCGCATGTTCTTCGGCTTCGACGTCCACGCCATTCCGCGCGAGAGCGCCCTGACGTATTCGATCGCGCATTTTGGCGCTCAGCTCGTGTCGTTCTTCCTCACTTGTTACCTCACCGCAGGCGCGAACAAGATGTGGCTCGACGTCGCGCGCGGAAAGGATGCGCGATTCGGCGACCTCTTCGGTGGATTCGCGCGCACGCCGTCGACCATGGGCTCGGTGCTTCTCATGACGATCGCGATCGGTGTGGGACTTCTCTGCCTCGTCGTTCCGGGCATCGTCGCCATCGGGGGACTCGGCTTCGCGCAGTACTTCGTCGTCGACGCGGAGATGGGACCGATGCGCTCGCTCTCCGCGAGCTGGGAAGTGACGAAGGGGCATCGCCTCGCGCTCGTCGGATTCTGGTTCGCGTCGATCTTCGTCATGGGGCTCGGCGCGATGGCGTGCGGCGTCGGGATACTGCTTGCGTACCCGATCGCGTACGTCGCCGCGGCGATCGTGTACCTGCGGATCTCCGGGCGCTGGCGGAAGAAGATGCAGCCGGCGATCTGAGGCGACGTCCGTGCGACGCGACTCACAGTCGGCAGGTGAGATGGAACGTCGAGGCGCCACCCGTCTCCATCGGTCCGCAGAAGCTCAGGCAGCGAGTCTCCTTCGGAAAGCAGTCGCAGCTGCGCGCCGCGCGGTCGACGAGGCACGACGCGGGGAGCGGCTTGCACGTGAAGTCGGTCGGGAGCTCGAAGACGTCGCTGAGGACGATCTCGCAGTACGCGACTCGCGCGTCGCAGAATCTCGCGCCGCATGGAGCCCAGTCGGCGGCGGCGTGCTCGCGGCAGCGACCGTTCACGTCGAGATCGACTCCGGCGGCGTGCGCGTCGCACTCGGAGCGGTACACGTGCCCGTCGCATCCGCACACCGGCACGTAGGCGCTCGTGCACGCCGTCGGTCGCGCGCGGCATGCGCCGGGGCGCTTTCCTTTTCCGCACAGACCCGGTGTGAACGCGCAGTACTCGTCGGCCGCGCACCCCGCGATCGTGCACGCGACGCCGGCGTCGGCTGCGTTCGTCGAGCGCGGTCGGCATCCGTCGACGCCGAGGACGACGAGAAGGCAGCACGCTGCCGCGAGCGTCGCCCATCGGCTCATCGTCGGCGTGCGCGCGATCGCGTGCGTGCACGAACGAGCGCGAGCGCCGCGATCAACGACGCCGCGAAGAGCGAGGCTTCGGTCGCGCCGTCACGCGACGCGCGGCAGCCGCATCCCGATGCTGCGTCTGCGTCGGGGCTCGCGCCATTCGGGCTGCCGTCCGGCGACTCGCCGCCGTCGATGCCGGCATCGAGGATCGCGCCGCCATCGTTCGCGACGCCGGAGTCACCTCCGCCGTCGTTCGCTCCACCGTCCGCGACCGAGTCGCCGAGCCACGGCGCGACGCAGAGATTCTGCGACGACTTGCAACCGCACTCCGCCGGACATCCCGCGCCGCACGCCCCCTTGGCCGCGACCGCCGCGTAGCTCCCCGCTTTGAGCGCGGCGCGATCCGCCATCACGTTCTTCCCTTGCGCAGCGGCCGCTGCGATCGAGCAATGCGCGGTCGCGATCGCGTCGATGTTCGCTTGCTTGCACGTGTACGTGGGATCGCCCGATACGCCGTCGGGCTTTCCGTTGCACACGTTCGCGCTCTGCAAAATCGACAAGACGGAGTTGCCCGCGCCGAGGCTCACGTACGCGGCGACGTACTCGCTTCGTTTTTCGTCGGGGTTCGCGACGCCGAGATTGTCCCATCCGAGCGCATCGCCGTGCACGAAGCCGAAGATGCGACTCCACCCCGGATACCCCATGTTCGGCAGCGCGAAGATCGCGTCGAACATCGGCACGCGCGGATCGACGCTGTCGCCTCCCGGGTAAAAGCGCGCCTTCTGCGCGACGCCGGCCGCGGTCAGGTTCGCGTCGTGGTCCATCGTTCCGAGCGTCCCCATGATGTGCCAGTCCATCGAGTTCGGAAACGCGCTGATGTGATCGGCCCAGAAGTCGGTGGGCCATCCGCTCGTGACCTGTCCGGTAAAGTCGTTGATCGTCTCGTGAAGCGCGAGCAAGTAACCCCAGAAGCCGGTCGCGCCGTACGCGCTGCCGTAGAACGCATCGCCGGTCACGGTCACGCCGAGGCCGCAGCACTCGCTCCCGGTGTGGGCGCTCCCGTTCGGCACCGACGCTTCGAAGGTGTAGACGCCCTGCGCGGGCACGCCGAAGAGGTCGACGAGCTCTTTGATGACGTTGTCGCCGAAGGCGAAGAACGCGGACGGGAACGCGCCGTGTTGCGCGATGACGGATTTCTCGACGCACCATACGCTCGTCGCCGATTGGTAGACCTGGGTCTGCGTGGCGCTGCATGCGTTCGCGCGCTCGGCGGCGAAGGCGATGCTCAGCACGATGGCCGCGGCGGTGATCCATTTCACTCGTGACATGCGCGTGCTCCGATCGAGACGCGGGTGCGCCTCGTGGATGGGTAGCGCGCGCGTCGCGCGACGGCTCACGCGAGCGTGCGATTCCGCGGTATCGCGGTTCGTCGCGCGTCACTGGAAGATCGGCGGTACGCGCCAGGCGTGTCGCTTCGTCACTGGGCATTCCTCTACACGGCGTCGCGATCGCGCCGCGTCTCGTCGCCGACGGCGCGC
>JBBQXV010000369.1:0-7709 GCA_038209335.1 Polyangiales bacterium | reverse complement strand
GGATGTTGAAGATCGCGAGGTGCATCGGCAACGCGGGGATCCCGTACTTCTTGAACGCGAGGTACGTGAACCGCTTCTCGATCTTCGGGTTGATCGCGTAATCGATGTGATCGACGCCGAGCCGAACGAGGTTTTCGAGGTTCTCTTGCCCGATGGGCGTGCGCCCCGGAGGACGCCAGGTCACCGCGAGCGGCTTCAGTCCGTATTCGAGGCACTGGACGACCTGCCAATGGCTGTCTTTGCCACCCGATACCGGAATGAGGCAGTCGTATCCGCCGCTCCGTGATTTGGCATTCGCAACGACGTCACGAAAGAGCTTCTCGCGCGCGTTCCAATCGATCGCGTCTTTGTCTGCTTTCGTGGCGCAGTTGCACTTGCCGTTGACGTCGAACTGGATGTTCGGACGGTTGTACGGCGTGATGCACGTCTGGCAATACTTCATGCCCCGCACTCCTCGAGGAACATCTTGCTGCACAAGAAATAGAAGAGGAACTTGCTCTGGCTGTTCGGAAGAAAGTCCTCGGCGAGCAGCGGCAACACCGCTTCGCGACGGACGATGTCCCAGATGGGGCTCGGGCCGAGGACCTCGGCGCGCACGGCCGGATCCTTCGGATCGAGAAACGCGTGAATCGGCGCGTTGAAGCCGACTTTGCGGCGGCTGTCGAGCACCGCGTCGGGGACGATCCCCCGCATCGCGTCGCGCAACACCGACTTCGCCGCGCCGTCACGCACGAGGTGCCGCGGCGGAATCGTGAAGGCCGTGTCGAAGAGGCGCCGATCGAGGAACGGCGAGCGGTTCTCGATCGAGAAGTACCTCGCGTTGAGATCGTCCTCGTGGAGAATGACCGGAACGGCCTCGTGAAAAAGCTCGTTGAGCATCCGCGTTTGCATGAGCCCGGCGCCGGGGAACGCGGTCTCCTCGAAGTCCTCCATCCACGGCTTCGTCAGGCACTCGGAGAACTTGTCGGCGTCCATGTACGCGTGATCGCGAAAACCCGGATTGTCGATGAAGAGGCGCGGATTCGAGAGGTGCGGATTGCGCACGCCGGGCTTCACGTGCTTCTCCCACGCCGCGAGTGACGCCGCATGGAGCGCCGGATCGTTCTGCACCGCGTGGAAGTAAAGGAGATGGTGGTCGTAATACCCGCTGAAGAGCTCGTCGGCGGCCGTGCCGCTGACGGAGATGCGGTATCCGGCCTTCGCGATCGCCTCCATGAGGAGCCAATGCGCGTAGTACGTAATCGTATAGACCGGCGCGTCGTGGTAGCGCACGAGCTCACGGAGGCGCGGGAGGAAATCCGCGGTGCTCGGGACGACGGGCGTGTGCCGCAACCCGAGCTCGCTCACGGACTGGTTCACCAGGTCCGACTCTTCGTAGCGCGCGTCGGTGTTCATGATCGTGAACCCGTGCACGTCGTACCCGAGCTCGCGCTTCGCGATGCTGATGAGCGCGTTGGAATCGACGCCGCCGCTCATGCAAAACGCGAGGGGCACGTCGGCGCGAAGGCGCAGCTCGACGGAGCGAATGAGGCGCTCGCGCGTCGCGGAGACCGCCTGCTCGCGCGTCATGCCGTCGTCGATGTCGACGCGCGGCTTCCAATACGCCGCGATCTGCTCGCTCCCGTTCGCATCGATGCGAAGAGCCGACGCGGGCGGTAGCTCGCTCACGCCTTGGAAGAATGCGTGCGGTTGCTTGTAGAGCGCCTTGTACCCGTTGACGAGGTAGCGCTTGACGTGATCGACATCGACGGCGAATCGCTTGCCCGCGAGCGCCGAGAGGAACTTCACCTCGGACCCGAAGTAGACACCCGAATCGTCGCGGTACACGTAGAGCGGCTTCTCGCCGAAGCGATCGCGGCTCAAGAGCACCGAGCCGTCGCGGTCGTCGCACGCGGCGAACGCCCACATGCCCTCGCAGCGATCGAGCGCGTCGCGGCCCCATCGCGCGAGCGCCTGCGCCATCACCTCGGTGTCCGAGGTCGTCTGAAAAACGACGCCCAGCTTCTCGAGCTCGGCGCGCACCTCGACGTAATTGTAGAGCTCGCCGTTGTACGCGATGCGCTGCGATGCCGCGTGAAACGGCTGGTTCGAGCGCGGATCGAGATCGATGATGCTGAGTCGGCTGTGGAGCAGGTAGACGTGACGCCCCGCCGCGTTGACGACGTGCTCGCTCCCCGCGTGATCCGGCCCGCGCCGTCCCATGAGCGACAGCGCGCGCGCGACTCGCGCGTCGTCGATCACGCTCTTTCCGATGTATCCCGCGATGCCGCACATCTGTCCCTCTACTCCACGTCCGCCGGCGTGAGCTTCTCGCCGAAGCGGACGTCGCGCTTGAGCTTCTTACCCACGAGCTTCGCTTCGTCGCCCGGCGGCAAGCCACCCGCGGGACGAATCCACGTGAGCTCGGAGAGTGTGATGGCGTGGCCGGCGACGAGATCCGCCGCGGCGACGATCGAACGTCGCGCGAGGGGCTCGATCGACGCCTCCGCCGCCTGACGCT
Organism: Polyangiales bacterium; assembly: GCA_038209335.1. Lineage (GTDB taxonomy): Bacteria > Myxococcota_A > Polyangia > Polyangiales > Polyangiaceae > JBBQXV01. The sequence goes on along the minus strand of JBBQXV010000369.1, from coordinate 5,209 downwards.
TCTTGTCGGGCGAGCCCAAGAGTTGCTCCATCGTCCGGACCTCGCGCACGAGCCGAGACATCTCGTTGGGATCCGCGGAGAGCTTGTGATCGCGAAAGTCGGAGAGGTTCTTGTCGAGCGTGAAATGCTTCTCGAGGATGCGCGCGCCGAGGGCGACCGCGCCGAGGCAAGCCTCGACGCCCATCGTGTGATCCGAGTAACCGATGGTGCAGCCGAGCGCGTCGACAAACGTCGGAATGACACGCAAGTTCGCTTGCTCGGGCGGCGCCGGATAACTCGACGTGCAGTGCAGGATCGCGAGCGCGTCGCGTAGCGGCCGTCCGCCGAGGCGCGCCGCAGCGAAGTCGCGCGTCTTCTTGATCGCCGCGAGGTCGGTCAACCCCGACGAGATGACAACCGGTTTGCCGGCGCTGCAAACGAAGTCGATGAGCGCGTAGAAGTCGTTGTCGCCAGAGGCGATCTTGAACGCGTCGACGAGCGGCTGAAGAAACCGCGCGCTCTCGAGATCGAGTGGTGTGGAGATGAAGATGAGGCCGAGCTTGCGCGCGAGCTTCTCGAGCGCCGCAAACTGGTCGTACGTGAGCTCGAACGACGACAAGCGCTTGAAGCGCTCCGGGTCCGCTCCGCTCGAAAAATATTTCGTGCGGAACGTCTGAAACTTCACGGCGTCCACGCCGGACGCCGCTGCGCTCTCGACCATCTGCGTCGCGCGCTCGAAGCTCCCTTCGTGGTTATTGCCAATCTCGGCGACGATGAGAACCTTCGCGTCGACGTCGTGCGATCCGATGCGCATCATGCCTCCGGGCGGCCGTCGCGCGCGTGCAGATGCAGCACGTACTCGCTGCGCGCGAGGGTGAAACCGAGTCTCTCGTAGAGTCGAATCGAAGGGACGTTGGCGATCTGCGTCCCCACGGCCAAGACGTCTACCTCGTCGCGGTAGTGCGCGGCGAACGCATCGACGAGCGCACGTCCGACGTTGCGACGCTGGAAGTCGGAGTCGACGGCGACGAGGTCGATGGTGCTCTTCGTGCGGCCTTCGTGGGTTGCGCGGAGCGCGGCGAGAAAGCCGACAGCGCGTCCACCGGTTCGCGCGACGAAGAGGCGGTCACCGCGCGTCTTGGCGATGTAGCTCGCGACCCACGCTCGCTTGATTTCGTCCGCCGCATCCTTTCCGATGAGCGGGTCGAGGTGGAATCGCGTGTACCGAAACGCTGTCTTCGCGATGCGAAGGACGCGCTCGTCGTCCGCACCCGTGCACTCCGATACTTCGACCGCAGGAGCGGCCTGGCTGGCGGCGCCCGCGCGCGACGCGCGCTCGAACGTGACGTTCACATCGGCGACGAAGAACCCCGCCCGACCGAGCGCGCGCACGGCATCGACACGCGCGCAGTCGATCTTCGCAAAGTAGAACGCGCGCGCCTGCGACCTCACGTGCGCGCTCAGCTCCTCGGTGATCGTCGCGACGTCGATTGGGCCGTCGAGGCGAAAGACAGGGCGGCCGAGGATCTCCCCGAGCCACCCGTCACCGCGGAGCTGCAACGCCGGCATCTCGTCTCAGCGATTCGCTGGCGGACGCCCGGAGCCGTTCTTCTGCTCTTGGAACCCGAGGTACCACTCGATGTACTTGGGGAAGCCGACCTCGACCGGGTTCTTCGGCGCGTAGCCGAGCAGGCGCTTGGCCTTTTCGACGCTGAGCGTGCCGCGCACCGGCATGAGCTTGTCGCGCTCGATGCGCTCGACCTCGACGTTCGGGAAGTACTTCTTCGCGATCTCGATGAGATCTTTGATCGGGCGCGAGCTGCCGTACGTGAGATTGAACGTCTGTCCCTTCGCCGCTGGATGCTCGAGCGTCAAGCAGATGCCATCGACGAGATCCTCTATGAACGTGAAGTCGAGTCGCTCGTCGCCGTCGCCGTCGACGCGTAGCTTGAGGCCGCGCAGGGCGTTCTCGATGAACACCTGACCAACGCGGCGGCTGACGCAGCGCGGACCGTAGAGCGCCGACGGCCTCACGATCGTGTACGGCATCTCGAAGACTTGGTTGTACGCCGTGACCATCTTCTCGCCGGCGACCTTGAGCGCGCCGTAGATGCCTATCGAGTTGAGCGGCTGCTCCTCGTCGACCTCGGGCACGAGGAAATTGCCGTACACCATGCTCGACGACAGATAGACGAACTGCTCGCAGCTGACGCCGCGCGCGATGTCGAGCGCGTTCTCGAGCGTGCGGAGGCTGTGGTCGAACGTGCTGTAAGGGTCCTTGTTCGACTTTCCAGCGTGCGACACCGCCGCGAGGTGGACGATCATGTCTGGCTTCATCGGGCCGAGGATTCGCGAGAGCGCGTGGTAGTCGCGCGCGTCCTGCGGGTGCAGCGGGATCTTCGCTGCGCGCAAGAGATCCAGCCGCTCGGTGATCATCCGCATGTACATGTCGCGGTTGACCGGATCGAGCTTCTCCGTGGAGAGCGCGACCAGGTTGTTCACCTGCAACCCGTCGATGACCTCGACGACCGCGCCGCGCCGATGCAGCTCGAGCGCCAGGTTGTGACCGATGAAACCGGCGCCTCCGATGAGGGCGACCTTCTTGTTTTTGAGTGAGCCCATTACAGAGATACCTCTTTCACGACCGCGTTCAGCGTCTGAGCGATGTACTGCATGTCTTCCACCCCGAGATGCGGACCGACCGGGAGCGCCACCGAGTGGTCGCTGATCCGTGTGGCCTCGGGGAAGCGAGACGCGTCGAACCCGTATTTGTTGCGGTAGTACGTCATTCGGTTCACGGGCTGCGGGTAATAGATGCTCGTCCCGACGCCGGCCGCGTTCAGCTTGGCCACCACCTCGTGGCGTTTCGGCCCGAGCTTCGCGTCCAAGACGGCGACGAGGCAGTACCAGCTGTTTTGTGCGTCGGGGGTCGTCGAGTCGAGGACGCGAACGCCCGGGATGTCGCCGAGCTGCGCCTTCAACGCCGTGAAGTTCGCTTTGCGACGCGCGAGCATTTGTTCGACGCGGGCCATCTGCGTGCGCCCGAGCGCCGCCTGCAGCTCGCTCATTCGGTAGTTCAATCCGAGCGAGAGGACGTCGTACATGCCGGGCACCGCGCGCTCGGTGTGCGTGCGATCGACGCCGAACGCGCGGAGCTTGGCGACGGCATCGGTGACAGCGCGGTGGCGACTGACGAACATGCCGCCTTCGCCGGTTGTGATGTGCTTGACCGGATAGAACGAGTAGCAGCCCATGTCGCCGAAGAGGCCGACATGCGTGCCCTTCCATCGCGAGCCGATCGCGATGGCGCAGTCTTCGATGATCTTCAGTCCGTGCTTCTCGGCGAGCGCGACGATCGCGGTCATGTCGCAGGGAATCCCGACGAAATGCACGAGCGCGATCGCCTTCGTTTTCGGCGTGATCGCGGGCGCGATCAAGTCGGCGGTGATATTGCCAGTCGCCGCTTCGCAATCGACGAACACCGGACGCGCTTTGACCCACTCGACGGCGTGCACGGTAGCCGTGTGCGTCTGCGCGGGAACAATGACCTCGTCGTCCGGACCAAGACCGAGGTGCAAGTAGCTGAGGTGCAGCGCAGCCATGCACGAGCTGACGGTCACGCAGTTGGCCGGGCCGCCCATGAAGGCGCCGAAGTCCGCCTCGAACGCTTTGCACTCGGGACCGTGCGTGAGGACGTGACCACCGAGGACGCGCATCACCGCGGCCTTGTCGGTGTCGTCGATCCACGGCCGGCCGAACGGAATCTCTCGTTTTTGAATCATGGGTACTCGATCGTCCGAGCCTGGCGCTCGCGAATGGCATCGTCGACTGCGATGCATGCCGCGATCACGTCGAGCTCGTGTTGTGCGTCCAAAGGGGCACTTTTACTACCACCTGCGATGGATTTCACAAACTGGGGAATGAGCTCGCCTTTCGAGGCCGGGAGGGGCGAAAGCGCGAGGATTTCGGGCTCGACGGCGGGGTCGCGGCTCCGGTGGAGGCGCGGACCGCGGTCGTCGTAGAGGAAGGTCGCCTTGGTTCCGAACACGCGCACGACATGTTGGTGGCGGTGGACGCATCCGAAATTCGAAGTGATTCGGCCGACCATGCCGGACTCGAACGTGAACGTCGCCGCGGCGAAGTCGTCGTAGCGGAACTTCGTGCCTGCGCTCGCGACGCGGCTTCCCACCGCCGTCACGCTCGCAGGGCGCTGTCCGGTCAGCCAGAGCATCAAGTCGATGACGTGGACCCCTCCGCCTTGGGTGACCGAGTAGTCGGTGACGTCGGCGCGCCAGCCCTCGGTGATCTTGTGCAGGCGGCCGTAGAGGTAGTCGCCGTCGAACGCGTAGATCTCGCCGAGCTCGCCGGCGGCGATGGCATCGCGCAGCCATGCGTAGACGGGCGCGGCGCGGAGGACGAGGTTCGATGCGAGGTGTCGGCCGCTCTTCTTCAACGCGCGCTTGATGTCTGCGAGCTCGGTCAGTGACCGACAGAGCGGCTTTTCGCAGAAGACGTGCTTGCCCGCTTCGAGTGCGGCGACCACTTGTCCCGCGTGCTGATCGTCGTACGTCGCGAGCGAGACGATGTCCGTAGACGCGTCGGCGAGGATGGCTTCGATCGTGGTCGCGGCGGCACCTTGGCCGATCGCCTCGATGACGCGCGTCATTCGCTCGGGCTCGAGATCGAGCACCCAGCGAAGTGCGCTACCGGGACAGGTCGCGAACGCCCGCGCGTGTTGCTCGCCGACGCCGAGACCAATGACCGCGGCGTTGAGAGTCATGGAAGCGCCTCGAGGCGATGGAGATCGTCGACGGTGTCGACGGCGAGGTCGACGGATGCGAGCGACGGATCGCCGGACTCGACGTTGACGATGCGATAGCGATCCGGGTTGCGGTGCATGAAGCGGGTGAGGTGCTCGCGGTCGTCCTTGTCGAGGGATGGCTCGGCGAGCATTCGGGCGAGGGAAGATGCGCGGAGGATTTCGACGTTGGTGCCGATCGGAAACGTTCGCTTCCCAGTCGTCGTGACGAGATCCGCGTCGACCTCGGCGCCGACGCGCGCGGCGACGGTGCGGACGACATCCTCGCGAAGGAGCGGGCTGTCGGCGCAGATTCGGACGATCCAGTCGCACGGATGCGCAGCAAGGCAGCCCGAGAATCGCGCGATGACGTCGTCGAGGCTTCCGCGGACGCAGTCGATGCCAGCTGCGTGCAGGTGATTCGCGAGCGGA
>JBBQXV010000368.1:0-7742 GCA_038209335.1 Polyangiales bacterium | reverse complement strand
CGGCTGCGCGCGTCTTGATCTCGTCGTCGTCGTCGTCCTCGGGGACGTTGTCTTTCTCGTCGGTCTCGGTCACTTGGGCACCGCCTGCGCCAGCTCGATGGATACCGCTTTCCCCTCCAACGTGACACGTCGCTTCACGGTGGCGCGGTCGGTCTTGGAGGCTACCTCGATTTCGACCGTCCATTCTCCGTCGGCGAGGCGAACCTCGTGCGTGACGATGCGCGGCGCGAGCCGTCCACTGTCACCGCCCCCAGGGACGTAGCGGAAGGAGACCTCGCGCGTCCAATCTTCGGTCGCGCGCGGCGCGTAGCGCACGGTGAGCTCTTCGACGCGCGGCGCGGCGTCACCGAGCACGAGGCGCACGTGTTGATCCTTCGGCCAATCGCGACCGAGAAAAAGAAAGAGCGTCACCGCGGCCGCGACGACCACGAGCTTCGCGACGCGCCCCTTCAGCTTCGGGTCCATCTCGCTCGCTCACTTGCCGCGGTAAAAACGGATCCGCGCGACGAGACCGTTGATGAGCGGATCGGGCGCGTCGAACTTCGGCATCTTGCCTTTGCCGTTCTTGATCGTCGCAGCGATCTCGGCGTCGGTGACCTTGGACTGCCACTCGACGTTCGTGAGATCCGCCGGCTTGAACATCGGCGCGTTCGGTCCGTCGCCTTTGCCCATCGTGCCGTGGCACGCCGCGCACTGCGTCTTCCACGTCGCCTCGATGAGCTGCTCCGCGGTCTGCGCTTGGCCGGGTTGTCCGCCTTGCGCCGCGCGCTGCTTGTCCTCGACGTGATCGTGATCGCCCGGCCCCCACTCTTTGAGATCGGTATCGGACGGCGGTCTGTCGCAACCCGCCGCGAGCGCCGACGAGGCGACGGCGAGGGCTAGGGCGACGTTTCGGAAACGCATCGAGCGGCAACGTAGCGCGTTAGGCTTTCACCGTCATCGTCGGGATCGCTCGGGAAATCAGCGCCGGCCCGAGGGGGGCTTGCACAAGGCCCGACTGCACACTAACTTTCTCCGTAGGCGTGGACCGAAAGCCCGTGGAGGAGACGTTCTCCCCGCGAGGTCACCCCGGCCGCGACCACGGAGAAGCATGTACGCCAACGGACGCCCGAGCAGCGCCAACGCTGCCACCCCGCGAAAGCTGACGGTCCCCGAAATCCGCGCACGCAAAGTTAATGGCTCGCTCAATGGCTCGCCGAACAGCCTGCCACTCGCGATGGTGACGGCCTACGACTACACGATGGCGCGCCTCGTCGACGAAGCCGGCGTCGACATGGTGCTCGTCGGCGATTCGCTCGGGATGGTCGTGCAAGGGTTGTCGAACACGATCCCCGTGACGCTCGACGAGATTTGCTACCACGGTCGCGCGGTCGCTCGCGGGATCGCGCGGGCGCACGTCGTCGGGGACATGCCGTTCATGAGCTACCAAGTCTCGCCGGTGCAAGCGGTCGAGAGCGCGGGCAAGCTCATGAAGGAAGGCGCGTTCGAGAGCGTGAAGCTCGAAGGCGGCGAAGAGATCGCCGAGCACGTCGCGCGGATCGTTCGCGCGGGGATCCCGGTGATGGGTCACGTCGGGCTCACGCCGCAGAGTGTGCACGCGCTCGGCGGGTTCAAAGTGCAAGGGCGCGGCGACGACGCGGCGGAGAAGATCCTCGCCGACGCGCGGGCCATCGAGCGCGCGGGTGCGTTCGCGATCGTGCTCGAAGCGGTTCCGCCGGACGTCGCGGCGCGTATCACCGCGGAGCTGCGCATCCCGACCATCGGCATCGGCGCGGGCGCGGCGTGCGACGGGCAAGTGCTCGTGTGCACCGATCTCCTCGGCATGCTCCGAGGTCACTCGCCCAAGTTCGCGAAGCAATACGCCCAGCTCGGCGACGCGATCGTCGGCGCGGTCCGGAGCTACGTCGACGAAGTGCAGGCGGGGACGTTCCCCGGGCCGGAGCACCAGTACAAGCCGAACCGCACGGCCGCCGACAGCACGCCGGATCTGCACCAAGAGATGCCGCGCCTCGAAGAGGTACCCGCGGTCGATCTCCGGCATTAGACTTTCGGGGTGAAGAGGTCTCGCGTCGCGTTCGTTCTCTCGCTCGCCTCGTGCGTCGCGTGCGCGCCCGGCGCGACGTACGTGCCCGCGGAGACCATGCCGATCGATCCGAGCGCGCGCGCGACCGCGCCGCCGATCACGCCGCTTCCGCCCGGGACCGCGCACGGGCAGGCGGCGATTCCCAGCCACAGTCCGCACGAGGGGCTCCTCGTCGAGGACCTCGTCGTCGGCACCGGCGACGAAGCGAAGCCCGGCGACCGAGTCACGGTCCTCTACACGGGCACGCTCGAAGACGGCACCGTCTTCGACAGCACCGCGACGCGCGGAAACCAACCCGCGACGTTCCCGCTCAAGGCCGTCATCAAAGGGTGGGAGCTCGGCGTTCCGGGGATGCGCGTCGGCGGAAAGCGTCGCCTCACGATCGCGCCCGAGCTCGCGTACGGACAGAACGGGCGCGTCGGCGTCATCCCGCCCGGCTCGACGCTGATCTTCGTGATCGAGCTCGTCGCCGTCGCTTAGGTCAGGGCTGCTAGTGACCGGGCACGCTGCACTGCGAGCCGTTGCACGGCGCGCAGAGATTGTTGAGGCAGGCGATGATCTGCGGAGGGCAGGGGCACGCGGCGCCGCCGCCGTCGGTGCGCGGGTACTCGGCCTTGTACTTCGCGAGCGCGCTGCGGTTGATGCCCGAGTTCTCGCACTGGCAATGCGCGCTGCACACGTTGCCGTCGAAGACGCTGACGCAGTCGGCGTCGCTGTGGCAGCTCTGGTCGTACGACGATGCACGGATCACGCACGGCGACGTGCCACTGTCGGCGCTCGCGTCGACGCCAGCACTCGCGCCGCCGTCGGGCAAGGGTCCCGTGACGATGCCGCCGCACGCGACAAAGAGGCAAATCGCGAACGCTGGGAGTCGCACCATCGCGCGAGCGTAGCGCAGCGAGCACCCAGGAAGGCGCGCAACTGTCAGGCGTCGACGACGCGAACGCGCGCTTCGATCGCGTAGCCGCCCGCGACCTTTCGCAAGTGATCGCCGAACCCGAGCTTCCGGAGCGCGGCGATGGCGACGTGCACGCGATGCTGCCCGGCCGAGGGCGCGACGCGCTCTCCTGGCCACCCCGAGCTGAGGAGCTCGACCGCGGAGGTTGCTCGACCGGGCTCGTGGCGCCGTCGATCGACGAGGCACGCGAGGATCCTGCGGAGCGGCGCGCGCTTCGCGAGATCGACGCGCGTCGACTCGAGCGCGAACCACGAAAAGTCCGACGCGACGACGAGCCTGACGCCGCGGTCGGACTCCGGTGCCGCCACTTCGGCCAGGCCGGCGCTTGCGACGAGGCGGAGCGCGAACCTCACGTCCGACGATCGCGCCGCGGCTTTCGCCGCGCGTGCGACGCGCACCGCTGCGGTCTCCGGCTCCGCGAACGACTCGAGGACGTCGGTGACGGGCAAGAGGTTCGGCGACGCCGACGCCGACGCAAAGCACCGCGCTTCGTCGAACGTCGCATAGGCGAGCGAAAGATCGTTCGTTCGCGCGCGGACGGCAGCGAGGTGCGGGAGGAAGATCCCGAGCCTGTAGTGATCCTGCTCGCGACGCACGCGCACGACGGCGTCCTCGAGCCGCGCGCGCGCCGAGGCGAGATCTCCCTCGATGTGATCGAAGATCCCGGTGTAACCGATCACGGATCTGTGAAACCAGCTGTCGCCGACCTCTTCGAGGATCGCGCGCGCGGCGTCGAGCGTCTCCCGCGCGACGGCGACGTCGCCCTCGTCGAGGCGAAGCTGCGCGAGCCACAAGTGCGCGACGCCCTCGACGAAGCGATCGCCGGTCTCGCGCACGAGGGCGATCGTGTCGTTTAGTCCGAGGCGCGCGGCACCGAAGTCTCCGAGCTCGTGGTGCGCCATGGACGTGAGCGCGAGGATCGTGGCCTCGTGACGACGGTCGCCTATGGTTCGCGCGATCGCGATGGCGCGCGCGAAGTACGCGAGGGCTACTTCGAGCTCACCGCGTCCGAGGTAGAGCACGCCGACGGCGCGGAGGATTTGGTCCGGGTTGTGGACGTGACCGGAGTCTTTCGGCAGGAGGAGCGCGAGTGCTTCGTCGAACTTTCCCTGCGCGTGCATCACGAGCGACAGCACGCTGAGCATCTCGGTCTCGACGTCGCCCGCGCCGATCACGTCGACGATGCGCTGCGCGTCCGCGATGTCGCAGAGCGCGTCGCTCGTCTCGCCGCGGCTCGAGCGGACGTACGCGCGCGCGACGAGGAGCCGCCCGCGAAGGCGCAGATCGTCGAACGACTCGAGCGCCGCGATGGCGCGACCGAGCCGATCGGCGTGACGCGCGAGCGGCCCGCGCGCCCTGACCTGCGGGTCGAGCGCGAGGAGGATCCGCGCGGCGAGCGCCGGCGCGCGCGAGACGCTTCGCTCGAACGCGACGGCGAGGTTCTGCGCCTCGACGACCGCATCGGCGTTCGCCGCGTAGTGCTCGGCGTGCCGAGCGTACGCTGCGTCCGCCTGGCCCGAAGCGACGAGGCGCTCCTCCGCGTAGTCGCGAACACTCTCGTAGAGCGAGAAGCGCGTCGCCGCGCACGACGTGTCTTGAGCCGTCACGAGCGACGCGCGGCAGAGCAGATCGATCGTATCGACGGCCGACGGCTCGCCGAAGACCTCCTCGAACGCCGCGAGCGCGAAGCCTCCCCGAAACGGGCTCGCCCACGCGAGCGCCCTCTGCGCGTGCGCCGGCAGACCTTCCCACGACGTGTCGATCGCGCCGCGCAACGTGCGGTGCTTCTCGTCGACGCCCGCGGTCGCGCTGCGGAGCAAATCGAGCCGCGTGTCGAGACGCTCGAGCAGCTCGCGCGGGGCGAGGACGTTGGCGCGGCCAGCGGCGAGCTCGATCGCGAGCGGGAGGCGGTCGAGGCGATCGACGAGCTCCGCGACCGTCACGCGCGTCGCGTCGTCGAGCGCGAAGGCGGCGCGAACCGCGCGCGCGCGATCGACGAAGAGCTCGACGGCCGCGACCTCGTCGAGCGAACCCACGGTGACGCACGCCTGGCCGTCGACGCCGATGGGGATCCGCGAGGTGACGACGATCTGCAGCGCGGGCAGCGCGTCGAGCAGGCGAGAGATCGTCGCCGTCGCCGCCGGAGCGAGCTGCTCGAGCTCGTCGAGGACGAGCAGCGCGGGCGCCGACGCGAGCTTGGCGACGATCGCCGCGTGCGCGTCGTCCGCGTGCGGCGACGCGACCGACGGCGCGACCGCCGCGACGATCGCCACCATCGCGTCGTCCGCGCTGCGCGCATCGCGAAGCGAGCAGAAGACCGCGCCGCTCTTCGATTCGATCAACCGACGCGCGAGCCGCGTCTTTCCGGCGCCCGGCGCGCCGACGAGCGTGACGAGGCGCTCGCCGTTGCGAAGTCGCGCGTCGAGCCGCGCGAGCTCGTCGGTGCGTCCGAAGAAGCGCGTCCGGTCCCCCACGCTGCGAGCGTACCATCGCGGCTTCGCAGACCCTGGCCTTCAAGCTACGCTCGGCGACGATGCGCAGCTCGCTCCGCGTCCACGAGATCTTCGGTCTCGCACCGATCGCGCTCCGATTTCGCGAAGCAGTGCTCGCGTTCCGCGGCGGCCGAGGGACTCCGCCGACGCGCTTCGACGCGACGAGCCTCGCGATGTTCCAGCCCGCGCTCAGCATTCGCACGTGGCTCGGCCGACGCCGCGCGGATCGTCGCGTGCCGATGTACAACCTTTTCAATCGTACGCCGACGCCCATCGCGGACGGCTGGTCGATCCGCAAGACGCACGTGCGCGATTTTCGCGGCGGCACGCTCACGTACGACAGCCACAACGGCACCGACCTCGCCGTCCCGGTCGGCACGGTCGTCGTCGCCGCTGCGCCGGGAAAAGTGCTGCGCGTGTCGAGCGAGTTCAATCGCGGCGGCCTCAAGGTCTTCATCGATCACGGGCGCGGCCTCGCGACGACATCGAACCACCTCGCGCGCGCGCTCGTCCGCGTCGGCGACGTCGTGCGCCGCGGCGAGCCGATCGCGCTCTCGGGTTACTCGGGGCTCGACGGTTTCCTCACGTTCCCGTGGGGCGCGCCGCACGTGCACTTCAACGTGTGGCTCGACGGCGCGTACGTCGATCCGTTCGCCGAGCCGGGCGAGTCGGCGATCTGGACGGACGGCAACGATCCGCGCCCGCGCGCGGGTAGCGACGTCGACGAGCCGTTCGCGCCGACGGAGTGGGACGCGCTCGCCGTCGATGACGCGGTCGCTGCCTGCGAGGACGCCGCGGTTCGCGCGGAGCTCGACGCGGAGCCCGCGCTCGATCGGCGCGCGATGAGCCTCCTCTTTTATCGCAATTACTACCCGACACGCTTCACGCGCGCGCCGCGCGTCGTCGCGCACGAGCACGCGCGCGAGCCGCGCCTCACGCTCCCGTTTCGCGCGGAGGACTTCGTCGGCATCGTCTTCCCGCCCGGGTGACGCGCCCGCGACACGATCACTTCGGCGGCGGGCGACCGTTCTTCGTGAGCTGCAGGCTCGTCGAGAAGGAGCTCTGGCCCGAGTCGATCGACACCTGAAGCTTCACGAGGCACACCGACTTGTCCACCGAGCACTGGCCGACGCGCACGATGTCGTTCCACGCGCACGGCATGTGGACGCTGCTCGCCGAAGTGTCGGTGGACGTTCGCGGCTTCGGAATGTTGTACGGGCGATCGGACGCGGTGCACACCGTGCCCGCGGCGAGGTTTGCGCCCTCGTAGGTGACCGACGAGATCCCGAACGTCGTCGACGGCGCCGGAGTCACGTCTTCGCCGTAAAGGTTTCTCAGAAACGCCGTCGCGTTCACCGCGTTCGACTGCGGATCGAACACCGCCGTCGCGCCCGTCTGCACGAGCTCGTACTTCGCCGGCTCGCGATCGGATCGATAGAGCTTGTGGCACTCGAGCGCAAACCCGGTGATGCCGCGCTTGCTCACGTACGGCACGATCGCCGTCGCGACGCTCCCCGGGGCGCACATCGCGGACCCCGCATCCATGGATGCCTGGGAGGTCACTTTGCAATTGGTACGGAAAAACCCCTTGTCCTTACCGCGGGTCGTTCCGCCGTTCGCGTCGACGCGCACGCCGACGAGCAGGAAGCCTTTGACGACGCGGTCGGCGGGATCTTTCGGATCGTCGTAGCAGACCGAGATCCCCGCGAGGAGCTCGTCGTCCGGGAGGTTCGCGCCGCCCTTCGACGGATTCACCCCACACCCCGCCATCTGCCAGTAGCCGCCGGAGAGCGTCGGCCCGCCGGTCAAATCCCCGAACTTCACTTCGACTCCGCACGGCGCGTCGGCGTTCTCCCACATGTGAAGCCCCTTCAACGCGCGCGTCCGCAGCTCGGGGAACGAAACGCCGATCCGCCCGCCCGCCGTGCCGTTCGTGTTTCCGGCGTTGGTGATCGTCGGCATCGGCCACCACTGCAGCACGGGCGCGCCCGCGCGGACCGGAGCGTGGACACCGACGATCCCGAGAACCAACGCCGTGACGCCCACGATCGCGTGTTGCCTCATCTACTGCTCCTCTTCTGGCTTCGAGCCACACCGCAAGACGTGCGCGGCCCTCACGGAATTCAGGACGAGTGTGGAGCCCCGCGCGAAATTGAGATCCTCAAATCGGTTTCGTCGACGATGCTCGTACTGAATTCCCACTCGGCCA
>JBBQXV010000367.1:0-7742 GCA_038209335.1 Polyangiales bacterium | reverse complement strand
CGAGGTAGCCTCCGGAGAGCGTGATCCCCCATGGGCCGCGCGCTGGCTCGGGCAGAGACGCGCGCCAACGCGGGTGCGTGCGATCGATCGCGAGAAGCAGGCCGACGATCGACGGACCGGTGGTCGCATCGGTCGAGACGGTGAAGATGCGCGTCTCGGCGATGTAGCCGTCGGCGGTCGCGCGCGCAGTGTGCTCACCGATCGGGAGGCGCCCATCCCACGATCCCAGCCCCATGGGAACGCCGTCGATCTCGAGGCCCGCGTTCACGGGCTCGACGTCGATGCGGGTCCTGGCTCCGAGCGCGACGGTCGCGAGGCGAATCGTCGTCGTCTGTCCGCGCACGACGACGACGACGGTCGGCGCCGATCCCGTGTCGCCGTTCTCCGAACGAACGACGTGCGGGCCCGGCGCGAGCGAACCCTCCCACGGAGCCTCGCCGAGCGGAACGCCGTCGATCACCACGCGGCCGCCGCTCCCTTGCGTCAGCTCGACGCGAAGGCGTCCCGCTTCCGCGAGCGGATCGAGGCGCGCGTCGACCAGCGACGATTCGCCGGCGCGCACCTGAATCGTCGCCTCGAACGTCGCGTAGCCTTCTTTGACGACGCGAAGGCGCCGCGCTCCGACGAGCGCGTGGATCGGAGTCGTGAACGGAAGTCGACCGCGCGCGCGTCCGTCGATGACGAGGACACCTCCGGGAACGTTCGACGAGATCACGAGGAGTCCCGCGCGCGCTGCGAGCCGCGAGATCGCCTGCGCGATCACTTGGCGCTCGGCGTCGCGGAGCTGCGGCCCGAGCGTTCGCGCCTCCTCGTACTTGTCGAGCGCCTCGTCGTGTCGCCCGGCGTTCTCGAGGGCGGTGCCGTCGCGGATCAAATCCTGCGCGGTCGCGGCGGGAGTCGCTGGCGGCGTCTGCGCCTGCGCGCTCGTCGTGGCGGAGCTCGCTGCGAGCGCGATCAAGACGACGAGGACCCCCAGTCGCGTCGTCACCATGATTTCTTCAGCTCGGGGAGCGACGAGCCTGGGGGCGCGACCGACGCGGGGGGCGCTCCGCCTCCGACGACGGGGGCGCGCGCCGACTGCGACGCGCCGGGATCGACGGCGGCTTGCGGCGCGGACGTTCGCGCGGCGGGTCCCGTCTTCGCGGCCGACGCGTCCGCGCTCGGCGCCGGCTTTTCGATCGACAACTCGACGACGTGCGGGATCGCTTGCCCGTCGCTCGTGATCGCGACCGGCACTTCGCTCCGATGTCCGTCTTGCTCGATGACGACGACGAAGCTCTCGCCCGGCCTTCCGCTCAGCACGAGGAGATCGCCGACGAGCTCGCGCGCGACGCCGCCGATGCTCACCTTGGCCGTCGGTGGCCGCACTTGCACGCGCACTTCGACCATCGGTGCGGCCGGCTCGAGCTTGCGTGGCGCGACGACCGCCGTCTCGGAGCGCACCGGCGCGACCGTCGCCGGCGTCTCGGCTCCGCGGCGCCCGAGGACGTAGCCCCCGGCGACCACGCCGACGACGAGCGCCGACGCGGCGACCGCGATGTTTCGGCGCGATCCGGATTTGCGCGGGCTCCGCGCGGTCGACACCTGTGCGTCGGTCGAGATCGATCCCGCGAGCGCCGACGAGTGCGACGTCGCGCTCCGCGCCGTCGACGGACCCGACACCGCGCGACGATCGCTCGACACCGGAATGAGCGAGCTCATCTGGAGCGAAACCCTGGTCTCGGCGAACGGCTCGAGCGCCGCCGCCATCTCACTCGCCGAGCTCCACCGCGCACCGACGTCGCGCTTGAGCGAGCGATGCACGACGTCCGCGAGCCCCCCGTCGATCCAAGGCGCGACGTCCGCGAGCGGCGTCACGTCCTTCGTGCAGATCGCCAGAATGAGCTCGCCCATCGTCGTGCAGCCTTGCCACGGGCGATGTCCACACAACGCTTGGTGCATCGTGATGGCGAGGCTCCACAGGTCGGTGTGGTGGTCGACGTTCTTCGCGTTCTGCGCTTGCTCGGGCGACATGTAGATGGGGGAGCCCAGCATACCGCCGGTCCGCGTGAGATCGGTCGTCGCATCCTCGAGATCGGCCCCGGTCGTGTGTTTGGCGACGCCGAAGTCGCAGAGCTTCGTGACGACGACGCCGTCCGGGCGCTGATGGAGGAAGATGTTCGCGGGCTTGATGTCGCGATGAACGACGCCGAGCGCGTGCGCCGCCGCGAGCCCGCGGCACGCTTGAATGAAGACCGGCACGATCGGCGCCGACTCGAGCGGGCCTTGGTCGCGCATCAACTTTCCGAGATCCGCGCCGTGCAGGAGCTCCATCACGATGTACGGCGCGCCGCGCGCCTCGTCGTTGCCGGCGTCGAGGACCTTGGTCACGTGCTCGCTGTCGATCGTCTGCGCGGTCTTCGCCTCGCGCAAGAAGCGTCGCATCGCGTCGCGGCTGCGGCGCGCGATGTCGGGGCGGATCATCTTGAGCGCGAACTTGTCCCCTTCGGGCGTCGTCGCTTCGAAGACTGTGCCCATTCCACCGCGACCGATGATCCGCACGAGCTTGTAGCGCCCGTCGATCATCGCGCCGACCATCTCTTGCGAGTCGTCCGGATCTTCTTCGGAGGCGATCGCGACGTCGCGCCACGCCGACGGCAGCTCGGCGCGCGGCGCGGTGCGCGTGCGCGTCGTCTCGTCGGCCGGGGTCAGCGCTTCGCTCGAGAGCGTCGTGCAGGAACGTAGAACGGACTCGTCGGCGACGAACGCCGTGAGCGCGCGCGCGAGCTCGCTCATCGACGGGCAGCGCGCGTCTTGATCGAGAATGAGCGCGCCATGCACGATACGCGCGAGCCGCGGCTCGATCCACGGCGCGACATCTTGCAGCGGCTTGACGTTCCCCGACGTGAGCTCGAAGACGAGCGCGGCGACGTTGTCGACGTGGCCGAACGCCGGTACGCCCGCGAGCGCGTGATAGAGCGACATCGCGAGGCTCCAGACGTCGGATCGCGAGTCGACCCGCTTTGCGTTCGTCGCTTGCTCGGGCGAGACGTAGTGCGGCGTACCGAGAAATGTTCCCGACGTCGTGAGCGACGAGTCTCCCGGATCGAACGATGCTTTCGCGAGCCCGAAGTCGCACACCTTGAGCGTGAGCGTCCCGTTCGCTGCCTTCTCGACGAAGAGGTTCGACGGCTTGACGTCGCGATGGATGACGCCCGCCGCGTGCGCCGCTTGGAGACCGCGGCACGCTTGCACGAAGAGCCGCACCGCCGCGTCGGGCTCGAGCGCGCCGAGGCGCGTGATGATCGACGCGAGATCCTCGCCGCCGAGGAGCGGCATGACGAGGAACGGCGTGTCGGTGCGCGCGTCGATGCCGTGATCGAGCACGCGCACGATGTTCGCGCTCTTCAGCTTCTCGCAGACCTCGGCCTCGCGAAGAAATCGCGCGCGCTGTTGGCCGCCGTCCCCGCCCGAGGCCCACCCCGCGCTCTTCGACAGCGCCTTCAACGCGAGACGCGCGCCGTCCGGTCCTTCGGCCTCGAAGACCGCGCCCATGCCGCCACTCCCGACGACGCGCAAAAGCCGGTATCGATCGCCGACGCGGTCGCCCGCCACGAGAGCGGTAGGGTTGGTCTCCGGTGCGGTCGCCACGGTCGACCACAGAGTAGTCCACTACAACCGGACCCGCACCCACGTCCCCTGCCCCATCGAGGGCGCCGACTTCACCGCGTGCCAGCCTTCGGGCAGGGGCGGATCGGTCCAGAAGAAGACTTTGCGCGCGTCGACCGGCGCCATGTTGACGCAGCCGTGACTGCGCATCCGACCGAAATCGTCGTGCCAATACGCTGCGTGGAGCGCGTATCCCTGCTCGAAGTACTGCACCCACGGCACGTCGCGGAGCTCGAAGCGGCTGTCCGGATCCTCGGCGTCCATCGTCGACGTGACGTGCTTGTAGTCGATTCGGAACTCGCCGCGGACCGTCGACTTCGTCGTCTTGGGATCGCCCGCGCCGTCCACGCCCGTCGACACGAGCGTCGCGTACACCGGCTTCTCGCCCTCGAAGAGCGTCAGCGACTGGTACGTGATGGATACATCGATCCACTTCGTCTTCTTCCAATCGAAGCTCTTCGGGCCCTCTTTCGGATAGTCGAAGACCGAGACCTCGTCCTCGTGAAGCCACTCGCCCGACTTCGTCTCGTGGAAAAACTTTTGTCCGCGCAGCGTCGACTTGCCGGTGATGGGGACGATCTCGCGGAAGCCGAGCTTCTTCAGGCGGTCCTTCGGGTTCGCGCTGTACGTCGTCGCGTCGTGCTTGCGGACGATCGCGAACGGGAACGGCGTGTCGGCGGTGATCGGGATCCCGTGGAACGGCGACGGGAAGTGCGGCTTGAGCTTGTCCTCGCCGATGAGGCGACCGTCGAGCGTCACGACGAACTTTCGGTTGTCGGAGTACTTGCCGGTGCGAAACGATCCGATGACCGCGAGCCCGGCATGACGGAACGTCTTGCCGCGAAACGGAACGCCCGGCGGCGAGTCGTACGTCGACACGTTCGGGATGTGGCGCTTCTTGGAGTCTTTGTAGCCGGGGTGCGTGTTGACGAGCCACCACGGGATCTCGCCGTTGCCACCGAGGTCGGGGAACAGGTGCTCGAGGTCCGGCTGCGGCGGCACGGGCGGAACGTCCTTCGGAAGGCCCTTCGCGTTTCCGTTCGCGTCGAGCTCGACCTCGTTCGCGCCGGCCTTCTCGACGAGGTTCCATTTCTTTTTGTTCTTCGCGTACTCCTTCATCGTGCCCTGGAACGCGAACTCGAATTTATCCATCTCGCGGTGATGCGGGATGAAGTGCCAGAGCGACGCATCGCGACGGACGAATCCGTAGACGTACGGCATCGGCTTCGAGAGATCGGGCTTCACGCCGAGCGCACGGATGACCGGATGATTGAGATCGAGCGTCGCCTTCTCGGCCTCGACGCAGACGTAGCCGCGCGGCGCGACTTGGTACCAGCCGCCTTCGCACTTGGTCGTGCCGGGGACGGGCTCGGCGCTGCGCGCGACGGTCTGCCCGAGGCGGACGTAGCCGAGGACCTTCGCCTTCGCGTCGGGGCGCTCGACGATCTCGGTCTTCAGCGCGAGCGCGGCGAGGCGCGGCGCGTCCTTCGGGAGCGGCGGCGCGTTGGGGACGTCGACCGACGCGGAGGGATCTTCGCCGGTCGGGTCGCCCTTCGTATCGGACGCGGCCTTCTGATGCGTGCCGCAGCCAAACGCGCCGAACGCGAGTGAGCCTAGCGAAGTCGCGATGAGCGCGGCGCCGAACGCGGACGGTCGGGGGAAACGGGAGGGAGCCCGAAGCATCGGTCCTTGGCATCGCGCAGATCTGGCATCGGGGCAAGTAATCGGAGGAAATTACGCCTCGTGGTCGGGCCACCGGACGTGCGCGTCGAAGGCCTCGGCGAGGAGCTTTTCGAGGCGCACGGCCTCGGCCGGTGAGAACGCGGCGACGGTGCGCGCGTCGAGATCGAGCACCGCTTGCACGATCTCGCGCCCGAAGACCGGGAGCACGAGCTCGGACAACGTCGCGTCGTCGCAGGCGATGTGGCCGGGGAAATCGCGGACGTCGGAGACGAGCTGCACGCTCGCCGTCCGCGCGCACGCGCCGCACACGCCGCGATCGAAATCGATGTGAAGGCATCCCATCGGTCCTTGGTACGGACCGACGGAAAGCATGCGCACGCCCGTTCGCCGGTAGAAGCCGACCCAGCTCGCTTGCGGGAGCGCGTCCCAGAGCAGGCTCGCGAGGGTCGACTGCACGACGATCGGATCGTGCTCGCCGTGGACCGCGGCGAGGATCTGCGGCGTGGCGAGATCGAGTCGCGCGACCCGCTCGCCTTCGGGGAGAACGGTGCCGCGCGCGACGTGCGGAAGATCGATCCCTTCGCTCATGCGAGAGCGATCATGCCACGAACGTCGTACGATTCGCACGTGGCGCGTGTCCTCCAGCAGATCATCGAGGAGCCTCGCGAGTGCTCGTACCTTCCGGCGGAGCGCGCGCGCCTCGAGGTGAAGGTCATCATCGACGTCACGACCGTCGAGCTCGAAGAGATGCTCTCGCGCGGATGGCGACGCTTCGGGCCATGCTACTTCCGACCGGCGTGCCGCGCGTGCGACGAGTGCGTCACGCTGCGTGTGATCGCGGATCGCTTCGCGCCGAGCAAGAGCCAGCGGCGCGCCGCGCGAAAGGCGTCGCGCTTTCGGCGCGTCGTCGCGCGGCCGATCGTCGACGACGCGCGCCTCGCGCTCTACGCGAAGTGGCACGCCGATCGCGAGAGCGTGCGCGACTGGCCGTCGAGCGAGCAGAACGCCGAACGCTACGCGCTCGACTTCGCGTTCCCGCATCCTGCCGCGCGCGAGGTCGCGTTCTATGACGACGCGGCCGGCGGAAAGCTCGTGGGCTTGGGGCTGTGCGACGAGACGCCGCACGCGATGAGCGCCGCGTTCTTCTTTTACGATCCGGAGTACGCGAGCGATTCGCTCGGGGTCGCGAACGTGGTGACGTTGGTCGAGGACGCGAAGCGGCGCGGGATTGCGCACGTGTATCTCGGGTACCGCGTGATGGAGTGCGCGTCGCTCAAGTACAAGGCGGGGTATCGGCCGCACGAGCTGCTCGTCGGGAGGCCGGCGCGCGAGGAAGAGGCGGTGTGGAAGGCAGCGGAGTAGCGCGTCGAAGACAAAGCAAAGCCCCGGACCGCGCGCATGGTCGCGCACGCCGGGGCCTCGCCCTCACGTCCGTCTTCGGTTCGTCGTGAGGCGCTCTCGATGGATCGGGTCTCGATCCGGAGCCTGCGAGAGCCGCAGGTCCTCCGCTTGCGGTGCGCGTCACTCGTGAACGAGCGGCGTGACCGGCGTCGCGGGCGTGGTGCCCGAGACGACCGGGGTCGGCTTCTCGATCTTCGGATGACGAGCCTCTCGCGTCGCCTTGGCCTTCTCGACCGCGGCAGCCTTTTGGGCCACCGTGCGCCTCGCGCGGCTGACGGGCTTGAGCCCGAAGTCGGCGAGGAGAGTCGGCGCGTCGAAGAACATCCCTTCGATGAGGCGCGTGAATCCGGCGATGAGCTTCGCCGACTTCGCGCGCTCGTCGATCTCGTCCTTCACCGCCGCGCGATACGCGGAGAGCGCACGCGCGGTGGCCTCCGCCTTCGCGAGGCGATGTTGGAGCGAGGCGACGATCTCGGAGGGGGTGACCTTCCGCGTGCCTACGGTCAAGGAGCGGTACGACGCGAGGTTCTTCTCGGCACCGGCGATCAACTTTTGATCGCGGAGCAGCGAAGAGCCGCGGCTGTTGTTGGTGGACATGGTGTCCTCCGTTCCTACGGGTTGCGAGGAGACCGTTCCCACCGCGGCACCAGCGCCGCGGCTTCGTGTCCCTCACTATTCAATGGGTATTCAGCGAGGCGGATCCGGGAACGGGCGCGAGCGAATTCGTTGATTTCTCGGATCGGGCTCGGAGAGCCGCTCCGCGACCGTCTGCGGAGGCGACGCGACGAGCTGCGGAAGCTCCGCAGCGATCTGCGGAGGCGACGCGACCGCCGACGGAAGCGACGCAGCGAATCTGCGGACGCGATCAGGCACCCGCGCAGCGGACGCAAGGACCTGCGTCGGCTGCGCGACCTCCTGCGAACGCTCCGCGGCGTGCTGCGTAGGCGACAGAACGAGCTGCGGAGGCGACGCAAGTCGCGGCGAGCTACGGCACCAACGTAGGATCGTAG
>JBBQXV010000366.1:0-7788 GCA_038209335.1 Polyangiales bacterium | reverse complement strand
GCGTCGGGAAGCACGGGTCAGTCTTCTCGCGAGCTTCCACCGCGTCCGAATGGCACGAGCGCTGCACTCTCTTTCTATCGTGGAAAACGACACCTCGACCGATCGGGACAGCGACGCCAAAGGGCGGCTCGGTATCACGCTGCGCTCGAAATGGCACCTCGACGAGCTGCTCGGGATCGGCGGCATGGCGGCGGTCTACGCGGCGACGCACCGCAACGGCAAGCGCGGCGCTGTGAAGATCATGCACCGCTGTCCGTTCGAGCCGGAGGTGCGTCAGCGCTTTCTGCGCGAGGGACGCATCGCGAATCACGTCCAGCACGACGGCATCGTGAGCGTCCTCGATGACGACGTCTCCGAGGACGGCAGTCCGTTCTTGGTCATGGAGCTTCTCGAGGGCGAGTCCTTCAGCGCGCGCGCGGCGCGGACCGGCAACAAGCTGGCGTTCGACGTCGTCCTCTTGCTCATCGACCAAGTGCTCGACGCGCTCGCGGCGGCGCACGACAAGGGCATCGTCCATCGCGACATCAAGCCGGAGAATCTCTTTTTCACGACCGACGCGCGCGTGAAGGTCCTCGACTTCGGCATCGCGCACTTGGCCGAGCCGCTGCTTGACCTGCGCGCGACGCAGGTCGGCTCGGCGATGGGCACGCCCGCGTTCATGGCGCCCGAGCAAGCGCGCGGGCGTTGGGATCTCGTTGGACCGCAGAGCGACTTGTGGTCGCTCGGCGCGACGATGTTCACGCTGTTGACCGGCAAGTTCGTGCATGAGGAGGAGTCACTTCACGAGCTCCTCGCGGCGACGATTACGCGGCGGGCGCCGTCGCTCGCCGACGCGCTCCCGGGCGCGCCGCCGTCGATCGTTCGCATCGTCGATCGCGCGCTCGAGATCAAGCTGGTCGATCGCTGGCAAGACGCGCGCGACATGCAGGTCGCGGTGCGCGCGGCGTACCTCGAGCTCTGCGGCATCGAGATGCCGGCGTTGCCCAGCCGACACGGGGTTGCCGACACCGGGCCGCGGCCGACTGTGACGAGTCGTGAGGCGCTGACCCTCGCGCGCGCGAGCACGATCTCGTCGGTCGCGACGCCGGTCAGCTCGATCCTGCCGCGCCTGCCGCGCACGCGCCGAAGCTTCATCGTCGCGATCGCCGCGGCGGCAGCCATCGCAGCAGCGAGATTCATCACGCTGCGCGCATCGGACATTCCGCGCGCGGCGGCGGCGCAGAGACTCGATATCACTGCGCACGTCGCTGCGTCGGTGCTCTCGACCACGGCCGCACCGCCCGTCGCCGTCGCGCCGCCGCCGGGTGACGAGCCCGCAGCGTCGATCGGCAAGAGTCTCACGCCCACGGGCGTCGCTCCGAGCGCACCGCTCGCGGCCAGGCCGGCGCCGAACCCGTCTTTCGGGTCGTCGTCGTCGTCGGTCGCGATCGCGACGACGTCGGCACCCGCTGCGGCGAAGGCACCGGAGCCCAACACCAAGCATCTCTTCGACCGGCGCCGCTGAGAGCGAGGACCCGTGAAACGAATCGCCACGGTCGCCATGCTTGTCGCTGCGCCGTTCGTCGCGTCGATGTCGTCCGTCGCGCACGCGGACGCGCGCGATGCGGCTGCGGCCGATGTGCTGTTCCGCGACGGTCGCGCGCGGATGGAAGCCGGCGACGTCGCCCACGCTTGCCCCAAGTTCGCCGAGAGCCTTCGCCTCGATTTCGCGCCGGGGACTCTCTTGAACCTCGCGGCGTGCGAGGAGCAGCTCGGGCAGCTCGCGAGCGCGTGGCAGCACTTCGTCCAGCTCTCCGAGCAGCTCCCGACCACTGACGAGCGTCGCGCCTACGCCCTCGAGCGCGCCTCGAAGCTCGAAGGCCGCGTGCCTCGACTCGCGATCACGATCGCGCACGCGCCCGCGGGCACGACGTTGACGAACGACGACGTCGTCCTCCCAGCGGCTAGCCTCGGTGAGCCGCTCCCCGTCAATCCGGGCGACCACCACGTCGTCGTCGCCGCACCGGGCCGCGCGGAGGCACGCTTCACCATCAACTTGCGCGAGGGCGAACGGCGCTCGCTCAGCGTCGTGGCCGGCGAGGTCACCGCCGCCGAGATCGATCGCCGAGCGCACGCCGAGAGGCGGCGCATGGTCGGCTGGGTCGTCGGCGGGGCGGGCGTGCTCTCGCTCGCGACGGGGACCTACTTCGGCGTTCGCGCGCTGAACGAGCGCTCGCGAAGCGACGCCCTGTGCGGCGCGACCGGCTGCCGCGACGCCGCCGGCGTCAGCGCGTACGACGATGCGAAGACGTTCTCGCGCGTCGCCGACGTCACGCTCGCCGTCGGTCTCGTCGCGGCGGCGGTCGGCGGGTACCTGATCCTCTCATCGCCGAGCACGGCCGACGAATCGCCGCAGCCGCAGCGCGCCGCGATACGTATCACGCCATTCGGCATCGGAGGCACTTGGTGAGGGTGCTCGCGGCGGCGCTCTGCGTCGCGATCGGAGCGATGGCGTCGACGGGTTGTGAGCTCATGATAGGTACCGACGAACGGTCCGTCATCGATGGCGGCGACGCCGGCGACGACGCAGCCGGCAACGACGCAGCCGGCAACGATCCGGATGCGAACCACGCCGATGCCGCGATCGCGCCCGACGCCGGCTGCACCTGCGTCGCGCGAGCTGACACGTGCCGAAGCGCGTGCACGCAGACCAGCGCGACGTGCCAAGCCCAGTGCTCGAACGATCCGTGCACCAAGCAGTGCATGAAGGACGAGACTCACTGCTCCGACCTCTGCGCGATGACGTGCACCTCGTGCGCGCAGGCCGCGCGGTGCAGCGAGATGGGTTGCCGGGCCATGATGATGATGATGAACGGCGGTCCCGGCGGCTCCAACTGAGCGGACGGCTCAGTAGCGGTACTGCCAGACGACGTCTCCGATCGAAGTCCCTTTGTCGCCGAACGTCGTTGCGAGCGACCAACGCGGGGCGAAGCGCCAATCCATCGTCAGGTACGTCGTGTCTTGGTTCGTGCCCGGCGGCGGCGTTCCGAGGACGATCGCGACTTGGAGCGAGATGTCGCGCGCGATCTGGATCTCGACCTCGGGTCGCGGATTCGTCGCGCTGCTGGTGTCGATTTTCGTCGTGATCGCGAGCCCGGTGAGCGAGTCGATGGCGCGGTTCAGTCCCTGGGTCACCGTCCCGCTCGCAGCTCCCGCCGCCGCGCTCCCCGCTGCGAAGCCGCTCGACGTCGGTTGAGCACTATAGGGAGTCGCCGCCGATCCGTTGACGGTCCCGAACATGATGAGCGCGAGGATCTCGTTGTTGGGTCGTGGAGGCGACGAGCGCAGCGTGACTCGCCCCGACTTGAGCGTCCCGTTGAAGTCCGCCAAGACGCGCGTGCCATCCGGCGCCGTCCAGCCCGCGGTGATGACGACGTCGGGATTCGACGGATCGCTGCCGACGAAGGTCACGATCCCTTTCTCGATTTCGAACGGCTTCCCCTGAACGTCGAGCGTGCCGTTCCGCAGGCGAATCTTTCCGGAGACGCGCGTCTCGTCGGCGATCTTGATGGTGGCGCTGCCGTCGAGCGCGATCTTGAGCCCCGCCCCGCGATCGATCTGCACGTCTCGCCCGAGGTTGACGACGATGACGATCTCCGTCTTGCGCGTCGGCGGCGTTGCCGGGCGGAGATCCTCTCCGTCGATCGGCAGCTCGACGAAGCGATGGGTGGTGCGATCGTACGTGCCGATGTGCGTGTTCGCCGGCTCGTCGAGCTCTTGCACCGTTCGCGTCGTCGATGGAGGCAAGCGCACGTGCAACACCGGAACGTCGACGACGACGCGTAGGGCCTTCCGATCCGGCGACGCCTTGGCGTCGACGTTGAAGTCGCCATAGAGATCGCCCATCGTCGTCCCATTGACCTCGAGGGGCAGCGCCTGCCCCTTCGGAACGTTGAGCGAGCCCTGCGCGTCGACGAGGGCGAGGCCCTCGACGTGACCCGTGGCGTGCCCGGTCAGCTTACCGGTGACGCCGTACGCCACGAGATCGTCGAGCCGCGCCGCGCCGTCGGGCTGCACGCTGAGCTTCGCGGCGACGCCGTGGTACTCCTCGCCCATCACCGCGAGCTGGAAGAGCCCCTCGGTCACCTGGGCGTTCCCCTGGAGGCGCGGATGCAGCCGGTTCGGCTCCATCGTGAGCTTTACGCGCGCGTCGAGTCGTCCGTCGAGATCGCTGAAGATGTCCTCGACGAACGGGTGAATCGACGTCAGTCGAAAGCGGCTCGCTTCGAGCGATGCTTCGCTCTCGAGCGTGTCGTCGCGCACGGGCATGAGCATGCTCCCCCACTTCAAGCCGACGACCGCGGACGCGCGTATGAAGCCGTCCGTCTGATCGACGCGGGCCGACGCGTGCAGTCGAGACGCGTCGACGAACGCCGCGATCTGCGCCCCTTTCAGCTTCGACGATCCGAGCTCGAGGTTGGTGATGCTGGCGTCGAGCTTGGCGCGCGCGTCCTTGTGGAGATCGTCGATCGTGAGGTCCCCGGTGACCTGTCCGCGAATCTGGCGGTCGGCCAAGGCCGTCACCGCCCTCAGAGGAAAGGCGATGGCGTGCGCGGTCCCCGAGCCCTCCCAAGGGATCTCGGCGCCCGGCTTCCACGCGAGGAGGTCCGCGACCTTCACGATGCCGTGAGCGCGCCCCGTCAGGACGACCGACTTCGGCGAATGAATGACCATGTCCGCGTCGCCGCGCGTCCCGTCGTAGTGGAGCGCGAGGTCCGCGCCCAATCGCATCGTGACCGGCGCCGCCGCCGACTTCACGTGGTACGCCCTCGCGAGCACCTCGACGTTCGGCGCGAGGACCGTGCCCTCGAACCCGATCGTCGCATCGACTTCACCGAGCGTCCCCTTCGCATCGAAGAGAAGCTTCATGTCATCGAGGCTTCGTCGCGCAACGACCGCGAGCGCGGAGAACCGCGTCTTCATCAGGATCGCGAGCGGATCGCTTCCCTCCGCGAGGAGCGCGGCGTACGGAACCGCGATGCTCTTCGCGTCGACGGCGACGAGATCGCCCTTGGCATCGGTGAGGCGGAGGACGATCTCCGACTGCCCCTTCTCGCCGTCGATCGACGCGTCGACCTTCGCGTCGATTCCCGACAGATGCCAACTCGCGGCGTCGCTCGCTTGAATCGTGCGCGGTCGCTTCCCGCCCCCCGCGACGACGAGACCATGCGTCGACGCCGACAATTTCAGCTCCGGAATCGTATCGCGAACCGACGCGCGCGCGAGCCGCGCCACGAGTGTGAGTCGCCCGGCGACGTCGTCGAGTGGGAGCGTCTCCTTCGGGAGGAGCGCCCATACCGGCGCGAGATCGCACGCCGCGTCGATCGCGATCGCGCCGAATCCCTGCTTCCACGAGTCGAGCGAGAGCGGAGCCGATCCCGCGAGCTCTGCGTCGTTCGTCGTCACGTCGACGTACCCGATGTTCGCGACTGACGCGCGCGCGTGGCCGGAGACCTTGCGCCCGTTGACGACGGCGTCGACGTGGAGGTTCCCGTCGACGATGCGAGGGAACGCGACGTGCGTGAAGTCGGCGACGATGCGGCCGTTTGCGCGCGTGCCCGCTACGATGACGTCGACGTCGAACGAGCCGCGCCCGGCCGTCACCTTCTTGTCGACCCGAAGGAGCTTGCCGAGCCGACCGAAGTCGATCCCCTTCGAGTCGGCTCGGACGGCGATCGCCGCAGGCGTGAAGTGCATCGTCGCGCGCGCCGGCTCTCCGAGCCCATCGACGACGAGTCGGTCGACGCGCACGTCGTCGGGGGCGATCCGCACCGATTCGACCGTCGCGACGATGACCACGTCGTCGCGCGAGAGCTCGAGGCGTCCGGCGCGGATCGTCGTCGGCATGCCGATTCCGATCGTGGCGCGCAACTTGGCGGCGATGCCGTCCGCAGCGAGGGTGAGATCGAGCGCCGCGTCCGAGAGCGGTCCGCGAAGATGCGCGGTCGTGTTGGCGTGCTTGACCTTGACGGGGCCGCGCGCGAAGTCGTCGACCACGGCGTCGATCGACGCATCGACCGAAGAGTCGCGAGTCTGAAAGCGCCCCTTGGTGTGCACGCTCGCGCGCCCTTTCGCGATTGGGCCGACGCGCGTCACCGCGTCGAGTCGGGGGATCGACGTGCGAGCGTCGATGTCGACGACCGCGGCGCCGGCGACGGGGTGGAGATCGAACGAGAGCTCCGTCGGCGCGCCTGCTTCTTGAACCGTGCCTCGGCCGCGAACCGTGATGTCGAACGTGCCGCCTGCTCCGCCGCCGGTTCTCGCGAGATCGCCGTGCAGCGAAGCGCCTGGAACGACGTTGCCGTCGACGCTGCCGGGGAGGACCACGAGTGTGTAGACACCCGCGAGCGCGCCGTCGCGCTGGATCGTCAGCGAGGTCGTCGTCGTCGCGCCGAGGAACGATCGCGGCGCCGCAGGCGCGAACGATCGCGCGTCAATCGCGCGCGCGTCGATCGTCACGACGGCGCCGATCGCGTCGCCGAGCGTGAACGCGCCGACGAGATCGATGGTCCCCTCCCCCACCCTCGCGCGTGCGGTCGCATCGAAGCGCGACAACGTGCCATGCGCTTCCGCGTGCACGCCTACGCGCCCGTAAATCGGAGCTTCAGGGAGGAGCGCGCGAACGTCGTCGCCCGAGGTCTCTGCGACGTCGACGACGGCGGCGAGCTGCTCTTCGTCGATGTCGACGTGCGCGGTCGCCGGAATCTTTCCGACGAGCCCCGCGAACGAAGCGACGACGCCGTACGCGCGGCCGCTCTTGGACGGGACCGCGACATGCGCGGTGCCGGTGCCGCTGGCGTTTGCTCCGCGCGGCATGCCGCGCGTGAGGATCCGAGCCTCGAACACCTCGACGACGACCTTGCCGTCGATCACGGAGACCGACGCGTGCGCGCCGTCGACGTCCGCGTCGAGCGGAGGAACGACGGGGAGCGCGCCGTGCGCCCACGTGTGATCGATGCGGATCTGCGGGAGGGAAACCCTGACGGCGCGTCCCTTCGCCGTCGGCGACGGCGACGCGGTGCTGGGACCGGCGGCCGCAGGGGTGAGCTCGAACGCGCGGGCGATCCTCGGCGTTCCCGTCGCGTCGACATCGAGGTTCGCGTCCGCGTAAGCGACCGTGATGCTCGGAGAGAAGATCTCGATGTCGCCCTTCCCGAAGAGCACCGACCGCACGAGCCCGAGCAGCGAAATTTGCGCGCGCACGCCATCGAGCAGAATCACCTGGACGCCGTCCGGATCGAGCACGACGACGCGCGCCCCGTCGATCCCCGACAGACCGAGCCCGTTGATTCGGTCGATCCGAACGCGTCCTCGCAGGGGCGTCGCGAGCGCGCCGTTGATCTCGGCGATCGCGAACCTGCGCGCCGACGGCAGATCGAGGTGAAGCAAGACACCGGCGACGAGCGCGCTGACGAACGTGATCGCGATGCCGACGACGGCCGCCACGGTCCCGACGACGAACCGAGCGCGACTCTGCTTTCCGTCGGATCGCATGGCGCTCAGTAGGCCTCTCCGATGCCGAACGCGACGGCGAGCGGGACACCGAAAATCTTCGGCTGCACGCCCTCGGACGGATTCGCACCGAACGCCAGGTCCTCGTTCGCATAGCCGAGCACTTGGAACGGCTGGATGCGGTAACCGATGTCGAGGCGGATCGGACCGATCGGCGTCTCGTACCGCGCGCCGACGCCGCACGACAGATGCAAGTGATCGAGGCGGAGGTTTGCCGGACGCGGCGAGACGTCGCTC
>JBBQXV010000365.1:0-7807 GCA_038209335.1 Polyangiales bacterium | reverse complement strand
CGCGGCGGAGCTGCGCGCGGCTGGCTTCGTCGTCGAAGAGCGCGCGGTCGACTCGGCCGCAGACGCGCGACGCGTCGTCGACGACGAGACGAACGACGGCGCGTTCGCGACCATCCTCTTGCGACGCGCCGGAAACGGAACCGCGACCGACATCTGGGTCGCCGATCACGTCACGAAGAAGACCGTCGTGCGTCGCATCGGCGGCGGCGCGGGCGAAGGCTCGGAGCGCGTCCTCGCGATGCGCGTCGTGGAGTTGATGCGCGCGAGCCTCGTCGAGCCGCTCGTCCTCCCGCCACCGAACGAAGCGCCCGCGCCTGCTGCGCCGCCGCCCGACGTCGCGACGTGGGCGCTCGCGGATCGCGCGACCGTGCCGTCGTCGCGATCGGATCGCACGTCGGTCGCGATCGGCGCGGGGCTCTCTGCGCTCTACGCGAGCCCGTCGCTCGGGTTCTCGTGGGCGCCGACTCTCGGGATCGACGTCGCCGTCTGTTCGTTCTGCCGCGGCCGCGCGCTCGTCGTCGGTCCGGCGTTCGGTTCGACCGTCGATGGACGTCAAGGGACCGCGACCGTGCGCCAAGAGCTCGCGCTCCTCGAATTCGCGCTCGAGCCGTCACTCGGCGTTCGCTGGTTTCATCCGTTCGTCGCGATCGGCGGAGGCGCGTACCACCTCGACGCGCGCGGCACGGCGCGCGCCCCGTTCGTCGACGCGCACGGCGACGCCTGGTCCGCGATCGCATCAGGCGGAGCGGGCGCGCGCTTTCATCTCTCCGGCGCCGCGTCGCTCTCACTCGGCGCGCGCGCGCTCGTCGCATTTCCGCGCCCCGTGGTCACGTTCGGATCGGACGCGGCCGCGTCGTCCGGGCGTCCCGCGATCCTCGGCACGCTCGCGCTCGAGGTCGACCTTTGATGCGCGCTCGCCTCGCCATCGCATCGATCGTCTTCGCGATCGCGCCGCTCGTCTTCGCGAACGGATGCGGCGACATCAACGCGAACGCGATCGGCGATCCGAACGCCGTGAACGGCGACGGCGGAGTCCTGGGCGACGGCGGCGTGGTCGGCGACGGCGGAGTCGTGGGCGACGTGTCCTCCTTCTGCCAAGGAAGCGGCCCCGCGATCCCGCTCCCGACCGGCGCGAAGTGCGCGGGCGATCTCGGGCCGAAGCTCTTCAAGTTCGCGGTCTGCGCGTGCACCGGCGGCAACGTGTCCGGAAAATTTCGCACCGACTCGTTCAAGTCGGGCGGCGTCGCGGCGAGCGACGTCGCGTCGATCGCGGCGAACGGCTCGATCGCGACGAACTCGCACACGACGATCGGCGGCTCGGTCTACGCGGGCGGCGTGGCGCTCGCGACCGGGCAACCCGCGGTCACGCTCGGCTCCGACGGAACGATCGCGCGCGACGTCCGCGCGGGCGGCGACGTTCAAGTGAACGGCGTCTACCAAGTCACCGGCGATCTCTACACGACCGGCAACGTGAACATCACGAGCGGGAGCCTCGCGACCGTCGGCAAAGTGCACCTCACGTCCGGACACACCGCGACCGGCGTCACAGCCGGCGGCGGCGTCGTCACCGAGAGCGTGCAAGTGCTGCCGCCGTGCGACTGCACCGACAAGATCGACGCGGCTGCCATCGCCGCGGCGTTCGCGACGAGCAACGACAACGCGATGGGCGGCGTCACCGCCGCATCGCTCGATCATCCCGCGGGCCCGGTGAGGCTCGACTGCGGTCGCTACTATTTCGATCGCATCGCCGGCGGCGACGTCACCGTTCACGTCACCGGTCGCGCCGGGATCTTCGTCGGTGGCGACTTGAAGGTGACCGGCGCGCTCACGATCGATCTCACACCGGGCGCCGAGGTCGATCTCTTCATCGCCGGCAACTTCTCTCTCAACGGTCCCGTGGTGCTCGGCTCGGTCTCCGCGCCCGCGAAGGTCCGCGTCTACGTCGGCGGCACGACGATGGACATCTCCGGCAACGTCGCCGTCGGCGCGAACCTCTACGCGCCGAACGCCGATCTCGCGATCGCGAGCAGCTTCGAAATGTCCGGCGCGGTATACGCTCGGTCGCTCGCTTTCTCCGGTGACTTCGCGATTCATTACGACGAATCGATCATCGACGTGACCGGATGCGAGCCGCCCGGCGGCGGATGCAAGACGTGCAACGACTGCGCGGGGAAAACGCCGGCGTGCAAAGGTGGAACGTGCGTCGGCTGCACGACGACCGCGGATTGCTGCGCGCCGCTCGTCTGCCAGGCGCAGAGCGGTCAGTGCGTCTTGTCGATTCGTTGAATCGTTTTTCGACAGCGCCGTGAACGCGCGCGACAAACGTCGCAACGGAGGTCGCGAACGAATGGGGGGCGAACGCGCGCGCACCGGGGGTCGGTGCGCACGACGCGTCGTGCTCTTCGGGGAGGTGCCCAATGGCGTCATCGGTGAGGTTTGTCTTCGCGCTGCTTCTCGGGGTCTCGTCGTGCGCGGTCGGATCGAAGTTCAACGACTTCGAGTGCGATCCGGCGCTCGACCGCACGTGCGACTCCGCGCATCAAGTGGCGGCCGCGGACGCGGGCCATCCGCACGACGCGGCGACCACGCACAACGACGCTGCGACGGCGTGGGATGCCGCCGCTCCGCTCGACTCGGCGACGACGTTCGACGCGAGCAACGACACCGCGGTCACGCAGCAATGCGCGCTCCCGATCCGAACCGGCATGGCGGTCTGCGATACGTGCCTCGGAACGCGCTGCTGCACCGAGGACGAGGCCTGCGGAAACAGCCGCGACTGCAGCGCGTATCTCCAATGCGGCAACGACTGCTTCAGCGCCGACGGCGGAGCGACGCAAGCGTGCTTCGATGCGTGCACAGTGCAATATCCGGCCGGGAGCGCGCTGATGGATGCACTCGGGCAATGCATGTCGACGTCGTGCACCGCGGAGTGCGGCGGCCCGTGAGCGCGCGCGTCACTTCGGATCGACGGTCACGTTGTCGTAGCGAATGAGCCACGGCCCGTTCGTGTCGTTGACGTACGTCATTCCCAAGTTGATCTGAACGGTGCCCGAGGTCGGCCAGCTCGCATCGAGCGGCGCGCTGCTGAGCGACGTCTTGCCGTCGACCGTCACGCTCACCGTCGCCGGCGACGACGTGAGCGAGAGATCGATTTGAACACGCGACCACGTCTTCGCGACGGGCGAGACGGCGAGCGGGGTGTCGAAGTAGCGCGTACCGCCGTCGGCCCGGAACGACTCTTCGAGCGATGCGTCGGTACCGGACGCGACGAGCGCGAGCCCGTGACGCGTGGGCATCCCCTCGTTGATGACGATGCCGGCGGCGACGGCGTACTTTCCGTTCACGACGTCGACCATCATGATGTCGAACCCGAACGAGACGTGCGTCGCGGACGTCATGAAGAGCTTGAACATGTAGGCGTAGCTGTCGCCGGTGGCGACGCCCGGATCGACCTTCGCGAAGAACGAGCGCGTCGGCGACTTGAAGAACGTCGTGTCGGCGCCGATGTGGTTCGGCGAGGGCTCGAGCTTGTCGCTGAACTGCGCGGCGAAGGCGTTGGTGCCGTCGAAATCTTCGCAGAGCGCGGGCATCGGCGAGAGCGTGGAGCAAAACGGGCCGGTCGGCGCGTCGCCGGTCGCGTCGAATCCCGTTGCATCGGACGTGGCGTGATCCGCGCCC
The DNA here is from genome assembly GCA_038209335.1 of Polyangiales bacterium. Taxonomy (GTDB): domain Bacteria; phylum Myxococcota_A; class Polyangia; order Polyangiales; family Polyangiaceae; genus JBBQXV01. Next base: position 4,129 of record JBBQXV010000365.1, on the reverse strand, counting down.
GCGTCGCCTGCGCCGCCTCCGACCAAACCGTCGGTGGACGTGAGGATCGAGCACCCGACAGGCAGCGCGGCCATCGCGACCGACGCGAGCAGCGAGTGAAGGGTGCGCAAGCGCATGACATGGATCATCGCACGGATCGCGCCGAGCGCCCGCGGCAGGACCGGCGCGCGCGGCGTGATATCTTGCTATGCGTGGGAGATTCGACTCGAGCGCCGAGCCGCGTCGTCGGGCGTTATGCGCTCTACGGCGAGATCGCGTCCGGAGGCATGGCCACCGTGCACTACGGCCGTCTCGTCGGGCCGGTCGGATTCTCGCGCACGGTCGCGATCAAGCGATTGCATCCGCAGTTCGCGAAGGATCCGGAGTTCGTCGCGATGTTCCTCGACGAAGCGCGGCTCGCGGCGCGCATTCGTCATCCGAACGTCGTGCCGACGCTCGACGTCGTCGCGACGCAGGGCGAGCTCTTCCTCGTCATGGAGTACGTGCAGGGGGAATCGCTCTCGCGTCTGGCTCGCGCGATGCGCGACGCGGGCACGCGCATTCCGCCGCGCGTCGTTTCGTCGATCATGGCGGGCGTCCTCCACGGGCTGCACGCGGCGCACGAAGCGCGCGACGAGCGCGGCGAGCCGCTCGCCATCGTCCATCGCGATGTCTCTCCGCACAACGTGCTCGTCGGAAGCGACGGCATCGCGCGCGTGCTCGACTTCGGCGTCGCGAAGGCCGCCGGTCGAACGCAGACGACGCGCGACGGGCACCTCAAGGGGAAGCTCAGCTACATGGCGCCCGAGCAGATCAATGGACAGGTCACGCGCCAAACGGATCTCTACGCGGCGGCGATCGTTCTTTGGGAAGCGCTCACCGGAGATCGGTTGTTTGCCGCCGACAACCAAGCCGCGGTGATGGCGAAGGTCATGAACGGCTCCGTCGAGGCGCCGAGCACGCGGATGATCGACGCCGGAAAGACGCCCGATGCAGAGACGAAGCGCGGTCTCGACGCGCTCGACGCCGTCGTCCTTCGCGGGCTCGAGCGCGATCCGACGAAGCGATTCGCGAGCGCGCGCGAAATGGCCATCGCGCTCGAACGATGCGTCGGCCTCGCGTCGCCGTCCGAAGTGGGCGAATGGGTGGAGCACGCGGCGAACGACGTCCTCACGCGGCGCGCGATCAAGATCACCGAGATCGAGAGCTCGTCGTCCGTCGACGGAGGGATCGGACACGACATCGTCGGCGGCGCGAGCCACAGGCACTACGAGAGCGAGACGAAGGTCGAGGTGGGGCACGAGGAGACGCACGCGATGGCGCCGGCGCCCGCGAGCCGGCCGAAGGTCTTGGAAGAAGTGGCGTCGCAGATGTCGAGCATCTCGGTGTCGCGCGCAGGCGACGCGCTCCCGCCGTCGTCGTCGCGTAGACGCACGTGGCTCGTCGCTGCGGCGCTTCTCTTCGTGATCGCGACGATCGCGGTCGTGCTCGTCGTCGGCACGACGAAGACGGACGCGCCGCGATCCAGCGCGAGTGTGGAGAGCGCATCGGCGCCGCCACCTCCCGCGTCGATCCCGGCGGCGACGACGACCGCGACAGCGAGCGCGCAAGCCGATGTCGACGCCGCAGCGGCGCCGATGCCGATGCCGAGCGCACGATCGTCCGCTCCGACGAAGCCGCCGCTGCGCGCGCCGCCTCCTCCGACCGCGAAGAAACCGAGCTGCGATCCGCCGTACACCGTCGATTCACTTGGCCGGAAGCATTTCCGGACGGAGTGCCTCTGACTGCTACGATCGGAACGATGACGAAGGCGACGCGAGCCCTCGCATGGACCGCGCTCTGTGCGCTGACGCCGCTCTTCACGAGCGCGGTCGCGCACGCGGATGAAAAGCAAGAGTGCGTCACCGCGGCCGACGAAGCGCAGCGCCTACGTGACGAACGCAAGCTCGTGAGGGCGCGCGATCAAATGGTCGCGTGCGCGCGCGAGGTCTGCCCCGGCCCGGTTCGCAAGGAGTGCGCGAAGTGGCTCGCCGACATCGAAGCGAGCTTGTCGACCGTGACTCTGAGCGCGCGCGACGCGCGAGGGCGCGACCTCATCGACGTGCGCGTGTCGCTCGACGGCGTGCTGCTCACCGATCCGATCGACGGGCGCGCGATGTTCGTCGATCCCGGCCCGCACACGTTCAAGTTCGAGCTCGCGGGAAAGCCGTCGATCGAGCAGCAGGTGATCGTGCGCGAAGGGGAGCGCAACCGCGCGGTCGCGGCGGTGTTCGACGTGGGCGCGCCGTTGCCACCCGTCGACACCGGAGCGCCCGGCCCGGAGCGGCGAACGCCCGTGCTCGGCTACGTCGTCGGAGGCGCGGGCGTGCTCGCGCTCGGCGGCGCCGCGTTCGCGTGGATCAGCGGCAAGAGCGACATCGGAAAGTTGAGAGACGGCTGTGGTGCGACGCACTCGTGCGCGCAGAGCGACGTCGACGCCGCGCGCACGAAGCTCGTGATCGGCGACGTGATCGGCGGCGTGGGGATCGTCGCCATCGGGATCGGCGTCTACCTGATCGTCACCGGGACGAACGCGCCATCGCCGGTCCGGGTCGGCGCACACCGCGCGCAGCTCGGATTCCTCCCGCTCCCCGGCGGCGGCGTCGCCAACGTCGGCGCGGAGTTCTGAAGCGCCGCGGGCGCGCGGAGCGATCGAACGTGCCGAACGGCAATTCCTAGCGGAGAGCGTGGGATTCGAACCCACGGTGGACTTGCATCCACACCTGATTTCGAATCAGGCTCCTTCGGCCACTCGGACAGCTCTCCGCCGCGCAACCTGCCGACAGGGAAGGGGTCTGTCAAGCCGGAATGGAGTCCAGGCGGATGGATCATCCGCGCGTCACCCCGGCGCAAACGGACGTCAACAAGCTGTCGTCCTACATTGGGAAACGTCGGAAAGCGCGGCGAGCGTGCGACGGCACCGCGATTGCTCTCCAACGACGCCGAAACGTTCGAGGTGCCGACGTGCCGTTCCGCTTACGAGACCCCGCGATCCTCGCCGTGAGGCACGAGCCCACACGCACGCCCGAGGAGCGTCCGTCCGGCGTGCGCCCGACCGTCGAGCGCGCACACGTTGGCGACGACGACGCGAGCGACGCGCCGACGTTGCCGCCGCCCCCTTCGCTGCGTGACCTGCGTGATACGTCCGCGCCGCTCGAAGAGCTCCTCTATCGCTTCGAGGTCGGCGATCACAAAGGCGCGCTCTCCGCCGCCGAGACGCTGCTCGATCAGCGACTGGTGCCGACCATCGTCGTCCCGCGCGATCTCCTCTCGGCGATCGGGCTCGAGCCGACGGCGGTGTTGCTCCTCACGTTCATCGACGGGCGTGCGTCGCTCGAGACGGTGCTCGAGACGAGCGGCGTGCCGATGATCGAAGCGCTCCGCGCGCTATGCGATCTGCTCGAGCAGCGCGTCGTCGTCCTGCGCTGAGCGAAACGCGACGGCGTGATAGAAACGTCGTCGTGGCGCGTATCGTCAAAGCGACGTGTCCTCAGTGCGGCGCGGGCCTCCACCTCGAAGCCGACACGGAGGTGGTCACCTGCACCTACTGCGGTCTCAGCTCGTTCGTCGAACGACCGAATCGACCGAAGACGCAGGCGCAAGCGCAGCCCGGCTTCGGCACGATTCGCGTCGACGAGGCGCCGCGCGGCGTGGGGACGGCGACGGCGGTCGTCGTCTTCGCGTCCGTCGTGCTCGTCGCGGTCGGCGCGCTCGCGGCGGGCGGCTTCACCGTGATGTCGCGGGTCGCTTCGGGCAGCGATGGCGGCGGCTTCGCGCTCGGCACCGGCGAGAAGGTCACGTTCGGCGAGCTCATCGGCCACACGAGCGCCGCCGATCCGAAGCATGCCGACGTCACCGATCTCCTGCGGCAGGCGCGCGCCGGCATCGTCAAACGACATCCGACCGCGAAGCTCACCAGCGTCTACTTCATGGACGTTAAAGGCGGCACGATCGATCTCGGCGCAGGACGTGTTGACGATCGCGGGAATCCGTAGAAATCCGATCTGGACCCGCTGATGTGGCGGGGCGACGGGGCGACAGCATCCGCGGTGCAGCCGGATGCTGTCTCTGGAGCGCTCAGGCGGCTCGACGCTTTTTCTTTCCGCGCGCC
>JBBQXV010000364.1:0-7821 GCA_038209335.1 Polyangiales bacterium | reverse complement strand
GATCCCACATCTCGTCGCCTGCCAGCTTCACGTTTGGACGCGCGAGCCCTCCGCACGCCGGGCACCCGTGGAGCGAGCCGCGCGCGCGCCCGGTCGCCGGAACGACCGCGACGTCGACGAGCCCCCCCGCGAAGACCGGCGCTCCGCAGTTGCGTGCGCAGTGCAACCATTCGATCGCGCCATGCGCCTCGACGATTCGGTCCGCACGGAAGAGCCCGCGCTGCAGCTGCCCGTCGACGTTCGACGTGCACGCGAACGATCCGTCTCGCATGAGCGCCGTCCAGCGATTCAGGAGCGCGATCGCAGGATGCGGCGGCGCGATGCGGAAGGCGTGGCGACGACGCGCATAGAAACCCCACGCGAGCTCGATGTCGTCGCGAAGCGCCTGCAAGCTCCCGAAGCGCGCGCCGGCCATTCCCCCCGCCGCCGCGAGCGCATCGCCCGTGACGACGAAGAGCGCCGTCGCGCACGACAGCGTCCCCGCCGCACGCCGGATCTGCACATCGTCCGACGGGTCCATCGCCGCGTATTTGTCACGAAATACACCGGTTGTCGACGCGCGAGCTCGGACTGCTATGGTCGGCGCCGTGGCATTGAGAGAGCTCTTGGAGGCCTCCGCGCTCGAGCAGGCCGACCTCATTCGGCGCCGCGAAGTCTCGTCCGAAGAGCTCGTCGGCTTGTACCTCGATCGCATCGCCGATCAGAATCCACGCGTCAGCGCGTTCGTGCAGGTGCTCGAGAAGAGCGCGCTCGCCGAGGCGCGCGCCGCCGACAAGCGCAGCGCGAAGGTCGACGCGAACGTCGAGCCGTTCCTCGGCGTGCCGATCGGGATCAAGGATCTGAATCCGGCGAAGGGATCGTTCACGCGGATGGGTTCGCGCGCGTTCGAGCGACTGTACACGCCGTTCGACGACGCGACGACGGCGCGGCTCCGACGCGGTGGCTTCGTCGTCATCGGGAAGACGTCGACGTCCGAGCTCGGATCGCTGCCGGTGACCGAGCCCGACATTCATCCGCCGACGCGCAATCCGTGGGACCTCGATGTGACGTCGGGCGGATCGAGCGGAGGCGCGGGCGCCGCCGTCGCCGCGCGGATGATCCCGATCGCGCAAGGGAGCGACGCCGCGGGATCGATCCGCATACCGTCGTCGCTGTGTCTGCTCTTCGGGATCAAGCCGTCGCGAGGGCGCGTCGAGAACTCGTACGGGTACGACGATCGCACGATCATCTATTCGTGCGGGCCGCTCGCGCGCACGGTCGACGACGCCGCGACGATGCTCGATGTGATGGCGGGACTGACGACGGGCGAGCCGCATTGGGCGCCGCCGCCGCCGCGTCCGTTCGCGGAGCTCGCGCGGCGCGCGCCGGATCGCCTGCGCATTCGCTTCACGACGAAGTCGACGCTCGCCGAGACGCACGCGGAGGTCGCCGATGCGGTGCGACGCTTCGCGAAGACGCTGGCGAAGCTCGGTCACGACGTCGAAGAGGGCGCGATGGCCGAGGGTGACATCGAAGAGTTCATGCCGGTGTGGCAGTTCAGCGCCGCGCAGGCGCCGGTGCACGACTGGTCGCTGACGCAGCCGGTGACGCGATGGCTCGGCGAGCACGGCAAGACGGTCACCGCAGAGACGGTCGAACGGCTCACGGCCAAGATGGAGAAGCAGGTCCTCGATTGGTTCGGCGACGTCGACATCTGGGTGACGCCGACGGTCGCGGTCGCCCCCGAGCGTGTCGGCGCGTGGCGCGATCTTCCTCCGGCCGAGGCCTTCGCGCGCGCGGCGAAGATGGGCGTGTTCACCGCTCCGTTCAACGTCAGCGGCCAGCCCGCGGTCAGCGTGCCGGCGGGGCTCACGCGCGCTGGGCATCCGATCGGCGTGCAGCTCGCGGGGCGACCGCTCGCCGACGCGACGGTGCTGCAGCTCGCGCGGCAGCTCGAAGCGGAGCTTCCGTGGAATCATCTTCGCCCCCCACGCGACTGACGCCGACGCGCATCGCGAGCGCGGCGATCGCGAGGAGTGCAAAGCTTCAAGCGCACTACACGTCCTCGACGTGGCGCGCAGGACCGCTAGCGTTCGATCATGCGTTCACGCGAAGAGGTACGTCTGCGCGAGCTGTTCCAGCGTTTGCTTCTCGTGACCGTCGCGTCTTCGTCCGGCGCGGGCGCGGTCATCGCGTGCTCGACGGCGTCGTCGTCAACCTCGAGCGGCGACGCGGGGGAAGGCAACGATGCGTCGGTCGGCGGACACGACGCGACGACACCGACGCCCGACGCGGGCGGTGACGCGGGGACGATGAACGACGCGGCCGCGGCGGACTCCGCCGTGGACGCTTCACCATCGTGCACTCCGGGACCGATTTTTGGCTACGACGCCGGCGACGCAGCTTCGGGGTGCGCGTACGCCGCGGTGTATCCGTGCGGCTTGCCGTCTTTCGTCACGATGCTCTACCCACCTGCGTGCTACTTCGCGCTCCGCGATTGCGCGCAGCTCTGCACCGGCGTCGCGATGAACCCGACCGACTGCCGCGTCGCCGAAGGCCACGGATGCGACTCGACCGGCGCGTTCGTCGCGCCCGACGGCGGACCCATCGTCATCGAATGCGCGAAGTGCTCGGGCGTCGGTCGGCGACCGGGCGGGCTCGCGCGTGCGCGGTTCGAGCGTGCGACGACGGCGCTCGGCGATTTCTTCGCGCGCGTCGCGCACCTCGAAGCGGCGTCGGTCGACGCGTTCGTCGCGCTGGGCGACGAGCTCGGTGAACGCGGAGCGCCGCGTGACCTCGTGCGCATGGCGGCACGATGCGCGCGCGACGAACGACGGCATGCACGCGTGACGTCGCGCCTCGCACGTCGCTTCGGTGGCACCGCGCCTGCCCCGCACGTCGTTCGCATGCGCCAGCGATCGGAGACCGCGATGGCGATCGAGAACGCCATCGAAGGATGCGTACGCGAGACGTTTGGCGCGATGGTGGCAACGTGGCAAGCGGCGCACGCCGGCGACGCCGAGATCGCCGAGGTGATGGCGCGGATCGCGATCGACGAGACACGGCACGCGGCGATGGCGTGGGACGTGGCGCGGTGGCTCGAGCTCCGGCTCGATGCGCGTGCGCGCGCGCGGATCGCAGCGGCCAAGCGCGCGGCGATCGCGGAGCTGCGTCGCGAGGTCGCGAGCACGCCGGACGCCTCCATCGTTCGTGAAGCGGGCGTTCCGGACGGCGCGCAGGCGACGTGCTTGCTCGACGCGCTCGACGCAGCGCTTTGGGCGGAGCCTGCGCCGGAAGCGACGACTCGTCAGCGTGCGAGCGCGGTCACGTCGTAGACGCGAAGGCATGCGGCGCGTCGATCGATGCGCGGCGGTCGGCACAGCTCCGCGACGAGATCGCCTTCGGAGGCGCCGAGCACTTCGCCGGTCGCGTAGACACGCGACGGCAGCGGGCTTCGTCGCGACAGGCCGAGCGCGACGTCACCCATCGTGTCCGCGCCGGCCGCACGCGCGACGACCGGCGTCGACTCGAAGAAGCGAATGCTCGTGCCCCCGAAGACGACCGCGTCGGCGCGATCCCGCATCCACGCGGCGAGCTGCGCGCCGGGCGGCGGCGTGGTGTGACGCGCGCGTGCATCGAGGAACGTCCGCGCCGCGACGAGCACGAAGAGCGCCGCGCCGAGCGCCCGCACGTGCGACGCCGACGCACGCGCGACGGTGATCGCGAGCGCCGCCACGAGCGCCACCACGAGCGGAAGCGCGTGGCGCGGCTGCTGTCGGAGATTCTGTCCGAGGACGATCCACAGCGCGTAGGGCCCGAGGACGATCGCCGCCGCGCGCGCACCGCGCCAACCGCTCGCCAACCACGCGCGCACCGCAACGTACGCGAGCGCGATCGCGACCGCGCCGATCGCGATCCCCAACGCATCGGCGTCGACGCCGACGCCGTCCACGAAGAGGTCGCGCGCTACGAGCAGAACACGCCCCGCGCCGGGCTCCGTCAGCGCGGTGCCACCCCAACGCGCGGCGTGCCCCGCGAAATGCGCGCGCAGCAGCGCGACGAGATGCGTCGGGCCGACGATCGCCACGAACGGGATCAGCCACGCCGCGGTCGCGCACGCCGCCGCCATCCACGCGCGCGCGCGGCGCTCCGTCACCAGGAAGAGCATCGGAACGAGGAGCGGCGCCCACGACACGCGCACGCCGAGCCCGACGCCGACGGCGATGCCGACGACGAGCGCCGATCGCCGGGCGAGCCCCCACATCGCCAACGCGGCGCACGCGAGCGCAGGCGCTTCGCTGCCGATCGCGCTCGACGCACGCCAGACGAGTGGCGCCGACACGATCGCGAGCAACCATGGGCCTTCCGCGATCTTCGCGCGCGCAATCGCGCTCCGAAGAAGCGCGACGGCTACGACGCCGCTCGCGATCGCCACCGCGTTCGCCGCGACGACGCGATCGCGAACGATCGCGCCCGCGATCCGCAAGAGCACGACGTAGACCGGATACCCCGGCGGATGCGGCGCGAAGCGATCGAGATCGAACCGATCGATCGACGCGAGGAAGCCGATCCCGTCCCAGTCGTCGGGCCAGGGCGGCGCGCTCAGCGCGAGGAGCGCCGCGATCGCCGCGAGCGGCAGCGTCCACGCGAGCCATTTGCCTGAGGCGGAGCGCGTCGCCATCGCATCACGCCGTGAGCGCCCGCGCCTCGACCACGCTCGAAGCGCGACCGATCGCATCGAGCCCGCGCCCGCCCGGCTCGCCGGCGACCATCTGTCGTGCCGCCGCGACGCCCATCTGCATCGCCGCGTCCATGAACACATAGCGGAAGAGCCCTTGCCTCCCCGCCGTGCGCACGTTTCGAAACGACGCGACCTCGCGCACGAGCGCCTGCCGATCGCGCTCGTAGCCGAGGTGATAGACAGGGTATCCGTGCTCGACGCGCACGCTCGTCGCGCCGAGCACGTCGTCCACGGCAAAGCCGAGCACGCCCAGCTCTCGCACCATGCGCGCGCTCAGCTCGTCGGTCGACGCGCGCCACGTCGCGTCGCCCACGTCGCACGGGATTTCGAGCATCAGCGACGTCCGCCCCTCGGGCGACATCCAGCGACTGCGCCGCTTCGGCTCTTGGATGCGCGACATCGTCAGATCGCGCGACGCGACGTACATCCAGGTGTTCTCGGAAAACTCACTGCGCTTCAAGAAGAGCACCACGAAGACCAGCGCGCGGAAACGGAGCGAGCGCGCGGCGCGATCGATCACGTCGGCGCGATGCGGTCGCAGCCATCGCACGAGATCCGGGAGCGGCGCCGTCGCCAGGAGCTCGCCGACCGGAATCTTCTCCGCGCCGCGCGACGACTCGACGCGAACGGCGACGACGCGATCTCCGTTCGTCTCGAGCCCGACGACGCGCGCGCCGGTGCGCACCTCGCCGCCGCGCGCGACGATTTCCGCCGTCATCCGTTCGTAGAGCTGCCCCATCCCGAGGCGGGGATAGAGGTAGCGTCGCGCGTACGTGCGCACCGGCGTGCGTCGCACCCCCGCGAGCCGCAGCGCCGCGTCGCCGAGATCGAGCAGCGAGATCCTCTCCGCCGCCCAGTCGGCCGAGATGAGGCGCGGGTCGATCCCCCAGAGCTTCTGCGTGTACGGACCAAAGAAGGTGTCGTAGAGCGGACGCCCGAAGCGCGCGACGACCCAGTCTTCGAACGTCAGATCGTCGCGCCGATGAAATGTCGCGCCGACACGCGCCCGCGCGTACCCGGCGAGCGCGCGCAGGTTCTCGCGCACGCCGAGGTTCGCGACGAGATCGCGCGCTTCGAGCGGATAACGAAAGCGCCGACCGTCGTGCAGGACCACGCTGCGTCGCTCCTGCGCGAGCAGATCGTCACCGAGCACGCGCTCGAGTCGGCGCGACATCGCGACGTCGCTCGACACGAACCTGTGCCCGCCGAGATCGAAGCGCCAGCCGTCGCGCTCGTGCGTCGCGCAGAGCCCGCCGACGATCGGCTCGCGCTCGAGGACGATCGGACGATGCCCCGCGTCGGCGAGCTCGGTCGCCGCGGCGAGCCCGCACGGACCGCCGCCGAGAACGACGAACGGTCCGCTTACTCCCGAGGGCATGACGGAATGCTACCGCTGTCGATCGGCGGCAGCGTCGTCAGGTAGATCCCGATGTCGAGCGCGTCGTCCGCGGTCATCCCCGCGAAGCCCCCCATCGGCCCCGACGGCATCGGCCGACACAACGTCGCGCCTCGGTCGTCGACGCCGTTCGTGATCGCCTGCGCGACGGTCGCGGGGGTCCATCCAGCGATGCCGCTCGCGTGAGGCGTCACGTTGTACGAATAGACGACCGGCGGTGCGGGAGGTTGCACGCGCCACTCTTTCGACGAGAACGCACGATTGCCGGCGAAGAGCGAATGGACATCGAGCGGCGTGGCGGAGTCGACCCGCCACGGCGAATGACAATCCATGCAGAAGCCGACCTCGGCCGCGAGGTAGCGACCGTGCTCCGCGCGCGCGAAGCTCGGATCGGTCGACGGGAGCGTCGTGTGCGGGATGGCCGACTGCGGGATCGGCACGGGCGGCGCGGTGATTTCGATCGGGAGTGGCTGGCGCGCCGGGATCTCGCTCGCGATGGGCTGGAGCGATCGCAAGTAGACGACGATCGCGCGCGCGTCGGCATCGGTCATGTTGTGAAACACGTAGGACGGCATCAGCGACGAGAGCGGCGCGCCATCGTTCGCGACGCCGTCGAGAATGGCGCGACGGATCTGTTCATCGGTCCACCGAGCGAGACCGGTCGCGTGCGGCGTCAGGTTCGGAGACGACACCGCGCCGATCGCGTCGTCGAGCGGCGCGACGTCGAAGCGCGCGGGAACGCCCGCCATCCAGCGACTCGGATCGAGGTTGCCGCGATCGTCGCGCGGCGTGTGGCACTCGGCACATCCGGCGACGCTCTTCACGAGGTATTCGCCCCGGCCGAACGCCTCGGGGGTGACTGCGAATGGGGCGTCCGAAGCCGCGTCGGGAATCGGCAGCACCGAGCCGCTGTCGTCGCAAGAGATCCCGGCGACGAAAACGATCGCGACGATGCTCGTGACGAGACCCGGGCGCAGGAGGAGCGCGCTCATTTCGCGATCGTGACGCGCGCGACTTCGACGTCTGGCGCCGTCGCGTTGGCGTCGCCCGTCGCGGCGCGGAGGTACGTCGTTCGCACGTTCCTGTAGAAGAGCACCGCTTCGAGCGTCGCCGTCTCGCCCGGAGGATTCGCCACCGGTACTTCGAGATCGATCGATCCGCCCGCAGGCACGCGGCGGTCGAACGTGATCCGCGTCGTGTTCGTGAGCTCGTGAAGAAGGAGCACCGTCCCGTCCGGCTCCGCGATGTCCATGCCCAGGCGCGCCGCCGACGCGGGGATGAGCCCCGCCGCATCCGGTCCGCCGAAGCGCGCGAGGAGTCTGTGCTGCCCGTCGAACGCCTGGACTTCGACCCACGGTTCGCGGACGTCGCTGACGCCCGTCGGGAACGCGTGACCAACGCCACGGTTGTAGACGGTCACGCGGTAACCGGTGGCTATCGGCACGACCGACAGCTTGATCGCGCCGTGCAGCGTGGCGACGAGCTGCGTCGCGAGCGCCATTTCGCCGAACGCTTGCGCGATGAAGACGTTGCCACCGGGTGCCGCGTGATCCGCCACGCCGTTGATCCGCGGCATGTGGCAGTCGACGCAGAGCGTGATCGTCGTTCCGCCTTCCGGTGCCGCGGCGTCGCTCGTCCCGCCGTCTTGCGCGGGCGACGCGTGCGCCGGACCGAAGGAGCTCGTCTGCCACTCGGTGAACGTCGA
>JBBQXV010000363.1:0-7862 GCA_038209335.1 Polyangiales bacterium | reverse complement strand
TCCGTACGCATCGACAGCGCAGTGGTCGCGTCGCTTCATCGGGCTGAAGCTGTTTTTGTCGCTCGCGGTCGCGGGCTGGGATGCGTACGCGGCGGCGCTTCGCGAACAAGTCGCGCTCGCCGGCGCGCTCCGCGAACGCCTCGCCGCGAGCGGATGGTGCGTCGTCAACGACACGCCACTTCCGGTCGTGTGCTTCGTCGACGAGACGCGCGACGACGGGCAGAGCGGTCGCTTCCTCGACGCGATGGCGCAGGCAGTCGCCGCGTCCGCGCACGCGTGGATCTCGCTCACGCGCCTCGCGAACAAGGGCCGCGTCCTTCGCGCGTGCATCACGAACGTGCGTACGACACGCGCCGACGTCGAGGCGCTCGTCGACGCGCTCGATCTCGCACGAGCAGCGCTCGAGATTTGAACAGGGAGATCGGGAGATCGGGCGATTAGAACTCGAACGCGAGCGACACCGTTCCGCCGTAGTACATCGCGCTTCCGCTCCACGTTTGCGCGGACTGGAAGCCACCGCCGGTTGCATAGTGCACGCGTCCGCCGAGGAACGTCGGGACGACGTAGAGATCGGCGTCCTTTGACATGTGCGCCACGCGCCAGCCGATTCCCGCTTCGCCGAGGACCGCGGTGTAGCTCCACGTCACGGGCGGGCTCGTCGATGTGGTCGCGGGGCGATCGGGCGTCGGCGCGTCGGTGAAGAGAAACCCGGCCATCGCGCGTGCGCCTACGAGAATCAGTGGCCCCGATCGCGATCGCCCGAACGGATGGATGTGCATCCCGGCACGCGCGCGCGCGTTGAAGAGTCCGAGCCCGACGCCCATGTACGGATTCCAATGCTCGAGCGCGGGCAACAGCAAGAGCGCATCCGCGGACGGCCCTTGCGAGAGCTGACCGCCGTCGCGCGACGCGAGCCGCGTGAACGGATCGATCGTCACGACTCCGGCCACCACCTTCCGCGGCTTGATCGCGACTGTCGCCGGCTCTTCCTGCGCCCGCGACTCCGCTGCCATGGTCACGACGAGCGCGAACGGCGCGATCGCCGCGAGTTTCGATAGTCCAAGCATCATGCACGTGCGCTAGAGCAGCGCGCGTACCAACGGCCTCGCTACTTCGTCGGGCACGGCGTCCCGAACGCGGCGGGCGCGGGGATCGTCGCCGTCCCCGTCTTCGCGAACGTCTCGAAGAAGCATCCGTACTGGTACTTCACCGCGTCGAGCTGCGAGTAGATCGCGTGCGGATCGTAGAGGCCGTCGCCCTCGTATTGCACGACGACGCCGGTGTACGCCGCGCCACTCGCCGACGTGCGGTTCTGCGCGACCGGGTACGGCGCGATCCCGCCGAGGCCGACGAGCCCGAGCCCGTCTTGCATCGTCGGCCACACCTGCGTCCCCGCTTCTTGATTTCGGTACGCGAGCGCGACCTGATCCTGAACCACCGTCGTGAAATACGAATCGCCCTTCCCGACCGGCTGAAACACCGGACGCACCGGATGCATCGGCAACGGCGAGTGCGCGACGCGCGGCATGTACGCCATCGGATCCGCGGGCTCGAGGCCGATCTGCGCGAGCTGAAGCGCCGGATGCATGAACGTGTATTCTCCACGTATCCCGAGGAGGAGCGCGAGCTTGCCCGGGAGCATCGGAATGAACTGGCTCGTGAGGATGAAGTACGTCCAGTAACCGCCGGCACCCGTCGCGACGGTCGCTTTGATCCGCGGCTCGACGGCGCTGATGAGGTTCGCGTACATCGCGCCCATCGACTGTCCTTGTGCCATCACCGCGTCGCTCTTGAAATGAAACGCGGTCTCGCCCGTCGGGAGCGCGAGCCCGGTGCACGCGGCGACGACGCTCGGATCGATCGTGAGCGTGCGTAGCGCTTCGATGAGGAGACGCTGCTCGAAGATCCCTTGGCGGAAGATGTCGCGGAGCGACGCGACGTTGTTGATGTTGAAGTACTCGGGGAGATCCTTGGTGAGGCCTTCGGGGTAGCGCTGCGGGTTCACCGGAAGCGCGCTCGCGACCATCGCGGTGCCGTGCTCGGCGTTGACGTGCGCGGGGCCTTCGCCCTTGGTGTTGCAACCGAGAACGCCGTTCCACGTGTCGCGCTCGGGCATCGGGTAGCCGCCGCTCGGGCACTTCGTCGCGTCGGGCTCGGGGCGCCACACGCCGCGATCGGCGATCGCGTCGCTCACGCCGCCGGTTCCGTGAAAATAGACGACGAGCGGAAAGCCGCCCGCCGGCATCGTCTGCTTGGGCAACGAGATCGTGACCGCCGCGACCTCGTCGCGCGTCTTGATCGGGAGGCCGTCGCTGCCGATTTGAATCGAGCCTTCGGTGTCGAACGGGGGCACGCCACGCTGGAACTGCGGATACGTGACGGTCGCTTGGAGCTCGCAGTAGCGCGGGTGCGTCGCGCCGTCGTCCGGATCGACTTTGATTCCCGTGAGATCGATCTTGTACTTTGCAAGTATCTTGCTCGACAGATCGTACGTGTCGGCGACGACATCGCCGGTCGTGAAGACGGTGGCCGCGGCGACGTCGGCGGTCGCGACGCCGGCTTTGTCGAGCGCGGGCCAGAGCGATGCGTAGAGCGCGGAGGCCGCGGCGTTCGTTCCGGCAGCGGGCGTCTTCCCGGGCTTCAGTCCGTCGAGCGACGCGGCCACGCCGAGCGGTTTTCCGTTCGCGTCGCCGAGCGAGCGCATGACGACGAACGCGTACTTGCGATGCGGCTCCAAGATGAACCCCGGACGCGGCGCCACCGCCAGGACGTTCTCCGGAACGTAGCGATCGGTGTTGAGCGTCGACGCGACCGTCGGGACGAGCGCGCCGCGCGTCGGTGATGCTTCGTCGACGTCGACGAGGAGAATGGTCGACGACTTGTCCGCCGTGATCGTCTTGCTTACGTCCTGCGACGCCATCGGCGCGGTGAATCGAAACCACGCGACCGGCATGAACGGAAAGCCGCGGCGGTCGCCAGCGATGACGCGAAGACCTTCGAGCACCGCGCTGAGCGTCGGGTTCGGAAGACCCGCGACGTCGGGCGCGCCGCTCGGCGTGAGTCGGAGATCCGACGGGAACGGGAAGTCGAAGAACGTGTCGGGCGAATGGAGATCGGCGGCGAAATCGAAGACGACCGTCGTGCCATCGCTGGCCGTGCCGCTTCCGCTGCTCGGCGAGCTGCACGCACCTGCCCCTACGACGAGAAGAGCCCACAGGAAGCCTTCACGCATATCGTCACGATAGCGCGTCGTGCGCCCGCGCGACGACCGTGGTAGCGCAATCCACATGAACGCTTTGAATAAGGTCGTCTTGTCGGCCCTCGCTCTGGCGGGCGTTTGCCTTTCGACGTCCGCGAACGCGCACATCAGCCTCGAGCGCGGCGGCACGCACCTCTCGCGCTACGGCGACTCGACTATCAAAGCCGGGCCGTGCGGGAAGGCGGGCGGCGCGCGCGGGACGCACGTCTACCAATACGAACCGGGGACGACGATCACCGTGAGCCTCGTCGAATACATCCCGCACCCGAGCTACTACCGCTTCGCGTTCGATCCGAACGGCGACGGCAAATTCAAAGAGCCCGCGTCGATCAAGCCGATCGATCCGGCGCGCAGGTGTCCGGACGGGCCGGGCGATCATTGCGGCACTTCCGATTTCTACAACACGCCCGAGGTGCTCCCCGGGATGGACAACTTGAATCCGCATTTGTCGTCGGCGGTGCTGCCGAAATACACGTGGCAAGTGAAGCTGCCGGACGTCGAGTGCGACAAGTGCACTCTGCAAGTAATCGAAGTGATGGAGGACGACGGCGCACACGGTCCGTACGATCCGACGCCGGGCGTCGGGGTCGAGGACATCTATCACCAGTGCATCGACATCGTGCTCAAGCGCGGGACGGGGACCGACGGCGGGCTCGTCGACGGCGGCGGACCGGACGACAGCGGGACGAGCAGCATGGACGACGCGAGCGTCGATCCGCCGGCCGACGGTGGGACCCAGTCGGGCGCGTCGCCTTCGGGCGGGAACAGCGGCTGTTCGTGTGGTGTGGGCGGGGACGACGGGCTCGGCGCGTGGTCCGCGGCGTGGTCGGTGCTCGCGTTCGGCGCGGTCTGGGCGCGGCGCCGCCGGCGCGCTACACAGCGCTCATGCTGATCGATCAGATCAAGAAGCGCATTGTGCAGGCGATGAAGGAGAAGGACGAGGTCGCGAAGAGCGTGCTGCGTCTCGCGCAGAGCGAGATCAACGCCGCGGAGGCGCGCGCGAATCGACCGCTGCGCGAGGACGAAGAGGCGGCGATCGTTCGCAAGCTCGTGAAGTCGAACGAAGAGACGATCGCGGCAACCGGTGAAGGCGAGCAGACGGCGACGTTGCGACGCGAGAACGAGCTGCTCGTGGCGTTCTTGCCGGCATCGATGAGCGCCGCGCAGATCGTCGAGGCGCTCGCGTCGCAGCGCGAGGCGATCGTCGCGGCGAAGAGCGACGGACAGGCGACCGGGCTCGCCATGAAGCACCTGAAGTCGACGGGCGCGACGTTCGACGGGAACGATGTCGCGGCGGCGGTGAAGCAGCTGCGCGGGTGACCTGCGTCACGCTGGCGCGGGCACACGCTCACGCACGCCGACGAGCTCGAGCAAGCGCTGCTTGTTCGTCACGCCGACATGACGCGCGACTTCTTTGCCCCCCTTGAAGACGACGATCGTCGGTGCGCCGCGAATGCCGAGCTTCGCCGCGACGACCGGCGACTCGTCGATGTCGAGCTTGCCGACCTTCATCGCACCCACGTTCTCGTCGGCGAGCCGCTCGACGATCGGCGCGAGCATGCGGCACGGGCCGCACCACGTCGCGGTGAAGTCGAGGAGGAACGGCTCGCGCGCGCCGAGCACCTCGGTGTCGAAGTTGAGATCGTTGATTTCGAGGACGTTGTTCTTGCTCATGCTCGGATAGGTCGCTCGCGGCGCATTTCTTACGCTGTAAGATCTCGCTTCGTGGAGACCTCTCTCCGGTGGGCACCGCCATGAAAGACGATCCGCTCGAACGGCTCAGTCGGCTCGTACGGGCTGAACGGCGCGCGCTCCTCGCCGTGGCGCGGAGCGAAGGGCTCGGCGCGGAAGAGGCGCTCGAGAGTGTACAAGATGCACTCTGCACGTTCTTGTCGAGGGAGCGCGGCGACGAGCCGACGCACGACGACGCGCACGCGCTCGCGTCGGTGAAGACGATCGTACGAAACGCCGCGCGCAATTTTCGGCGCAAGCATCGACGACTCGCGAACGCGGAGTCGATCGAGCCGACGAACGAGCCCGCGGGCGCGGCGCCGAACGCCGAGGAGCTCCTGGCGAACGCCGAGGACGTCGTGCGGTTGCGCGCGTGCGTCGCCGAGCTCTGCAGCGTTCAGCGCGCGGTCGTCATGTTGCGGTTGCTCGAAGAGCGGTCGGGCGAAGACGCCGCCGAGGCGCTCGGTCTCGAACGCGGCCACGTCGACGTCCTCGTGCACCGCGCGAAGGCGGCGCTCAAGGTGTGCATGCGTCACAGCGACGCGCGCGTTACTTCGCCGGCGCCATCGCGCGGATGAACTGCTCGACGATCTCCCACGGCATGTTCGTCGGCAGGTTCATGATCGGCAGATCCATCCCGAAGCTCCGACGGCGACGAATCTCGTCCATGCACTGCGCGGGATCGCCCGTGATCGTGAGCGCCTCGATCATCCGCGCGGTCACCGCGTCCGCCGCCTGCGCGCGCGTCGCTTTGTCTTTGTAGAGCTCCGCGATCTTCGTGCACTCGTCGGCGAAGCCAAAGCGACTGAGGAGCTCGATGTAATAGTCGCCCATGCCGCCGATGTAGAACGAGATGATCTGCTTCGCCATCTGCGTGCCCGCTTCGTGGCCCATCGGCAGCACGCTCGTGAACGGCGCGGTCACGATCTTCGAAGCGTCGCGGCCCGCGCGCGCGGCGCCCGTCGCGATCCATGCTTTGCCCTCGCCGAGCTTGTCGTACGGCCAGAACGTCGGGATCCAACCGTCGGCGCACTCGCCGATCTGCTCGATCGCCTTCTGCTTCAGCGCGGCGACGTAGATCGGAATGTCGGCGCGGAGCGGCTTCATCTCGAGGCGGAACGGGCGGAGATCGCTTTTGTCGGCCGCGGCGTCGCTCAGCTTGCCGCCGCTGAGGAGCGTGCGTGTGACGCGGATGACGTCCTTCACTTGCGTGAGCGGCTTTTCGAACGGGCGCCCGTGAAAGCCTTCAATCACGCGCTTGCCGCTCGTGCCGATGCCGAGCATGAAGCGCCCTTCGCTGATCTCGTCGACGGTCGCGGCGGACATCGCGATGAGCCCGGGCGATCGACTGAAGACGTTGACGATCGCCGTGCCGAGCTTGATGCGCTTGGTCGCGACGGCCATCTCTGCGAGGAGCGAAAAGATCTCGTAGCCCCACGCCTCGGGGAGCCAGAACGAATCGTAGCCGAGCTCGTCCGCGAGCACGGCGGCGCGCACGTACATCTTGCGGTCGTAATTTTTCCAGAAGGCGAGGAGTCCGAGCTGGTCGATCATGCCGACCAGACTACCCTCTCAATTCGCCGGCGCGCCCGCGCGAATCCACGCCGCGACTTTCGCGACGTCGGTGTCGGGCAATCGGTCCGATCCCTGTGGCATCGACTCGCCGCAGCTTCCGCCGTCGACGAGCTGCGCGCCCGCGTCGCCGTCGCACTTCGGCGCGAGGAAGCAGAGTCCGTGGCCATCCATTTTGATGAGGAGGAAGCTGTTGTTCGGATCGCCCGGCGCGACGCGCTTCATGGTCTTGAGGTGCTCGGCCGACTTCATGACCTCGGGGTACCAGTCGCCGTCGACCTTCTTTGGAAGATAGAAGCGGCCCGAGCCGGGGTTCGTGCCGTGGCACGTGCTGAAGCTGCACGAGCGCGCGAAGATCGTGTCGACGTCGGCACGCGTCGCCGTGGTCGTTGCGATCGAGTCCGCGCTGAACTCTCCGCACACCGCCGCGTCGGGCGCCGTGTTCGTCCCCTTGCCGTCGGAGCAACCCGCGATCGTCATCGCACCGAAGAGGGCGACGAGCGCTCGCATCACGATCGGCATCGGTGCAGCCTCACTTCTTCGGCGCCCCCGCGCGGATCCACGCTGCGACCTTCGCGATGTCTTGGTCGGGCAAGCGGTCTCCGCCTTGGGGCATCGTGTCGCCGCACGGGCTCGCGTTGGACAGGCCGCTTCCCGCATCGCCGTTGCACTTCGGTGACGCGACCGCGATCGCGTCTGCGCCGGCGTCGCGGCTCGCGCCCGCTTCGGCGTCGTTGCCCGCGTCGTTGCTCGCGGCCGCGTCGGCGTCAGCGCCCGCGTCGTTCGCCATCGCGTCGCTCGGCATCGCGTCGGCCATCATTCCCGCGTCGACGCTCACGCCGACGGTCGCGAGGTAGCAGAGGCCGCGGCCGTCCATCTTGATGAGGAGAAAGCTGTTGTTCGGATCGCCGGGCGCGACGCGCATCATGCCGGGAAGGTGCGCGGACCGTTTGTTGACGACCTGATCGTACCAATCGCCGTCTTCGACCTTGGGCAAGTACAACGCGCCGGCGCCCGGGTTCGAGCCGTGGCACGTCGAGAAGCTGCACGAGAGCCTGAACACGGCATCGACATCCGCGCGCGTCGCCGTCGTCGTCGGGAGCGCCGTGACGTCGAACGCATTGCACGCCGGCGCCGCGTCGGGCGCGCTCGCGTCGCGGTTGTTGCTGCCGTCGCCGTCGCCGCCGAAGCAAGCTGCAAACGTCATCGCAGCAAACAAGGTCGAGAGCGCGAGCTTCGCAGCCTTCATGCGTCTTCGTATACCAGATCGAGCGCGCTCTCGTGGCGCGCGGGGGCTATC
>JBBQXV010000362.1:0-7887 GCA_038209335.1 Polyangiales bacterium | reverse complement strand
CGCCACGAAACGCTACTGAGCCCGGCGCGACGTCACCTCGACGACTGTCGACGAAACGTCGACACTCGCGTCGCTCGAGCCGTGAAGCCCGGCAAAAATAGGCTCATTCAGCGCAGGCACGCGACCTGCTCTACAGCGCAGCATGAACTCCAACCGCGTGCTCCTCTCCCTCGCGTTCGTCCCGATCTCGCTCGTGAACGCGCTCGCCGTGATCCTCCTCGCCGCGTACGTCACTGCGTGCGGCCCGGCGAGCGCAGGGACC
Source organism: Polyangiales bacterium (assembly GCA_038209335.1). Lineage (GTDB taxonomy): Bacteria > Myxococcota_A > Polyangia > Polyangiales > Polyangiaceae > JBBQXV01. Next base: position 7,625 of record JBBQXV010000362.1, on the reverse strand, counting down.
GGCGGTGACTCGCGCGCCGACACGCTCGCGCCGCCCGCACCGACGGCGCCGATCGATAGCGGGCTACCGAAGCCTCCTACGCTCGCGACGTCGATCGCGCTTCACGTCACGATCGGCGACGCCGGCGAGAGCGTCCTGCCCGCGGGGACGGACGTCGACGCTCCGGTCGCGGCGTCGGACCGCGTCGCGTTCGTCGGCGTCGCGTCGAGCACCCAGGGTCTGACGCGCATCGAGCTGCGCGGCGACGTGACGACGGTGTGCGTCCGAACGGGCGACGGCGGCGTCGACGAAGAATGGTCCGTCGCGTTCGATCTCTACGGTCCGGACTCCGCGCCGGACGCGGGGGTCGCGACGACGCGCTCGGCGTCCGCGACGTTCGACATCGCGCCGTTCGCCACCTGTCTCCCGGGTTGGCGCTTGGCGCGACTCGACGGGACGATGCAGGCGATCGCGTTCGGCAAGACCGTGGACGACGTCTCCTCTTCCGGGATCTTCACGCTTCGTCTGCCATGACACCGCGTGACGAGACGATCGTACGCGCGCGGTCGCTCGTCACGTACCATCGCGTTCCGAGTGCTGCGCTCCGGCGCCAACATCGACCTCGTCATCGTGCTCCTTTGCGCGCGCATGGCCTCGGGCGTCGTGTCGCTCGCGGAGTCCGGTCTGCTCTTCGACGCCGCGACCCGCAAGCTGACGGGACGCTCACTGCGCGAGCACGCGCTGAACGGCCGCCGCGGCGTTCGGCGCGGCGAGCGTCCCGACGCTGAGGAGCGCGAGCACGATCGCGAGCGCGATCACCGCGATCCCCCAGCGCGTCACGCGGAGCGCTCGATCCAACATCGCGTTCAACGCGATCATCGCCTCGTCGCGCGCAGGCCTCGCGATCTCGCGCTCGCGCGGACACGCTTCGACGCCACGGAGCATCGCCGCGGCGACCGGACCCCACCCCTCGGACGGCGCAGGCTCCGCAGCCGGCGGGCTCCACGGCCCGAGCGGTTGCGTCTCGCGCTGCGAGGTCTGCGGCGCGGACTCCGCCATCGCCGCGCTCACCACGTCGTCGATCCGTTCGCGCTCCTCGGCGAAGAGCGCCTGCACGAGACTCCCGAGCTCACGACGCGACGGCGCGCCGCCCGTTTGCGCGAGCCAACCTTCGAGCGCATCGCGCAACGCGAGCGCCGTCGGATAACGCCGCGACGGGCTGATCTCGAGCGCGCGCGCGACGATCGCGTCGAGCTTCGGATCGATGCTCCGAACGACGCTCCCGACGCGCGCGTACGCGTGCCGCCCTGCGCGCGTCATGCGACGAGGCGCGCCGATCCGTTTGTACGTGAGCACCTCCCAAAGCGAGACGCCCATCGCGAAGACGTCGACGCGCCGATCGATGAGCTCGCGATCGATGTACTCCGGCGCGAGGTACCCCATCTTACCGACGATGACGCCGCTCGAGTCCGCATCGCCGATCTGCGCGACGCCAAAGTCGATGAGGCGCACCTCGCCCTGGCACGTGACCATGATGTTGTGCGGGCTGATGTCGCGATGCACGACGCCGAGCGGCTCGCCGTCGAAGTCCTCGAGCTCGTGCGCGTAGTGAAGTCCCGTGAGCGCATCGATCACGACCTGCACCCAGAGGCGCGGATCGGGACGCAGCCCCACCTCGTCGGACCTTCGCACGAGATCCATCAGCGTGTGACCTTCGAGGTACTCCATCGCGAGGTAGGGCGGATCCGCGCGCGTGTTCACCTCGTACGTCTGCACGACGTTTGGATGATTGAGGCGCGCGGCGAGCGACGCCTCGGCGAGGAACATCCGTCGCGTGAGCGCGTCCTTCGCGATCGACGCGCGTAGCTGCTTCACGACGACGAGCTTGCGAAAATCTTCGGGCCCATCGGTGACGGCGAGCGACACGCGCCCCATTCCGCCGCACGCGAGCTCGGTCAAGATGCGGTAACGGCCCGCCGTCGCGGGACGCGCAGAGTGCGGCTCGTCGCTGTGCGCGTCGGGAGCGGTCGGTGAAGAGAGACTGACGGCGTTCATCGCGCCGCAGTAAGAGCACACGCTGTACCACACTGTAAGTGCTCAAATCTTCGGGAATTAGGCTGCGCGGGAGGGCGACGCTGCGGCCTATTCGTCTCAGCCGGGCGCGACGAAATTTTGCAACACGAGCACTACTCCCGTCCGGCGAAGATGCGCGGATCGATCGACGGATTCGCGTCGGGCGTGGGCGCGTCGGGGATCATCGGCGGAGGCGCACCGGGCGTGGGCGCGTCGGGGATCATCGGCGGAGGCGCACCGGGGGCCGGCGGATCCTTTCGAATCGGGTTCGGATCGGGATCGTTCGGATCGTGCGGCTCGGGCGGATCGCGCAGCGGAGGCTCGGCCGGCGCCGGATCGGCTGCGGGCGGAAGGTTGGGAGACGACGGGCCCATCAGCGCGCCGCCGTCGTCTGTCGCGGCAAATTTTTCGTCGCGGTCGACGCCGCGTGAAGCGACTTTGCTGCCTCGTCGAGATCGTCGTCCACCTTGGCCTTCACGCTGTTCCAATCGGCCAAGGTCGCGCTCGCGATCGCAGGGAGGTCTCCGCGCAACGTCTCGCGGCGCCGCGCGAGATCGTCGAGCGCGCGCTCGTAGTCGCCCTTCGCGGCGCCCTCGGACGTGTACGCCGCGATCTGTAGAAGCGCGACCTCGTCGTCGTCGTCGCTCATCACGCGGTTGATCGTGTTCGCGTAGTCGCGCCGCATGCCGTTCAGCTCGTCCAGCTCACGATCGGTCGGCAGGGAAACCTTCGGCAGCTCTTGCTTCGCGGCCGGCTCGGCTTGGTCGCGCGTGTCTGCTTGTGGCACATCGGCGCGGGGCGCATCGACGGCGGCCTTCTCGCATCCAATCGACGCGAAGCCGGCGATCAAAACGACGGCCCATGCGGTGATGCGATGGCTGACCATGATTCCCTCGCCACCATGCAACGCAACGGGTGTGCCGCGCGCGTTGCCGAGATCCTGCGTGATCTCGCGTGGCAGATGTGACGTGGCGAGGCGCTTTGGACGCTCGCGCTGCGGCCTGGGAAGAAGCTCGAAGCGTGCAAAACGCACGAGCGCGCGCGTTGTCAGAACGCGTAGGCGCGATCCGATCAGAGCGTGGTGGGGGCGTAGCCTCTCGCGCTCGCGCTCTGCGTCGCGACAGGTGCGCTGGCGGGTGCGCTCGCCTTTGGTGGCGCAGTCGCCGTCGACGAGCGCGGGGCTGGCGCGCTCGCGTCGGGTCCCCGATGCGCGCTCGCGGCTGCGCTGTCCGCGCGCGCGTCGTCGGTGTCGCCTGCGTTGCTCGCGGTCGCGGGGATCGAGACGGAGGAGCTCGACGACGCAGACGACGCCACGCCGCTGCCCGTGGCGCCGTCGCCGACCAGCGTCGGAGGTGCGCTCGCGGGATCCACCGAGCGCACGACGATCGCCGCCGTCACGAGCGCCGCGCCGATCGCTCCCGCCGCCAGAAGCGCACGACCGCGGCGCGCGGGCTTCGTCGTGTCGCTCGGCGGCGCAACCGATCGCGCCGCGTCGCTCGCGGTTCGGTGCTCGGCGGGCGGCAGACGCGCGTCGTCGATCGTCTCGGCGTAGGGCGAGACATCCGTGCTCTCCGTCAAGAGCCCCGGCGTCGCGTCCGCGCTCGGCGATCGCCCGATGTCCGCGGGCAACCCGAGCGCGTCCGCGAGCGAGGTCACCTGCGCGCCGACAGTCTGAAATCGCTCGGCGGGCACACGCGCACACGAACGCGCGAACCACGCATCGAACTTCTTCGGCAGCCAGCCCCAGCGCGTCGAAGGAGGAGCCATCCCGTCTTGGAGAACCTGCACCATGAGCTCCGCGATCGAGCGCGCGGTCCAGTAGCTCTCCGACGTGAGCAAGCGCACCGCGACGAGCCCGATCGCCCAGACGTCCGTCGCGGGACCGATCTCCGCGAGCTGCCCTTTCGCCTGCTCCGGCGACATGTACAGCGGCGTCCCCATCATGGTCCCCGAGCTCGTCACGGAGATCGCCCCCGCACCTCCGTGCGAATCGAGCAACTTCGAGATCCCGAAGTCGACGACCTTGAGCATCTCGGAGCCGTCTTCGCGACGATGGAGAAAGAGGTTCTCGGGTTTCAGATCGCGATGAATGATGCCGAGCGCGTGCGACTTGTCGAGCGCACGCGCGGCTTGCGCGAGCAGCGCGACGACCTGCGCGGGCGGAAGCTTGCCGCGCGAGGCGACGAGGCGCTCGAGATCGCATCCGTCGAGGAGCTCCATCACGATGAACGGCGCGCCGTCGAGCTCGGGCGCCACGTCCGCGTCGAGCACGCGGACGACGTGGTCGCTGTTGATTCGCGCCGACGCGCGCGCCTCGCGCTTGAACCGCTCGAGCGCGCCGGGATCCGCGGCGGCTTGGCCGAGGAGCAACTTGAGCGCGAGATGCGCGCCCGTGTGCACGTGCTCGACGAGGAACACCGCGCCCATCCCGCCGCGACCGAGCTCGCGCTTCACGCGGTAGCGCGACGCGACGAGCGTGCCTTCGGGGACGGACTTCATCTAGTGGCATCCTACCGCGACGCTCACGACCCGGGAGTCGGTGGCCATCGTCACGGGCACTTCGACGACGCGAGAGCCAGGAACGTACGCCGCGACGGCCGCGTACGAGTCGCCGTTGCTGACGGTGATCGCCGCACCGATCGTCTTGCCGGCGGACGTCAACCGCTGCAAGCGGACCTTCCCATCGTCGACCCACACCACGCGCCACTCGTTGTAAGGCGCCCCTTCCCACGCGACCGTCGGCGACGCGAGCGCGAAGTCGCCGGCCGTCGCAAACGAGACCGATTCGCGCATCATCACCGTGCGGAGCAGCTCTCCGTTCGGGCCGAAGCTCATTGTGCCGAGGGCCAACACCACGGGTTGTCTCGGCGGGCAACCGAGCTCGGCGACGAGCGCGAACGGAACATCGCCCGACGTCTGGCCCGGGCCGAACGCAAAATCGATCGAGCGCGCGCCGAACAGAGTCGTGCCGACGTCGACGCGCGTCGGCACTGCACCGCCGGTCATCCCCCGCTCGATCCGCCAAACGCCGACTCCGCTGACCTCGTCGGGCGCGGCGACGAATATCCCAACGCTCCCCGCCCCGCGCGCGAATGCCGCCGGGCGCAGCGACGCGCTCGTCATCGAGAGCAGGTTGGTCGGTGTAAGCGTCGGCGTCGTCGTCCTGGCGCTCACGATGCCCCGAACGAAGAGCGGCGCGGGCTTCACGTCCGCGCAGGTCGCGGCTATCGAGGCGGCATAGTGGGTGGCGAATGCATCGGCCGTCGTGCTGAGATCGGTCGCGATGATGCTCGGAAGCGTGCCGGGGCCGTCGCTGCACTTTGGATCGATCGCGCCGCCGGCCGTCGATCGAAACGCGAAGCCGTCGCAGAGATCGGTGCGAACGTAGACGCTCGCGACGATCGAAGGAAAGTCGGCGCCGAGCACGCGGCTGTACGGTTGGCTCGGCGATCCGGTGTCGACGGGGAAAGGGAGGCAGTGTGTCGACTCGAACGTCGAGTCGTTCACAGCGACGATGCAACGCTGCCCGGGCGAGCTGGACATCGTGAACGAAGCGATCGTGCTCCCCGCGAACGAATCGACGGAAATGGACGGCGAACCGGGGTACATCGGGTAGGCGAGCTGCGTAGAGCCGCGCGGCGCAATCGTCCCTTCGTCGATGAGCCCATCGCAGTTGTTGTCGATGCCGTCGCAGACTTCCGCTTGCGCCCCCGACATCTTCGCGTCGTGGTCGTTGCAGTCGGTCCCGCCGCAGTAGGCAGCCGTGTCGCCGTCGCGATCGAGGTCAGGAGGCCCGAGCTCGCATCGGTGAGACGACGTGTTGCACTGGTAGACGCTGCATCCCGGGCATCCCGGGCTGGTGCACAATGCGGAGCAAGGATCGGAGAGCACACCGCCTTCGATCTCGCACGTCGGCAACGGGTAGTCGCTCAGCCCGAGCAGCGAGCAGCCGACGAAGACCAACGGAGCGAGCACCAGAAGACGCCGCATCAAAACGCACCCGCCGCCGAGACACCTCCGCCGCCCGCGGTCATCCACGGCGCGACGCCCATCGTCGGCTTCGTCGGCGCCGCGCGCCAATCCGTCGTGAAGCCGAGCACCGTCGCGCCCGCGCCGAGGACCAAGCCCGTCACGAGGAACACGTCGGCTGTCGACGCGAGCTTCTGAATGAGCTGCTGCCGACTCGGATCGCGCGCGAGCGGATCCTTCGCGAGCTCGTCCTTCGACGTGACGAACGCGCGCACGCCGAAGTACCCGCCGACCCCGAGCGTCACCGCAGCCGCACCGACGGTCGAATAGAAGGCCCACCGCGGCGTGCCGCGCGAAGGCGCGCGCGACGGATCTTGCGCGAGTTCCACCGCGACCTCGGCGCGCTCGGCGTCCGCGAGATCCTTCGTCCATCGGAACGGCAGATAGCCCGGGGCCGTCGCGTCGATCGCGTGCGCGCCGACGTCGACCTCGCGCACCCGAGCGAGCTCCGCGGGATCGATCGGCGCGCCGTCGAACGCAACCGCGAGGCCTTGCGGGCGAGCGACGAAGCGCAGCGTGACGATCGCCGTCGGAACGCGCTCCGCGAGGATCTCGACGCGACGTTGTTGCCCCTCGGCGAGATCGAGCTCGACGCGGAACGGACGAAGACGGGGCCCTCCTGCTTCGATGACGAGGTGCGACGGATCGGTCTCCACCGCGACGCCCCACGCGCTTCGCTCGACTGCCGCGCCGTTCAGCTTGACCGTGAACTCCGGAGGAAGCCCAGCCGGCACCGCGATCGTCACGCGTGGCACGCGCGACTCGAGATCCGCGCCCTCCTCGGTCGCCGCGTCGCGTGTCAATGCGTAGCGACGCTCGCCGGTCGCGACGAGGCGATCGTTGGCCTCGCGCGCAGTGAAGCGGAAGTTGACGTACGCGCTCGCGACCTTGCCGAGCTTCGCGAGGCAGCGCGCGACGTAGAGGCGCGAGTTGGGGCTCGGCTGCAAGCTGTAGCTGTCGCGAAACGCGAGCAGCGCTTCGTCGAAGTGCGCACCGTCGAAGAGCGTGCGGCCCGCTTCGAACTTCTGGAGCGCGGCGGCCGCCTCGGCGTCGCCCGCACGGGCCGACGTCGCGCCGAACGCGAGCGCGCAGACGAGCGCCGCGGTGAATCGAATCGCGCGGAACCGTGCGTGCACGCACAGAGATTAGCGAATCGCACACGGGCGCGCGGCTAGAACGCGTACGCGAGTCCGACCCGCCCGAGGAGCGGAGGCGAGCCCTTCGACAATCCCATCGCGGGGCCGCCGTTCAACGTGAGTCGCTTGTCCAAGAGCTCGACGGACGCGGTCGGCCCGACGAAGTGCCGCATGCCGCCGTCGGCCTCGCCGCGATCGACGGCCCCTTCGAGATCCTGCGCGACGTACTCGACGCCGGCGCGAAGCGGTCCGACGACGGCGTAGCTCGCGCCCGCCATCACCATCACGTCGACGGCGTCGCGACCTCCGGCGAAGACTTTTTCCGCGTGCACCGTCGTTCCGAAGCGCGCGCGTCCGACGTCTTGCGCGAGCGACACGCGTCCCCACGCGCCGTTGTTCCCCGAGAGC
>JBBQXV010000361.1:0-7948 GCA_038209335.1 Polyangiales bacterium | reverse complement strand
TAGGCCGCGAGCGCCTCCGAACTGGCGCTTGACGGGAGCGGCACGTCCGTCATTTTCGTCGGCGCGGGCGCGGCGGCGGCCATCCCTCCGTCTCCGGATGACGACGTCGCCGCAACCGGAGTTGGAGCCGCCGTGCGCGCGAACCGCAGCGCGATCGCACCCGCCACCGCGGCGGTGATGACCACCACGAGGAACAAGATGGCTCTCGGCCGGCGTGGCCTTGCGCGCGGGCTCTCGCTCTCCCGCGCCGATGGCGCTTCCGAAACGGTGGTCGCGCTCGCCTTTTCCGTCATCGCCGCTTCGAGCGCGTCCACGATTTGCGTCATGGACGCAAAGCGGCGCTCCGGCTCCTTCTCCAGCGCCTTCGCGACGACGGCGCGTACATCTTTCGAAATACCCGCGCCCTCGAGCACCGGCGCGGGCCGATCGGAAACCACCAACGCGATGACGCGTGCGGCGCCACTCGGATGTCTGTCCACGCGCCACGGCACGTGTCCGCTCAACAGCTCGTACGCCGTCACTCCCCAGGCGAATTGGTCGGTACGGCCGTCGATGGCGTTTCCGAGCATTTGCTCGGGAGCCATGTAGAGCGGCGTACCAATCATCACGCCGTCGGTCGTGATCGTCTCTTTCGGTTGCGGCGCCTCCGCTTGGAGCGTGCCTGCGTTTGGGTCGACGAACCCCGCGAGCGCGCGCGTGATCCCGAAGTCGAGCACCTTCACGATCCCGTCACGTGTCAGCATCACGTTCTCGGGCTTGATGTCGCGGTGCACCAGGCCCGACGCATGCGCAGCCGCCAACACGCGTGCGATGTCCGTCAGCCACCGTAGTCGTGTTGCGATGTCGATCTGTGAATCGCCGATACGCGCTCTCAGCGGCTGTCCGTCCAGAAACTCCATCGCGATGTACGGCTGATCGTCGTGCTCGCCCACCTCGTAGACCGTCGTCGCGTTGGGATGCGAGAGCCCCGCTCCGGCGCGTGCCTCGCGCAGCAATCGCTCGCGCAGCCTCGGGTCTACGACGACCTCGTGACGCAGCATCTTCAGAGCCACGCGTCGGCCGAGCGTCGGATCGTGCGCCGCATAGACAATCCCCATCCCGCCTTCACCGAGCAGCCGATCGATCACGTAACGACCGAAGCGCGCTCCTGACGGAAGGGTCATGCTCTCGACCGATCGTAGAGTTCAACGCGCCCGACCGCCATCGCAACGCGCTCGCGCCTCAAGTCCTGATGTTGCGGGTACTTGGGTCTTTGAACGGCTCGAAGACACGCCCCGCGCCTGCTAAACCCGCGCGCATGTCCGCGCTCCCCTCCCACCCGCGCATCCTCTGGCTCGAAGCTCACGGCGCCTACTTCGACGGCATGCGCGCCGAGTTCGCACCGCACTGCACGTCGATCATCGGCAGCAAAGGCTGCGGCAAGACGACGCTCTTCGAGCTCATCTGCTTCGGCCTCGGCGTCCCCTCGCTCACCGGGCGCAACGCGGTAAAGCCGATGGTCCGCAAGAACCTCGGCGACGGCTTCGTCCGCATCGGGTTCGAGACGGAGCACGGGGTCGTCTACGTCGCGGAGCGCGGGATCAAGGACGAAGCGCCGCGCGTCTTCACGCCGGACGGCACCCGAGTGACGGTGCCGCCCGACTTCTTCCAGGTCGACGCGTACAGCCAAGACGAGATCGAACAAGTCGGCGCAAACAAAGTCTCGCAGCTCGCGCTCCTCGACCGACTGGCGGGCGACGATCTGCGGGCGGTGAACGCGGACGTCGCCGACGTGACCGCGCTCCTCGACGCGGGGGCGCTCGAGCTCCTCGCGCTTGAGAAAGAGATCGTCACCCTGGAGGGCGAAGCGGGCGAAGCGCGATCGATCGAGGAGCAGCTGAAGCCGCTGCTCGAAGCCGAAGGGCCCGACGCGGATCTCGTGAAGGCGGGGCACGCCGCCAAGCGGGTGCGTGGGCGCGAGCGGCAGACACTCGTCGCCGCCCGCGACGCGATCGACGAAACGCGCGCCGACCTCGCCAAGCTGATCGCGACGAGCACGCGCAAGCTCGGCGCCGTCGTCGCCGTGGAGCTCGGCGAAGAACCGAACGGCGCGCTCATGGCACGCGCGATGCGCGAGCTCACCGAGTATGCGGGCGTCCTCGCGGAGCTCGGCGCGCGCGCGGCGGCGCGGGCCGACGAGGCCACGGCGGCGATCGGCGCTGCGCGCGACGAGCTCGACGCCGTTCACGCGCAGCAAGACCTCGCGTACGACGGGATCCAAGCGCGCCAGCAAGAAGACGAGACGCTCGTCACGAAGCGCGCGCGACTGCAAGAGCGCTACGCGTCGCTCGCAGGCGCCATCGGCGCGCTCGACGAACGCACGGCCGCGCACGCCGAGCAGCGGGCCGCGCGCGCCGCCGTCGTCGATCGCCTGGTCGCGCTGCGCGACGTCCGCCACGCCGCGCGCCTCCGCGTCGTCGAGATGTTGGGAGCGCACTTGAAGAACGACGGCATCGAGGTCCACCTCGAGCAGGACGGCAACGACGAAGCGTTCCGCGCGCTCCTCCGCGAGGCGTTCGCGCCCATCACGAACAACCAACCCAAGTGGCTGGTCGACCGGATCGCGGGCGCGGGCCGGCCGGATCAATTGGTCGCAATCGTCCGCGCGCAGGACACCGCGATCCTCATCGCCAAAGCTGGCCTCCAAAAGAACCCGGAGCGCGCTGCGCAAGCGATCGCCGCGCTGACGCAGAACGCGCACCTCTACGCGCTCGAAGCCGTCGGGCTCGACGACGTCGCATCGATCGTGGTGACGCACGGCAAGGTCCCGAAGGACACCACGGAGTGCTCGCCGGGCCAGCGCGCCGGCGCCATCTTGCCGATCGTCTTATTGCAGACGAAATCGCCGCTCCTCATCGATCAGCCGGACGACAACATCGATCCGGACTTCTTGTGCAACTCGATCCTCCCCCGCATCGTCGAGATGCGCGGAGAGAAGCAGTTCATCTTCGTCACCCACCACGCCAACGTGCCGGTGCTCCTCGCGGCCGAGCAGACGATCATGATCGCGTCGGATGGGGCGCACGGCGAGTGCGCGGCGGACGGGCCGATTCCGAAGATGCGCCCATGGATCGTTACGAAGATGGAAGGCGGGCAGAAGGCGTTCGATGCGCGGCGGCGGGCGTATGAGGATAAGCAGGACGACCCTAGGTAGAATGAGGACGAGTGACCTTGCTCGACGATCTCGCCCGCGCCGATCCCGAAGCGCTCGTCGCCGCGATCGAGCGCGCGGCGGCGCAGCTCGCGCGCGGCGACGCCGGCGACGACGTCGCTAACGCGGTCGCTGCGCACGCGACGCACGCGCGCGCGAAGGTGCGTCAGGCGGTGGCGGAAGCTGCCGGCGCGTTGCCGAATGCCGTCTTCGAAACGATCATCGCGCCGCTCCTGAAAGATCCCAACCGCTTCGTGAAGCTCGCGGCGAAGCGCGCATACGACGATCGCGCCCGTCGCGCGCGCACCGAGCGCGACGTCGAAGAGCGCTCCGCGGACGTGCTGCGTCTTCGCGCGCAGATCCAAAAGGCGCACGGCGCGGGCGCGCGACGCGACGCGGATCGGCTGGCGGACGCCGTACTATCGCAGTTCACCGGCAAGCTGCTCCACGAGCTCGTCAAGGTCGCGACGCCGCTCGGCGGGAAGCTCAGAGAGATCCGCGCCGAGGCCCACCGCGCGGGCGGCGACCGCGTGAAGATCGCCGCGCACGCGGACGACGCCGTTCGCATGCACGAGATCCTGGTCGCGATCGCGAAGAGCACGCGCGGGCAAGCGCAGATCGCGGCGCCTTCGTTCCGCGACGAGGACGTGCGCGCGCTCGTCGAGGAGCAGCTGGGACTGCTTCGCGGACGCATCGGCGATCGCGTCGCGCGGCTTCGCGTCACGAACGACGTCGGCGATGGCGTCGTCGCGGAGATCGACCGCGGGCTATTCGGTCAGGCCGTCGCCAACGTGCTCGAGAACGGCGTCGAGGCGCACGGCGCGGACGGGGACATCGTGATCCGCGTGACCGCGAAGCTCGTGTCCGCGGGAGCCAAGGTCGCCGTCGCGTTCGAGGACCGCGGTCGCGGGATCGACGCGGAGTCGTTGCCGGAGATTGGCGGCGCGTTCGTCAGCAGCAAAGGCGCGGGGCGCGGGCTCGGCGTGCTCAACGTGAGGAGGATGGTCGAATCCGTCCACGGCGGGGACGTGGAGATCGAGAGCAAGGTCGGAGTGGGGACGACGGTGCGGCTCGTGGTGCCGCGGAAGCAGCCGCGCGGAGGGTGAGCTACGGCACGGCGACGCGGCGAAATCGTTCACGCAGCGCATCGCGGAACGCGCGCAGCTCGTCTTCGCCGAAGGGGACGAGCATCACGGGCAGAGGTTTCGTCGGGAAGTGCTCCAAGAGCATCGCGAGGACTCCGGGATCGATCCCCGCGTCTTTGCGCAACGCGAGGGCGAGGTCGGCTTCGGGCGGGTGGCCGGCGCGATCGAGAAAACAGAGATCGACGAGGTCACGCGGCTCCGTGCGCGAGAGGATGCACGTGAGCTTCGCGGCGCGGAGCTCGGCGAACGATTCGACTACGATGCCGTCAATGGGCGACGCTGGTTCGACGTCCGGGATCGACTCGAATACGAGATCGACCTCGAGCTTTTGCGACGCGGTGCTGGCCTCGGCGCGAACGAACGTCCCCGCGTCGCGCACCAGGCGAAGCTGCACCGACGCTTCGAGCGCGATGTCGTCGAGGTGACGCACGATCGTGCGCACCTCGTCGGCGCGATGGCAGAACAGATCGAGATCGCCCGACAGCCGGTGCGCGAGGTGCGCGCCGCTCAGCGCCGCGCCACCGCCGAGGTGGCAGGGCACACGCTTCTGAATCGCGCGCACCAGCGCGATCATTTCGTCGGTGACGACGCGACGATCGAACGAGCTACGCACGGCCGAGGGAAGGTGGCCAGCGGGGTGCCTCGAGGCCGAGAAGGTATGCCCACATCGCGCGCGCGCGCCCGAGGTAGCGAATGACGGCGGCCCAGTCTGAGCGGATGGCGTCGGGAGTCACGTAGAGCCAGACGTCGCGCGTGTTCGCCTCGCGAAGCAGCGCGCCGAGCCAATAGGCGCGCTCGTCGGGATCGTTCGCCGCGAGGTGCTGGCGTAGATCGCCCACCGTCGCGTTCGTCCACCAGAGGAAGTACGGCCGCGTCTCGTCGAGCGCGAGGTCCGGCGACGTCGGCGGCAAGCGCGGTGGCATGGGGAGAAGGTAGCACGCGGTCGACGCGATGGGCGGTGACGCCGCAGGGATTCACGCTCCCGAAGCTGAGCGCGGGCTCGATCTGATTCTCGACGGGCTCGCGCGATCGCGGGCCAAGGGGTGAGCGGCGGCGGGCGGGCGAGGTGGATCGCGGAGGGCGCGAGGTCGTGGCAGATAGGAGCGTGCTTGTTTCGGACGCGAGCTTGGTCTTCGGAGAGACGAGCTCGTTTGAATTTCAAGCGGGCGAAGCTCCGAATGAAGCGACCGACATGGAGGAACGACCTCGGTCGGTTGAAGTTCAAGCGAGCGAGACTCCGAATCAGGCGACCGAGGATGAAGATGGACCTCGGTCGCATCATTTTAGACCTCGCGAAGCTCCGACTGAAGCGACCGAGGTAGAAGCGCGCGCTCCGTCGGCTGAAATTCAAGCGAGGGGGATTCCGATTCAAGCGACCGAGATTGAAGGAGAGCCACCGTCGGATGAAATGAGACCTCGCGAGGGTTTTGATCGACGTCTCCCCACGCGATGCTCGCAGGCGCGCGCGGCACCGAGCGCGCGATCGTTCCGCAGGCCGCGTGATAACGTCCGCGCGTGGGCGGCTTCTACGGCTCGGTGCAGTTCCGAACTGACGACCGCGGCTCGATCCTCCCGCTGCTCGAAGACATCGCGAAGGACGGGAGTCACCGTTTTCTTTGCGGGCCGGTCATCGACGGATGGGTGGGCGTGTACCCGAGCGGCTCGGGCCAAGACGAAGCCGTTGCGAAGACGCTCGGCGCGCGCTGGCCCGGCGAGCTCTTCTATCTCGCGGTGCACGACGACGACGTCCTCATCTACCGATACTTCCGCGCGGGCGATTGCAAGGATGCCTACTGGTCGAAGCCCGGGTATTTCGGCGAAGAGAATCGAAAAGAGCAAGAGGCAGAGGCCGGCGATCCACAGCGCTACGCGCACCTCTTGAAAGGCGACATCGCGGCGGTGCAGAGGTTGCTCGTTCGCGGTGACGAGCAACGACCGACGTTCGAGTACGAGCGGCTCGTGCCGTTCGGGGCGCTCCTGGGCATGGCCAACGTCGCCACCAGCTACGAGTACCTCGACAACGGCGAACGCGACGGAATCCGCGGCTGGCGACAGTTCGTCCATGTACCCGACCGAAGCGACGAGCGGCAGGTCGCGAAGCGCGCGAGGGCCGCGCGCGTCGCCGAGCGAAAGCGTCTGAAGGAATCCGGAATCCTCCTCGACTGGGTCGAGATCCGCGACCGCACCGCGCCGATCGTCGTCGACGTCCGCGGCCGGCCCATGACCGTCGCCTTCGAAGAAGGGTACCGCGCGATCAAGCACCCAAGTGGCAAGGGCGTCGTACAGCCGCAGCAAGACACCTTGGTGATCGGCCCCGACGACGGCTCCGTGCCCCGAACGCTGCTCACCGGCACGAAGACCGCGCTCGACGCGCGCGCGAGCGACGCGACGTTCGGGCTTCTGGTGGTGGTGGCGCCGTCGTTGGTCGAGCTCGCACCGGGTCAGGCGTTGCGCGCGTTGCTTCGGCCCGTCCCGGAGGCGCGTCGCGAGACGGCCGAGCGCCACCTTCGCCGCGTGCTGCCGCCCTCCCCATGGACTCTCACCCAGGCGCAGAGCCTCGCCCAGGTCGCCGGACATTTCACATCGACGGCGGGCTCAGTCGGACGCGCCTCGTTTTCCGACGATGGAGTTTGGCTCATCTGCACGGGAGACGGCCTCCGTATCGCGGCGTGGAGCGATGTGCTGAGCACCACGGATGGCTCACCGATGCCGTGGCGATTCGCGTTCGACGTGCCACCGCGCGTGCTCGAGCCCAATGCACGCCATCGCCACGTGTACGCGGCCGTGCACGATGCCGGACGTCGAGCCGTTCTCTTCGGCGGCATCGACGGACGAGTTCGATCGATGTCGCTGGCAGACGGGCGCGTCGACGAGGTGTTTGAGACTCCGGAGGCAAGCGCGCTCCTGAAGATGCAGCTCCTCGATCGCAGCACGCTCGCAACGTGGGTCGAGCCCGGCTTCCCGAAGACGCGAGCGAAGGGGCCGAAGCCGATCGTCTACGTCTGGGACTACGACGTCTTGTGCGCGCGCGCGTCCGACGGCGTCCGCCCTGTCGAACCGCCGCTCGAACCTCACGCGCTCGTGCCGCTCGCGTCCGACGACGAGACGCCGCCATCGCCGATCCAGCAGATCGTCACCGCGCTTCGCGCGTCGCACGCCGCGTCCGCCAAGCAGATCGAGGTCGAGCCTGCGGTGGGCCGGAGTTGGACCGACGCAGCAACGGCTACGCGCCTCGTCGCGCCGCTTCTCGACGCCGGCTTCCAGGCGAGCGAGCCATTCGTCGTGCCCGCGTTGGAGGGCGCGGTGATCCAGTTCTTCGTGCACGTGGAGAGCTGCGTCGTCGCCACGCTGCTGGAGACTTCTGGCTCGGCGCCGTCCCTGACGCTGGCGTCGGATCGTGACGACGGAAGCTCGTTCGCGTTCACCAACCGACCGTCGATGGGACTCGACCTGCCGCCGGGGCGCGTCATGCGCCACTTCGCGCGAGTCGACGGCGCGACGCTACTCAAGCTCTTTCTCGCGCAGCGCCCGCCCGGCCCCTTCACCGCGTTCGCGGTGGAAGAATTGCCACTCCGGTTCGAGCTCGCCTACGCGAAGGCGCACGCTTGGCGCG
>JBBQXV010000360.1:0-8053 GCA_038209335.1 Polyangiales bacterium | reverse complement strand
CGCTGTCCGTACGTCAGCGCGCGCTTCGTCAGATCCTTCATCGCCAGCGGTCCGCGCACGAGCGCCGTCAATCCGCGCGCGGCGACGCGGTAGCCCTCGACGAAGCTCTCGAGCGCACGCGCGTAGAGCTCGACGCGCGCGCGTCCTTCGCCGGTGCCGAGGAACACCGTGTCGCCGAGTCGCTTCAGCTCGCCGTCGTCGATCATCTCGATGATCACGTCGTCGAAGATCTGATCGAACGTCGCGTCGGCGCGAAACTGGAACTCGTACTTGAAGAGACGCGAGAGCGCCTGCACGCGCTCCTTCAGCGACGACAGCGCGACCGACGCCGAGCTCGAATCGCCCGCGGACTGCGTCGCGAGGATCGCCGTCGCGACCACGCCGCGCGAGACGAAGAAATGGACGACGACGTTCTTCGCGAGATCGAGCGACGGGCGCGTCTCCGGCGGCACGACGTAGATCGCGTCCTCCGACGGCGTCGCGCGCTCATTCGATCGCGGCTGCGTGCCGGGGAGGTGCACCTCGAGGTGACCCGCGCGCGCGAAGAGCTCGAGCGCTTCGCGGATCGCGCCGCGACGGATCGCGCCTTCTTCGGCCTTGTTTTGGAGGGACGGAGCGAAGCGCGCGCCGAACGCGCGGAGCGTCGCGGCGATCCGCTCGCACGTCGCGACGAGCTCGTCGTGCGGGATGCCTCGTTGGTCGTGCGTCAACAGCGCGGTCGCGACGAGCGCGCCCGGGGTCACCGCCGTCACGCGGTTGATCTCGTTCATCACGCGGTAGGCGAGGCGCGTGACGACGGCGCGCCGGCGCGCGGGAGTCATCGTCGCGAGCTCGGCGGGCCCCGCGCTCGTATCGAACTCGCGGAGGACTCCCTCGAGCGTGAGCAGCTCGCCGAACTGCACGTTGAGTCGGCCGTAGCGCCCGGCGACGAGGTTCGCGGTCGAGAGCAGCCCCTGCACGTCCTCTTTCTTCTTCTCGCCGCCGGACAGCTCGTTGACGAAGGCTTGCTCCTCGACGAAGCGTTCGTAGCCGATCGAGATCGGACAGAAATAAATCGGCCGCCCCGTGACGCCGAGCGCCGCGTCGACGACCATCGACAAGAGTCCGATCTTCGGCGGAAGGAGCTTGCCGGTGCGCGAGCGACCGCCTTCGAGGAAGAACTCGAGCGGCCATCCGTCCTTGATGAGGCGTCGGATGTACGCGTCGACGACGGCCGTGTAGAGGCGATCGCCGCGGAAGCTTCGTCGAATGAAGAACGCGCCGGCGCGTCGGAACATGGGGCCGAGCGGGAAGAAGCTCAAGTTGTCGCCGGCGGCGATGAGCGGGAGGGGGAGGTGATGCCGGTAGAAGATCTGCGTGAGGATCATGTAGTCGACGTGCGACTTGTGGCTCGGCAAGAGGATCAGCGTCGCGTCCTTGCCCGCCTCCCGCAGCCGCTCGATCCCTTTTTCGTCGACCTCGACCTCTTGGTACATCCGGTCGACGACCTTCGAGAGCGCGGTGTCCATGGCGGGAATGACGTTCATGTCGAGCGTCGCTTCCATCTCGCGCACCATCGCCAGCGCGCGCGACGTGATGACCATCCGCTCGGCGACCCCTTCGCCCGCCATGTCCTTGATGAGCTTTTGCAGCTTCGGGCTGCGCACGACCTCTTCGCGGAGTCGGTCCGCCGGTTTTTGCGCGGGGCCGAGGACGCTCTTTCGTTCGCGCTCGAGGCGACGCAACAGCGTGTACGTGATCCGGCGCACGAGGACGTCGTCGGGGACGGCGCCACCGTTCGCGTCGTGCGACTCGTGCGCGAGGAACGCTTTGACGTCGACGGGATCGCCGGAGCGAAGCGTGACGTGCCGGTAGTTCGCCATGAACTGCGTCACCGTCCGCAGCGCGCCGGGCCACTCGCGCGTTCCGAAGACGCCGTCGAGGACGTGCTGCTCTTTCGCGTCGGGGCGCTTCGACCAGACGAACACTTGCGGCACGAGCAGGATCGGTTTCTCGGTCGCGCGCTGCACGTCGAAGAGCGCGCGGATGAACGCGTCGCCTTCGCTCTTCCCGCGGTGCGATCGCTCGAGCAGATTCGCCGGCCGCTTCAAGAACAGCGCCGCGGACGCGCCCGACGATACCGTGCGCGTCAGATCGTGGACGTCGCTCGCCTCGGAGCGCCGACGGAGCGCGTGAAGCCACCCGCGCCCCATCGGCTCCAAGACCCAAAGCCCGAGATCGTTCGCGAACCGAACCTGCGGCAGCTCGAGCCGTTTCGTCAGGTAATCGAGCGCGAAGAAATCTACGAACGAGAGATTGCGAAGGACATAGACGACCGTTCCGCGCGCGTCCGCATCCCGCACGGCACGCGCCCACGCTTCGTCGACTTCGATGTGCTCGAAGAAGCGGTGGTAGAGCCACGCGAGAAGCGGACTGGGCTCGTAGCGGACGAGCGGTCGGTCCAATCGAAACGTCTCAGCCGAACGCCTTCGAGACGATCGCGGCGATCTTCTTCTGGGTGTCCGGCGGTACGCCGATCTTCGAGTACGGCCAGTTGAAGTTGAACGCCTTCACCTGCTGGCAGGAGAGCGAGACGAGGATGTCGGCGGGCGGCTGGCCGTTGGGCTGCGCGAGCGCGAAGCCGAACTCGGGGAAGAAACAGTTTTCGTACTTGTCCGAGAAGTTCGACTCGTGACCGAAGGCGTCGAGGATGTCGCTCTGCTGGCTGCTGTCGGAGATCGCTTGGTACGCGAGGATCCGGAAATCGTGGAAGCGCGGAACGTTCGCGGGCGCAGGCGGCGGCACCGCACCACCCGGGATGAGACCCGGCGGAATGAGACCCGGCGGAAGCATCTGCGCGGCTGCGGCGGCCCACTGCGCGAGCTGCGGCGGGAGGCCGGGAATCGCGGCGGGTGCAGCGCCGGGAGCGGGCGCGGGCGCGGCTTGCGGCTCGTAGTTCTGCAGCCGATAGATCGTCATCGGCTGATCCTTCATCTTGTCGAACGGGGCCGACAGCGAGCCGCACCCCTGCGCGGCAGCAAGGATGATGAGGAGAAAACCGGTCTTCGCGAACGTCTGCGTCGTCATCGTGGACTCCTATTCTGTCGACTCGAAGCTATACGCGGTGTGTGCGAGAGGCTACTTCGACTTCGCCGACAGGTTACCGCCCATGACGCCGACCCGCTATCTCGTCCAACGCACGCACCTCACCGTCCCCGCGACTGTGGCGAAATACGTCTATGGGGCGGTTACGGAGAGCCTTGCCGACTTGGTCATGTTGGACCTGGAAGACTCGATTCCTTCCGGTGACGACGCGCTCTTGCGCGCGGGTCGCGACGCGATCGTCGTGGCGATGAACGAGCTCGATTGGGGCCGTCGGCTGCGCTTTTTTCGTCCGCGCGGCGCGGCGCTGGATCCGTCGCACGAGGACATCCGCGACGTCGTGGGGCGCGCGGGCGCGCGGATCGAGGGGCTCGTGTACCCGAAGGTCGAGTCGGCGGACGAGGTGCGCGCCGTCGACGCGACGCTCGGCGCGATCGAGAAGGAGCGCGGGCTCGCGCCGGGATCGGTGCGCATCGCGGTGTTGATCGAGAGCGTGCACGCCGAGGAGCGCGCGTTCGAGATCGCCGCGGGGTCGCCGCGCGTGGTGTCGCTCGTCTTCGGGGCGTTCGATTATTTTGCGTCGCTCGGGATGCTCGACGTCGCGTATGCGTTCGATCATCCGCTCGTCGACGCGGCGCGCGCGCGGATCGCGAAGGCGGCGGCGAGCGTCGGCGTCGCCGCGATCGCCGAGATGACGACGAGCTTTCCGACGAAGAACAAGAGCGCCGCGGAGCGCCAGGCGGCACTCGACGAATGCCGTCGCGACGCCGAGCACGCGAAGCGCTTCGGTTTCCGCGGCAAGTGGGTCGGGATTCCGGCGCAAGTAGCGATCGCGAACGAAGTGTTCACGCTGTCGGACGCGGCGGTGAGCGACGCGATCGCCGCGGCGCGCGCGTTCCTCGCGGCCGAGCGCGCGGGACGAGGCGCGGCGATCATCGACGGCAAGATGCACGACCGCGCGAACGATCGCATGAGCCGCGTCCTCCTCGAGACCGCGTGGGCGACGGGACGTCTCGACGACGCCACTGCGAACGAGCTCGGTCTCTCAGCGCGCCGCTGAGCGCGCGCGTCGTCGCGGGATGCGCTTCGCGAGGAGCGTTCCGTCGAGGAGCGCGAGGAACGCATCGAGCGCCGCACGATACTCGTCGGCGCCGAACGACGCCGCGTAGAGCGACAACCCCATCGTGCACGCGAGGAACATCGACAGCACGTGCGGCGCCGCGGACGGCGTGATCTCTCGCGCGCGCACGCCCCGCGCGACGATCCCTTCCATGATCTCGAGCACGTCGCTCGGCGCTTCGGCCATCGCGTTCGCGATGTCGTCCTCGCGGCGCAGCTCGATCGGCAACGCCGACAAGAATGCCGCGAGCGACGGATCTTGCTCGTG
Organism: Polyangiales bacterium; assembly: GCA_038209335.1. Classification (GTDB taxonomy): domain Bacteria; phylum Myxococcota_A; class Polyangia; order Polyangiales; family Polyangiaceae; genus JBBQXV01. Next base: position 3,585 of record JBBQXV010000360.1, on the reverse strand, counting down.
CATCACGCCCGATGCCGCGAGGAGCGCGCGAAATGCGCCGCGCGTCGTCTTCTCGCCGGCGACCGCTTCGCGAAATTTCGGAACGAGCTCGGCCTGCGCGTCCTTCACGGTCGCCATGTAGAGCGCGGTCTTCGAGTCGTAGTACTGGTAGATCGCCGGCGCGGTGATCCCCGCATGCTCGGCGATTTGCTGGTTCGTGGTCCCGGCGTAACCGGTTCGCGCGAAGCACTCGCGCGCGGCGCGGAGGATGCGCGCGCGCGTCGCGTCGCTCGTGGCTCCGGGCGGTCGTCCGCGTCGCGGGCGCGCACGGCTGCGTGGAGATCGTGGTGCCGTCATTCGAGCGTCCCACTCTACCCGGGCCGCGCCTTGACGCCTCCTTCGAATTATATTACTGATCAATCAATTAGTGCGGAGGCGGAGGCGGCATGCCCAGCGAACCCTCGATGCAGTGGCTCTTCTTCGTCGGCGCGTCGCTCCTCGTGACGGCCGTAACGTTCCTCGGCATCGGCGGCGCGATTCACTGGTGGTTCTACGTTCACAAGCGCGACCAATCCGCCGAGTGGAAGCTCCAGCCGAAGCGCTTCCTCGGCAAGCGCCTCACGCGCCACGCCTTCTTCCTCGGCACGTCGAACATCCTGATGGGCTCGGTCGTCGGCGGGACGTTCGCCTGGTACGTCGCGCGCGGCGGTTGGTCGATGCTCTACTTCGACGCCGGCAAGTACGGGCTCGCGTATCTCCCGGTCAGCGCGGTCCTGACGTTTTTCGCGATCGACGCGGGCCTCTACTACAGCCACCGCGCGCTCCATCACAAGTCGCTCTTCCGTCACATTCACCGGTGGCATCACCGCTACACGGCGCCGGTCATTTTCACGACGACCGCCGTCCACCCGCTCGAGTTTCTCACGTTCGAGCTCTTCTTGATCCTCCCGGCGTTCGTCATCCCGACGCACGTCGGCGTCTACATCGCGGTCATCGCGTACACGTACTTCATCGGGATGGTCGATCACTGCGGAGTGAAGGTCCGGTGGAAGCTGCCGCTCCACTCCGACAATCGGTTTCACGACGATCACCACGTGTATTTCCACTGCAACTACGCGCACCACACGACGCTCTTCGATCGCCTTCACGGCACCGTGCGCCGCACCGATCGCCACTACGACGAGGACACGTTCGGCGGTCGCGGCGCTCCTCGCGCACGTGCAACGGAGGAGGGCACATGACGATCCCCGATCTCCCACGCCACGCGGACCCGACGTACATCGCGTTCGCCAACCCGTTCGATCGACCGCTGCATTTTTTCGGTCTCGAGCTCGTCGTCTTCGCGTGCTTCGCGCTGACGGTTCATCACGCGGTGTCGCGCTACCGGAGGGGCGATCGCTACCACCTCTTTCAGTGGATCGTGATCTTCGCCTACGGCGTCTTGATGGAGCTCCTCGCGTTCAATTTCTTCCAGAACTACGACCACGGGCTCTTCTCGGTGCAGCTCTATCACCGCAAGCTTCCGCTCTACGTCACGTGCATCTACATCGTGCTCCACTACACGGGGCTCAAGACGGTCGAGCGGTTGAAGCTCGGCGCCGTCGCCGAGGCGCTCGTCGTGGGTCTCGCGATCTGTCTCCTCGACGTGCCGTTCGACATCGTCGGCGTCGACGCGGGGTGGTGGAAGTGGTCGGCGTCGGATCGCGATCTCGCGTTTCGTTGGCTCGGCGTGCCCGTGACGAGCTTCTATTGGTACATGCTCTTCGGAGCCATCTTCGCGCTCCTCTGCCGCGCGCTCCGCAAGAAGGTCGAGCAGCGTTCGCTGTTCGCGTACGTCGTCGTCGCTCCGTTCGTCGGCGTCGCGATCATCGTCCTCGGTATCCTCGGGTTCCTTCCGTTTCACGGGCTCGAGGCGCTCGGTGTCGGCGCGGGGACGATCGTGCTTTGCCACGCGCTCGCGTGCGTCGCGGTCGCGTTCGTCGCGCGTCGCGATGCTCCATTGCCGGCGTCGCGCGCGATCCTGTTCATCCCCGTGGCGCTGCACCTCTGGCACACCAGCGTGCTGCTCCTCCTCTGGTCGCGCGGCGGCGTGGCCGATGCGCCCGCGAAGCTCGCGCAGATCGCGGCGGTGTCGGTCGTCTCGTGCGCGCTCGCGTGGTGGATTCCGACGCTGCGTCACGCCCGCGTCCCAGTCGACGCTTCGTCCGAGCCCCCGATCGAGGCGTGCTAAGACGAAGCTCGTCATGCTTCGAATCAAGAAGATCGATCACGTCGCGATCGCCGTCCATGACATCGACGAAGCGGTTGCAAAGTACAAGGAAGCGTTCGGTCTGTCCGTCCAGGAGCGCGAGGTCGTCGCGTCGCAGAAGACCGACGCTGCGCTCTTGCCGATCGGCGACAGCAACATCGAGCTCATCAGTCCGAAGGGGAACGACGGCCTCGCAAAGTTCCTCGAGAAGCGCGGTCCGGGGCTTCATCACATCGCGATCGAGGTCGAAGGGATCGAGAGCGCGCTCGCGTTCCTCAAGTCGATCGGCGTCCCGCTCATCGACGAGTCGCCACGCGCCGGCGCGCGCGGTCACAAGGTCGCGTTCGTTCATCCGAAGGCAACGGGCGGCGTCCTCGTCGAGCTCGTCGAGCCGGATCCGAATCACGATGGCGGTGCGAAGTGATTTTTCGCCAGCTCTTCGATCGCGAATCGTGCACGTACACGTACCTGCTCGCGGACGAAGCGTCGCGCGCGGCGGCGCTCGTCGATCCCGTGCGCGAGCACGTGGGACGCGATCTCGAGGTCATCGAGCAGCTCGGCCTTCGTCTCACGCACATTTTCGAGACGCACGTGCACGCGGATCACATCACCGGCGCGGGCGATCTCCGCAAGCGTACGCAAGCGAAGAGCTACGTCGCGCGCGACGGCGGCGCGCCGTGCGCGGACGTCCCGCTCGACGACGGAAGCGTCGTGACGCTCGGCGCCGTCGGCGGCGGCGTCGAGTTGCGCGTCCTAACGACGCCCGGTCACACGTCGGATTGCATCAGCTTCGTCGTCGGCGAGCGCGGCGCGTTCGATCGCGTGCTCACCGGCGACGCGCTCTTCGTTCGAGGCTGCGGTCGGACCGACTTTCAAAACGGCGACAGCGCGACGCTCTACGACTCGGTCCACCAGAAGCTCTTCGCGCTCCCCGACACGACGCTCGTCTATCCGGGGCACGACTACCGCGGGCTCGGCGTCACGACGATCGGCGAGGAGAAGAAGTACAACCCGCGCCTCCGCGTCGGCACGTCCAAGGAGACGTTCATCGCGACCATGGCCGCGCTCGGGCTCCCGCCGCCTGCGAAGATGGCCGAGGCCGTCCCGGCGAATCGCGCCTGCGGGCAAGTCGAGTAGCTCCGGCCTACTCAAGGAATCCTTGGACGGCGCTGAAGAGTCCTGTAACTTCGGGATTGTGGCGCCGTTTCATTCAGGCGCTTGACGTCGAGGAGGCTGTCCTTTGAAGACGCGAGACTTTGCGGTCCGGACGAAGTTCGTGGCCTGCGTGATGGCGGGATCGATGGCGTTCATGGGCGTCGGAGGCGGCTCGCTCGTCTCGGTCGCCCATGCGCAGAGGC
>JBBQXV010000359.1:0-8063 GCA_038209335.1 Polyangiales bacterium | reverse complement strand
CGCGCGCCGCCGATGGGGGCGTTCGTGAGGGGGTGCCCACCGGTCGGCGGCGGCGGGGGGGGCGTTTGATCCTGCGGGGGCGGCTCGACGCTCGGAGGCGACGGGATGGGCGCCGCGCCACTCGACACGAGCACGAGCTCGACGTCCTTCGACTGCTTCTCGGCGAGATCGATCTCCGTCTTTACCTCCGGTCCGTTCGCGCTCGCCACGATCGCGTGATGCCCCGGGTTCAGCTTGTACGGAACCTTCAACGCGGCCGCCGCGATCACGACTCCGTCGACGCTCACCGTCGGCGTCGTCCCCTCGGGAGCGCCCTTCACGGTGATCCGCACCGACGGAATGCGCCGCTCGAGATCGTCGCTCATCGCCTGCGCCTTGGCGCGCGCGTCTTTGAATGCTTGCGGCTCGTTCGGTTGCTCGGGAATCCTCAAGACGCGCAGCGCCGTGTCGCGCGCCTCGACGAGCTGGTCGAGGAGCTCGAACGTTCGCGCCACTTCGAAGCCCGTGGTCGGCACCTTCATGATCGCGTCGGCCGCCTGAAAGCTCTGAAGCGCAGCGCGCAAATCCTTTGCGTCGCGTTGCGTGCGCCCTTGGGTCATGAGGCCGCGTGCGGTCTCGCGCTCGGCGGCGGTCGGCTCGGCGAGCGCTCCTCCGGCGAGCGTGAGCATCGCGGCGCCGAGCACGAAGGCGAAGGCGAAACGGGGGCGGTTAGAAGCCATCGTCGATCGGTTTCTTCGGCGGGGGAGCCGACGTAGCGGGAGGTCGCTGCGGAAAGTAAGGTGCGACGGGCTTTGCGGAGGTCGCGGAGCTCGGCGGCTCGGCGGACGGCACCGCGGTTGCCGTCGCCGTCGCCGTCGCCGTCGCGGTTGGGATCGCCGTCGCGCTCGTGGCGGCGGTCGCGGTGGAGCTCGAGCTCGTGGGCCGCGACGCCGACGTCGGGCCATCGCTGCGACGGAACGCGAGGAGCGCAATGATCGCGATCGCGCCGATGAGCGCGAGGCCGAGGAGCGCGGCGACGATCGCCATGCGCGCCCCTCCGCGTCCCGCAGCCACCGGCGTGACGAGCGCCGCCGATCCGAGCGTCGGCTCGGACGCGCCGGGTACTCGCGACTGCGGCCACGATCCGCTCGCGTGGATCCCGCTGCTCGTCGGCGGCTGCGACGGACGCATGGCGAACCCGCCGAGCTGAGGCACCGTCGGTATCTCGTTGGGCGCGAGCAGCCGTGGCGCCGAGTCACGCGCGTCACGCACTGCTCCGATGCCCGTTTGCGAATCGCGCGCCGGCTGAAGCAGCTGCTCGACGCGCGCGCGCTCTTCCGCCGCACGCAACGCGATGTCGACCGCTTCCTTCCGCGCCCGCGCGCGATCGGACAAGTGCTCCGCGATGAACGCTGCGACGTCCGCCGTCGTCGTGACGAGCCGCGCTTCGATCATCGCGTGCTCGATCGCCTCTTGCATCTGCTCCGCCGTCGCGAAGCGCCGCGCCGGATCGAACGCGAGCGCGCGTCGCGCGATCGCCGCGACCTCGGGATGCACCGTCGTCGGCAACGGCGGCGGCGGATTGCCGCTCGTGAGCGAGTGCAACGTCGCGAGCTGGTTCTCGCCTTCGTAAGGAGGACGCCCCTTGAGGAGGTGATAGAGGATCGCCCCGACCGCCCAAAGGTCCGCGCGCCGATCGACGTCGTTACCGACCGCCTGCTCCGGCGACATGTACTGAATCTTCCCCTTGATGAGCCCGGCGTTCGTCTCGTCGGCGACGCGGTCGCGCGCCTTTGCGATCCCGAAGTCGATGAGCTTCGCGACACCGCGCACGCTCACGAGGATGTTCTGCGGCGACACGTCGCGATGAACGACGCCGAGGTTCGCGCCGTCGCTGCTGCGGAGCTCGTGCGCCGCGTGAAGTCCGCCGCACGTGTCGGCGAGCACACGCAACACGACGCCCGGAGGAATGAGCTCGCCGCGTCGCTCGGCCGCGGTGCGCAGCTTCGACAGCGCGTCGCCGTCGACCCACTCCATCGCGAGAAAGAGAATGCCGTGCTCTTCACCGAGATCGAGGATCTGCGAAACGTTCGCGTGCTCGATGCGCGATGCGATGCGCGCTTCGTCGAGGAACATTTGTTGGAAGCGGAGATCCTCGGCGAACTTCGGAAGGATCGTCTTGATCGCGACGAGCTTCTCGAAGCCGTGCTTGCCACGCAGTCGCGCGATCCACACGGACGCCATCCCGCCGTCCGCAATCGGACACAGGAGCTCGTAGCGCTCGAGCCGGTATCCCGGCGCGAGCGAAGACGTGCCGTGCGCGTTCGAAGACGCTGGATTCACCACGTTCAAGTATTCCTCACGGACCGCAGCAGCGGAAGCCGACGTCGACGAACGTAGCCGATCCACGCGCGAGCGCTACGCCGCTTCCAGCGCAAGAAAGGTTCAGATTTCCAGGTGGGCTCGGCGTGAGGTAGCCGCCGCCACGGATGTGGCACGTGTCGGTGGCGCCGACGTTCGCGTCGCACGAGTCTTCCCACTCGTAGACGTTGCCGCTCATGTCGCGAAGCGCAGCGGACGCGCCGCCGAAGCATGTCGCGAGCGTACCGACGGGTCGAAGCGCGCTGCCTCCGGGGTAGTCCTTCCCGCTACACGCGGCTACGTCGTAGGTGCCGCCGTACGGATACGCGCGCGTGCCGCCGGTGGAGCACGCCGCGAACCACGCGCTCGACGACGAGTCCGCGTACATCGCGAAGGGGGTGGCGCCGCCGCCGATCGCGCCGCAGAGGCGTTTGCCGGCCCATGCACAATACACGTAAGCGTCGCACCAATCGACGGCGACCACCGGATCGTTGTCGTGTCCGGACGCGGGGGGCCAGGTGCCGGCGCCGGGGACGTAGCTCGCGTTGCCTGCGCACGCGGCGGGAGGCGAGGGGAGCGCGCCCGCATCGGCAGCGAGAAATTGTGTGTAGTTTGCATTGGTCACCTCGGTGACGTCGATGCAGTACGCGCCGACGCGAACGGCGTTGGGTCCCGCGGTGCCCGGACACGGGCCGGCGTCGACGGCCGCTTCGGCGCGCGCGTCGGACGCTTCCGTCGATGCATCGCCGGACGCTTCGCTCGTCGCGTCGGCGGCGCCATCGCTTCCGGCGTCGCCTGCATCGGACGTCGCGTCGAGCGTCGCGTCGATCGCGCCGTCGGAGTGAACGTTGGCGTCGAAGCTCGCGTCGTCGGGCGCGGCATCGCTATCGATCGAGAACGCTGAATCGGATTGGGTGCAACCCGTCAGGGACACCATCGCCGCGGCCAGAACGAGCGCCGCGAGCGAAGCGCGCATCAGTGCCACTGAAAGGCGTTGATGCTGCCGGGACAGAAGCAGTGGGCGACCCCCGGCATTCCCTCGGTGAAATACCGGCCCGCGAACGGCGCATCGTATTGCCAACAAACACACTGAGTCGCCGAGCCCGAGCTGCAGACGACATTGCCAGACGCTCCGCCGTCGGGCGCGAGGCAGCCAGCGTTCGTGCACTGCGCCTGGTTGCCGGTCAACGCGACACACGCCGCGAGCGCCTGCGCCTGGTTGTATGTATCGAGTGCGAGGCAATCGTAGAAGTTGTTGCCGACCCCGTTCGTGTGCGTCGTCTGGCAGGCATTCCCCGCGCAGCAACCCGGCGTCGCGCACTCGCATCCGGCGAGATCGGGTGCCGTCTGACTGCAGTTCGAGTGTCCGGCCTTGCAGCTCGCGTACGAGCAGGTCGTGCCGTTGCACGACGGGGTGTTGCTGTTCGTCGTATCGCAGGCGTTGCCGCATGCTGCGCAGTTGTTGATCGTGTTCGGTACGCCGCAGTCGACGGGCGGCGCGTCGGCCGCCGCGTCGCGCGCGTCGGTCGCCGTGTCAGCCGGTGTGTCGCTCGGCGCGTCGCTCGATGTGTCGGCGTTGCCGACGTCGACGCCGGAGTCCATGTCGGCCGAGTCGATCGCGACGTCGATCAAGCTGATGTCGTTGTGCGCGTCGCCGACGGTCACGTCTTGCGTGGCGTCGCTCGCACCGGCTTCGCAGTCGCTCGTGCAGTCGACCTTCTCGAGCTTGTCGAGGCCACTGATCGCCGCGCAGCCCGTGGAGGTGGCAGCGAAGATCGCGAAGGAAGCGAGCAGCCGAAGCGGGCGCACGGGTGCATCCTAGCTGCAGTCGCCCCGCTCGGCGAGCACGCGCTCAGACTGCTGTCAGAACCGCGTCGCCTGCCGAGTCCGACCCTTGCGACGCTGCTGACGAGCGGCCGCATCCCCGCCGCTGTCATTTGCGCCCGACACCCGTCGGAGAACCGGATTGACCTTGCTTCGCCGAAACCGATACCGTTCGAACATGGCATCTTCCTATGAGAGTCGCGCGCGCGCCGTTCGCAAGGCGTCGGTTGGCACCATGATCCTCGCCGCGCTCTTCCCCGTCGCCCTAGTCGCGACCCACTGCGGCACGCCGCAGCTCCCGCCGGTCACCGGTCAGCCGCCGATGGCCAACGGCATGGGCGGCAAGGTCGTCGTGCGCCTCATCGGGCAATCGTCGAGCGAGACGAGCGACGTCGACAGCAACATCGCGGCGGGGCGCCTGTTTCTCGTCAAAAAGCAGGACGACAAGATCACGTGGGTCAATTGCGGCAATGTCATCGTCCCGTACGGATGGCGCCCGAGTGACAAGCACATCGAGCACATCGATGCGCAGAACGAGACCGATCTGCATGCCAAGCTTCCGTTCGCGGGCGCGATGAACTTCGGCGCCGAGTTCGAGCAGGGCAACCGCGTGCGCGTTTGGATCGCGAGCGCGGGTGCGTTTCATGTCGACGAAAGCCAGGTGTCGGTGCCGGCCGACTGCAAGGCCACGCACTACGTTTCGACGATCACCGTCGGCGCGTATTCGATCACGTCGGTCAGCGCGACCGCCGCCGCAGCGAACGTGAACGGACCGGGCGGGATGGGCGCAGGCGGTCACATGGGCGAGCGCAAGCTGCAAGGCTCCGAGCAGGGTGAGCTCGACAAGTGTTCGAACGCTGGGCAGGGCTCCGGTCCGCCCGACTCGTGCAAGACGCCGGTCGAGATCCTCCTCTCGGAGATCGATCGCAGCATGCGCAAGTACGACATGGAGACGCCGACCGGAAAGCCCGGACCGGCACCGACGCCTACGAACGTCCCGAAACCAGAGAGCAAGTGCGTGCAGCTCGTGAAGCGCACGGGCGACATCACGGCGGACATCAACGCCGTCGGCGACGCGTGCGGCACCAAGTTCGGTCTCGTCGCGGTCGCGCCGCCGTACAGCCGCAGGCTCGCGGAGGGCGCGGGATGGCAGAAGCAGTTCGAGCTCGAGCTCGATGTCGGCTGCTATCGACTCTTCGCGGTCGGCGACTCGGGCATCCAGGATCTCGACACGGGGATCAAGGACACGAGCGGCGCCGTCATCGCCGAGGACTCGTCGCACGGGCCGATGCCGGTGCTCAACCCCGACGGTCCGTTCTGCATTCAGCGCGCGCAGAAGGTCGAGCTGTTCGCGCGCGCCGGCAAGGGCGCGGGGACGTACGCGATGTGGCTTTGGAAGAAAAAGTAGGAGGAGATCGAATATGAGCGTCAGGGGAAATGTAGTGGCAGGCGCGGCGTCTGCAGTCATCGGGCTCGTCGCGTGCGGAAACAGCGTGCCGTCGCTCACGCCAGGGCCGGGGGGCCTCAACAACCCGAACAACGCGACGAACATGGGCAGCGACGACGCCTACGCCTCCTGCAAAGATCAGGAGAAGCTCGGTGACGCTTCGACGTGCTGGAAGAAGTGGCTCGCCGACAACGGCAACACCGGGGACACTCCGCAGAAGGACTACGCGAAGATGTACGTCTCGCATCACGTCCACCCCGATCTCGATCCCACACCGGTTGGCGGAGGAAAGAACGGCCCCAAGCCCAACCCGGACGACAGTAAGCACGGTCCGGTGAAGGTCATCCCGATCGATACCGAAGCGCAGCACCGCACGGACAACCCCGGGCCGTCGACGCAGTGGCCGCAGAAGTCGGTCGGCGACAAAGAGTGTTGGGACCACATGAAGCTCACCGGCAAGTACGTCGACGACTACAACGAGCTCATCGCACGCTGCGGAAAGCCGACCGGAATGCTGCCGTTCAGCAAGCCCGTGCAAGGCGAGCTGAGTCAGGATCACAAAGGCGACGTCTACACGCTCAAGCTCGTCGGCGGAGGTTGCTACCGACTCTTTGCCGTGGCCGACTCCGGCGTCCACGATCTCGACGTCGCGATCGCGACGATGGAAAACAAAGTCGTGTGGATCGACAAGAACCACCAGGCCGTCGCGATCGTGGATTGGGACAAGGCGGTCTGCGTCGAGAAGGACGTTCAATTCAAGTTCGTCGTCGCGCTCGAGGGCGCGGGAGCCGGCGGCTACGGCTTCGGCATCTGGGTGCGTCCGAACGGCGGATAGGCCACACTCGCTGGCGCGCACATGACCCAGCGCCTTCACCGCATTTACTTCGCGCCCGGCATGTTCGGCTTCGGGCGTCTCGCGTCGTACGACTATTTCGCGCACCTCGAACGCGCGATCGGCGCGAGGATCCGCGCGGCGGGCGACGAGGTCGCGACGTGGGTGCTCGACGTTCCGCCGACCGCGTCGGTGCGACGGCGGGCGGCGCGCTTCGCGGAGCTCGTCGCGCGGACGTGCGAGTCGGAGGCGGAGAGCGATCCTGCGAAGGGCGGGCCGATCCATCTCGTCGGGCATTCGACGGGAGGGCTCGACGCGCGGATGCTCGCGTCGCCCGAGGTGTCGCTCGGTGTCGACGACGATCAGCTCCGTTGGATGCCGCGCCTCGCGAGCGTGACGACGCTGAGCACGCCGCACTTCGGGACGCCGATGGCGGCGATGTTCGCGACCGTGAGCGGGCAGCGACTTCTCTACGCGCTCAGCGCGCTCACGTTCATTGCGCTGTCGCTCGGATCGCCCCCCATCGCCGCGGCGAGCGCGCTCGTGGTGACGATCGGTCGCATCGATCGCGCCCTCGGCCTCGACATCAAGATGCTCGACCGTGCGACCGACGCCCTCCTTCGCGTGCTCGACGACGCCGGCAGCCGCGAGGTGCGCCTGTACCTCGACGCGATCAAGGAGGATCAGGGCGCCGTGATTCAGCTGACGCCGGAGGCGATGGAGCTCTTTCAGGCGGGGATCACCGATCGTGCGGGCTTGCTGTATCAGTCGACGGCGTCGATGGCGCCCCCGCCGTCGCCGCGGGGCTGGATGCGCAACTTGACGAGCCCGTGGAAGACGATCTCGCACACGATCTTCGCGACGCTCTACGGGATCACGGCGCGCCTCGACGAGCGTTACCCGTGCGCGGCGAAGAACGCGGGCGCGGAGGCCGAGGCGGTGCTGACGCGCGTCTTCGGTCGCCCGCCCGGCGCGCGCGCGAACGACGGGGTCGTGCCGATTCGCTCGCAGGTGTGGGGACGCATCGCGTGGGCCGGGTACGCAGATCATCTCGACGTGCTCGGACATTTTCCGGACGAGATGTCGCGCGGCGGCGGCGACAAGGCGCACGTCGACTGGCTCGCGAGCGGCGCGAACTTCGATCGCGATCGATTCGCGGCTCTCACCGACGCGATCTCCGACGGCATGCTCGAAGCGGCGCGCGGACGCGTCAGCGGCGCGTGAGCTCGGCGTAGACCGATCCATACGCGGCGCACATCGTGTCGACCGACGCGCGTGCGACGACGAACGCGCGGGCACGCTCGCCGAGATCGCGGAGGCGCGCGCGGTCGCCGATCGCGACGCGCATCGCTTCGGCGAGCGAATCGGCGGTGCGCGCGCGCGCGAGGATGCCGGTCACACCGTCGACGACACTCTCGGGGACGCCGCCGACGGGGAGCGCGACGACCGCGCGCGCCATGGCCATCGTCTCGAGCACCGCGATGCCGAGCCCCTCGACGAGCGCCGGGTGCACGTAGAGGTCGAAGCCGCCGAGGAGCCGCGCGACGTCCAGCCGCTGCCCGAGGAAATGCACCGCGTCCCCGACGCCCAGCGACGCGGCGAGCGCACGCAGCTCGGTCT
>JBBQXV010000358.1:0-8090 GCA_038209335.1 Polyangiales bacterium | reverse complement strand
AAGCACGACTTCGTCGCGCGGTTCACGTCGCGGATCGAAGTGCCGTCGCTCGCCTCGCGGCGCGAGGACGTCCCGCTTCTCCTCAACGAGCTCGCGCTCCGCGCCGCGGAGAAGAGCCCGGATGTGGCCGCGCGGTTCGTGACGACCGATGCGAACGGTCGGCGATTCGCGCGCGTGTCGCCGTCGCTCGTGACCCGCGCGCTCCGCGAGCCGCTGTCGGCGAACGTGCGAAGTCTGGATGCGCTTCTTTGGGAAGCGCTGCGCGGAAGCGACGGCGATGAGATTCGCGTGCGTGCGAAGCGCGGTGTCGCGCGGTCGACGCCGTCGACGTCGCCAGCATCGTCGGAGCCCTCACCCAAGACGCCGCGCGTCGAGCCGACGCCGGTGCAGATCAGCGACGCGCTCGCGGCCGCGAAAGGGAACATCACGCATGCCGCGAAGGCGCTCGGGATGTCGAGCCGATTCGCGCTGAAGCGGTTGATGCTGCGGCATAAGATGGAGTCGGAGACGTAGAACGAAACGGAAACGCAATTCGCCATTCGCGATGGAGTCGCCTTTGCGGCGTTGGCCGGACTCAGGGCAGCCCCTGCACCGCTTGTGGCGTCGGGTTATTCCCGCTGACGTCGCCCGACGTCCCCCGCGCATGCCCGAGTTGCCCAGCGTTGTTGAGACCCCAGGCGTAGGCGCGCCCGCCAACCACGATCCCCCCGGAAAGGTACCCGACGCTGAGCGTCGTTGCCGCTGCCGGAGCCCCAACCGCCATTGGCGTCGCGACGCAGGTATGCGTCCCTCCATTGTAGTCGGTGCAAGCCGTAGTTCCGGCAGTGCCCGGAACCAGGCTCTCCCCATCGCCCCAACACGAGAGCGTGCCCGACTTGGTGACGGCACATGGCGCCAGATTGCCCGAAAACAGGCCCACTTGCGGAAGGTTCAGCACCTTCGCAGGAGTTGGAGACGACGTGGTCGTGCCGTTCGCGAATTGGTACGACGGATTGGCGCCCCAGCACCAGAGGCTCCCGTCGAGCCGCACCGCGCACGTGGTCCAGCCCGCGAGCACGGTGTCGACGCTATCGAAGTCGCCACCAGTCCCGTCTGGGTTGACCGTCACCTTTTGCGGCGTCGTGTTGCACATGATGCCGGTGTTGTACGGGCAGACCGTCGTGTCGACGGGGTTGCCGCCACCGATCGAGTGGCCAAGCTCACCGTAGTAGTTCAGGCCCCAACACCACAGCTTGTTCGCGGTGTCGACAGCGCACGCAGCCGTTCCGGGCCAGACGGACAGGCTTACGCTGGAGAACCCGGACGTGAGCCCCTTCACCTGAACGGGCACGAACGTGTCCGGGTGCGTCGTCGCACCGCCCGCACCAAGAACGCCGGCCTCGTCTGTTCCCCAACACGAGACCCCGCCGAGCGTCGTGACCGCGCAGGTATTGCCAGCGCCTGCAGTGACCTGCGCAGCCGTGAGTCCCTGGACAATCGCTGGCGTTGGTTGGCACTTAGCGCCATTGAAGCAAATGAGATCGCCCGCCGCATCGTGTCCGAGGGCCCCATGCGCGTTCTCACCCCAACAGTAAACGCTACTGTTCCGCGCTACCGCGCATGTGTGTGCCGGACCAGCCGCGATCTGCTTGATGGCTGGAAGGCCAAGGACCTTGCTCACTGGCGAGGTGATGGAGGGCGGAGTCTGCCCACTCTGTCCGTCGAAGTTGCTGCCCCAACACCAGACTTCGCCGACTGCGAGGAGGGCGCACCCGTGCCCGACTCCCATCACCAAGCTCACGACGCGACTACCATCGCATTGACCTTGGTAGCAGCCGCCGTCGCATATCCCGCACGGCCCGACTTCCGCGGCGTCAGCCGCATCCTGATCGACGATGGGGCCATCCGCGGCGGCGTCGCCTCCGACGCTGGTGTCGGCTCCGCCGGTGTCGCCAACGGCGGCATCGCCCACGCCGCCAACTTGCGGTTCACTCCCCACGCAACCTACCCACGCGATACTTAGATTCGCGGCAAGCGCGATCCACGAGACGGCAACCGCTGACAGGTGCCTCATTGATTCCGGTCCCTCCAGAGCACGACCGCCTTCGCGACGCCGCGCTGCTCGTTGCGAGCTTAGCATCACCGGCCACCTTGATCGCCGAACGGCCCTTCACACGATCGCCGGGCGAGCGCAAGGACCAGCAAATCGCTTGCCAACTCGTCAGGCCGAGTGCTGGCCTGTCTTGGCGCGTGCGCGGCGTCGGCGGACGGCCGTGCGCACGCTCGCTATCTGCGTGCGCACGCTCGTGTCGGTTTGCGCTGAGGGGGTTGATGGAGCGCCGGCTGACGAGCGCCAGCGCGCGCGCGTGGTCCCTCCGCTCGCGCATCGCCTCCGCGCAGACGCGAGCTCGTCTGTCGTCACCTCTCCTGCGGTCCGACGTGAGTCGGGGACGGTCTGACTCCCCCTCTCGCCGTCTGCGCGCACTCGCCCGGCGTCTGCGTTCGCTCGCCCCGTCGACTACCTAGAGACGAATTTCGAGTGAACGCGGACGAACTGGGTCCCCTCGCAGTCGCGCGCCAAGTGGCCGGAGCCGATTCTCAGCTGACCTCGTCGCCGATCAAAAAATCGACACGATCTGGCCCACGTCCGCGGACCGCGCAACGCACCGAATCTAGACGAGTTGTCGCGATCAACGGTTTCCCTAACCCGCCCCGCACCCGCCCCGAATTTCAGATCTGACCTGGAGAGATGTGAAGGCGGACGACGCCAAACCCCGAGCGCTTCGGGGCACGCCGTCCGCGGTCACCAAGAAGGAATCCCTCTCCCATGGCTACCGGGTCCCGCAGCAAGAAGAACATCGTCCGTACCAACCTGACCGCCCTCACCACGAAGGCGGCCTCTTACTTGTCGATGGCGCAGGATCTCCTGCCCCTCGACGACAACCTCGTCGAGCGCGACCGCCAGGTCGCGGTCGGCTTGGTGCAGTTTCCGGCCGAGGCCCTCGCGACGACCATCGCGATCCTCGAGGCGGAACCGGATCGCTTTCGTCAATTCGATCTGAACGTCGTGCGCGATTCGCTCACGTACGAGCAGGCGATGATGAAGGTGAAGGCTCAGGCGGAGGCGCTGGTGTCGATCATCCAGCGCAGCCTCATGAAGCGTCACGCGGCCGGAATCGAGCAATCGCTCGCTCTGTACGAGTGGCTTCAGCGTCTGAGTCGCAACGATGGAACGGTCGTCAAGCACGTGGAGTCGCTTGCGCCGTTCATCGTCCAACACCGGAGCGGCAAGCGGAAGAAGAAGACCGCTGTGGCTCCGGTGGTCCAACCGGCGAGCGCGCCTGCCAAGAACGGCAGCGCGTCCGTCATCACCAACGGCGCGAGCGCGCCGGCTCCCGCGAGCGTGCTCGTCTCGTGAGCGGGAGTTCCGAGCCCGGAGCGCGCGCGCGCAGGTCGCGCGCGTCGCTCCGGCGCTTCGGAGCCCTCGTTTTCAATGCCAATCAGAAAGGAGAAACGCCGATGAACGCCGTCCCGTCGATCGATGTCCACCCGCACCTCACCCTCGCGCCCGATCCGGATCGCGCGCTCGCGGAGCAGCTCCACGCGCGCAGCAGTCGCAAGGCGCTGACCGCGCTTCACACACGCTCCGCGGCGAAGATTCGCGACGCCGCCACGCCGATCGCGGGACGCGCGAACGCCGACGACGTCGTGCAAGACGTCATCCTCGTCATCATGCAGCGCCCGCAGAACGTTCCCCTCGATGCGCTCGGCGACTACGTCGTTCGGCTCGCGCGAAGTCTCGCCCGCGAGCGCGCTTCGGGTCGCGCGCACGACGTTCCGCTCGACGACGTCGATCGAATGGCGCGACGCGGGATCCCACGAAGCGCGCGCAAGCGCGGGGCGGAATGATTGCTATCCTCCGCGCCGATGCCGCGGCCCTCGTTCCTCATCAGTCTCCAAACCCTCGAGCACGTCTCGCGCGCGCTCCTCGTACGCCTCCTCGCACCGCACGCCGACTTCGCGAAAACGCACGGCGTTCCGCTCGACGCGCTCGCCGCGACGGCGCAAAACGATCGCGCGCTCGTGCGCATTCTCCACACCGCACTCCACGCAGAGGACTCACTGCCCCCGCCGAGCGACGAGCTCTGCGATCGCATGCTCGCGCTCAGCGATCTCACGGGCACGAAGGGCCGCGACGAGCTGCTCGCGCTCGACACGAGCGATCCGCCGCGCCTCCCGCGCGGGACGCTGGGCGACGAGGATCTCGCGGCGACGGCGATCCTCGACGCGCCGGAGATCGCCGAGGACGCGCGCGTCGCATGCAGCGGCACGCACGCCGATGCGGCGATGCGCGGCGTGACCGAGCTCGATCCGAAAGAGCCGCGCCCGTTTCCGGCCGACGACGCCTTCCGCGCCCCGTTCGTCACGCTCTTCGGCGCGCGGATGAAGGCGCGCGACCGCAAGGACCTCTGCGATCTCCACCGGCGCGAGACGCGTGACGCCATCTACCTCGAGATCGCCCACGGGCGTCCGCCGGCGGTGCGCGACTTCGTGCGTGGTGACTCGACGCTGACGATCGAGCAATCGACCGACGTCGTGACCGAGCGCGCGCGGGTGCGCATCTGCAAGAAAACATGGCGCGCATCGTTGAAGGCGTCGCACGCCGCGATCAAAGAAGTGCTGCGTCGCACACTCGGCGAGGTCGCACACGCGGATCCGGATCATTGGCGGGCAGACGGCGCGTACTCGCTCGCGCCGTTCTCGGATCTCGCGTCGGCGCTGAAGAGCGAAGGCGTACCCGACTTGCAGAGGGTCGAGCTCCACGCGCTCAGCGTCCTGACCGACGACGGCGAGACGATGGCGTTCTCTCGGCCACGCAAGAGCATCATCGGCGCGAGCGCGGACCATGTGCACACCGCCGCGCTCGCGCTCGGCAAAGTTGTCGCCGTGAAGCTCGTGCTTCGAATCGCGAACGTCGGCGCAATCGGCGTGAAGCTCACGGTCAGAGACGGGCAGAACCGCATCGAGTACCCGCGCGACAACCCCGAGGTCGAGCGCGTCGTGCGCGAATACATGATCGCGCGCGGGATCCTGCGAATGGCGCCCGCGAAGACCAGCGCCGCTGTCGACGACAACATCGCCGGGACCGGGTGACCCGATGCGCGCGCTCCTCTCGTTGATCGAGCGGCTCGGCGCGGCGACGATGGCCGAGCGCGCGCTCGGCGAAGCGATCACGTCGGCGACGCTCGACGCGGCCCGCGACGCGGGTCTCGTGACGAAGGCGCCGCGCGCGACCACCGTGCCGTGCCCCGGCGTGGGATGCGCGCGTGACGTGCGCGAAGGGCGCGGGCGGCTCGTGGGTGTCTGCGTTCGCGAGCCGAGCGAGTGCGCGACGGTGAAGCTTACGCCGGATGATCTCGCGCAAGCCGCGCTCTCGGTCGACGGGCTCGTACGTCTCGTGCGAACGCTCTTCGCGATCACGGCGCGCGCGTCGACGCCTTCGGAGGCGCTGCTCCTCGGCGAGCACGATCACGCAGGCGCGTCGCGCGACGTCTTCCTCGCGATGCATCCCGCGCGCATGCCGCTCGCGCCGTTCCTCGCGCTGCGAGAGCGCGCGCCGCGTGCGACGCTCGTTCTCGCGCCGACCGCCGACGCCATCGATCCGGATCTCGTCACACGCTTCGCGCCGGGCGCGCACGTCGAGCTCGCGATCCTTGCCGACGCGCTCGTCGTGCGCGATCGCCGCATCGTCCTCGCCCCACGCCTGCGCCTCGTTCGCCCGACCTCGACCTCGACCTCGACCTCGACCTCTACCTCGACCTCGACAATCCGCACTCGTCTCCCTCCATACTCGTCCTGGAGCGATCTCCACCTCCGCCTCGCCGACGGCCTCACGCTCCTCGTCACCGTCGCCCGCACCACCATCCGCGTCTCCTACCTCGACCTCGATCTCGGTCACCGCAACAACCGCGAGCCGCTCCTCGGCTGGAAGGTCCTCGTCGCCGTCTGCGAAGGCCACGGCAAATGGGACTGGATGGACTTCGGCGACAAGGACTCCGTCCCTCAGCTCGTCTCCGAGCTTCAACGAACGCTCATGACCGCGTTCGATCTCGCCGAGTCGCCGTTCGCGCGCCGCAACCGACGCGACGGCTACAAACCGAAGTTCCGCGCGTCGCCCGGACCGGGCGGGAACAGCGGAGACGACGACGCGCGGAACGAAGACGGCGGCGCCTGGCCGGATTGACGCTGGTAGCATCGCGACCGCGTTCGATCGCCATCGCGCGCTCACACGAAAGGGTCGCGACATGGACTTCGACAAGCTGATGCCGGTGCTGTACGCGAAGGGCCTCGACATAGGGACGAAGCTCCTCGGGCTCATCATCCTCTGGATCGTCGGGCGGTTCGTCATTCGCGCCATCAAGCGCGGCGTCGAGCGCAGCATGCGCGCGCGCGCGATCGAAGCGACGCTCATCGCGTACGCGGAGAACGTCGTCAGCATCCTCCTCAACATCATTCTCGTCGCCGTGCTCCTCGGCTTCCTCGGCGTCGAGACGACGACCTTTGCCGGCCTTCTCGCAGCGGTGGGGCTCGCGATCGGCGCGGCCTGGTCGGGGCTCCTCGGCAACTTCGCCGCGGGCGCGTTCATCATGATTCTCCGTCCCTTCAAGAAGGGTGACTTCGTCACCATCGGCGGAATCACCGGCACGGTCGTCGAGGTTGGCATGTTCGTCACGACGCTCGATACGCCGGACAACGTTCGCACCATGGTCGGCAACACCAAGGTGTTCGGCGACACGGTCCAGAACTTCTCGACCAACAAGAGTCGCCGCGTCGACCGCCTCGCGCAGCTCGCGCACGGCGCGGATCACGCGAAGGCGATTACGCTCTTGAAGGAGCGCATCGCGACGATCCCAAACGTCGACAAGACGCCCGCGCCCGACGTCGAGATCATCGACTTCACCCTCGCCGGTCCGGTCCTCGCGGTGCGGCCGTACACGCATACCGAGCACTACTGGCAGGTCTACTTCGACACAAACCGCACGATCCGCGAGACGCTCGCCGAAGCAGGCTTCGCGGTCGCGGAGACCCACCACCACGTCACTAAGAGTTGAGGGCATCATGAGATCGATCGATTCGAACCGCACGCGCCGCGCCGTGGTGGCCGCAATTGGGCTTCTGTCGTCGCTTGCGCTGCCGCAGGTCGCGCGCGCCGACGACGCTCCCGTGCCGACCGGCGCACCTCCCGCCGACGCTAAGGCGCTCGTCGACGCACCGAAAGAGACCGACGCACCCAAGTTCGGGAACCCGCTCGACATCACGAACGTCACGATGTCCGCCGGAGGCCAGCTCGCGACCGGCAACTCGCGCCTCCTCGCGCTCACGATGAACGGCGCGTTCGAAAAGCGCTTCAACGGCAACGGCATCGGCTTCTCTCTCCTCGGCAACTACGGCCAAGGCGCGCCGGCGGGTGAGACCGTTCGCGTCACCGCCGAGAACATTCAGGGGCGCCTTCGTTACGATCGCTATCTCCGCGACGAGCTCTCGCTCTTCCTCATCAACACCGGCCGCCACGATCGCTTTCAGGGGCTCGACTTCCGTTACAACCTCGACCCCGGCGTCAAATACCTGTTCATTCGCGAGCCGGCGACGTCGCTATGGGCCGAGGCCGGCTACGACTTCCAATACGACGTTCGTCGCAACGACGCGCGTCCCGTGCTCGACGCCACTGGCAACCCCGTGCTCGACGCGAACGGGCAGCCGACACTGCTCGACAAGACCGCGACCGATCACTCGACGCGCCTCTTCTTCGGTTACAAGCACGGCTTCAACAAAGAGGTCACGTTCTCGACCGGCATCGAATACCTGCAGAGCATCGTCGACATGACACGCTACCGCTTGAACTTCGAAGCGCTGTTCGCAGCAAAGGTCAGCGGCGGGCTCGCGCTCGGTCTCGGCGTCACCGCGCGGTACGATCACTTGCCGCTGCCCGGGAAAGAGCATCTCGATACGGCGACGACGATCAGCATCATCTACGCGTACAGCGACGCGCCGCCCAAGCCGGTCGCGCCGCCCGCCATTGCTCCCGCTGCACAGTAAGCCCTTCAGTCGAA
>JBBQXV010000357.1:0-8195 GCA_038209335.1 Polyangiales bacterium | reverse complement strand
TGCCAGACGAAAGCGCGCAGGGATCTTGGCGACAAATTCCAGCATGGTGCGAGTCAGGAACGGGGAGGCGCTCGCGAGTCCGTAGGTCGCACGGGCGAGTCTCCTTGCCTGACGCTCCCCGACGTCCGCGGCGCCCTCGAGAAACCCGCGCGCGCAGCTGGCGAACGAGCGCTGGAGACTCGCCGTGCACGCATCATCGATCGCTTCCTTTGTCGCGACGGACGATCGAAACTCTTCCGTCATCCAAGGCGGGATCGGATCGCGTGCGCGAAGTTCGCGTCGAAACCAGGGCCGCAGAACGAGTGATGGCAGGTGCGGCACGATCAGGTGGCGAATCAGGACGGAGCGTGGTGACGACTGCTCGCGCAAATAGTCGACGCCCGATCGCAAGTCGTCGCCGAGGAGGTCAGCGACCGTCGTGTACAGCTCGAAGAGTTCGTCGCCCCCTTCACCATCGAGTACCCAGCCACCTCCCTCCATCGCCGCGTACATGCGTCGGTACGCGGCGCGAAACCCAGGAGTGGCAAGGTCGGGATCGTCTGGGAGCGGCGCCTGCCTTGTGCCATCCAAGACCAGCGTCGCATCCGTGCAGTCAACGCGGTGCCAAGCGAGCGTAGGGTGTCTGGCAAGGAACGGTTGGAGAAGCCGCGCCTCGTCAAGCCCCCATGAGTCCGAGCTCATGGTGTATGCGTCGACGCAGGGGGCCTCCGCGAGCAAGGATTGCGCGACACACAACGAATCCAAGCCCGCGCTGAGCGCCAATCGCGGGGCCGAGCGTTCTGCGCGCGCGCGATCTCGAATCGCGGCGCCGAGCGTGGTCCAGAACTCTTCATGTCGTGACGCATCTGTTCGCCTCGGCTCGGACTCGTCGAACGCGATCCTGGCGACGCGACGCTCGACCAACCGGCGCCCGTTGTGAAACAGAACGGTGCCCGGGAGGACGCGGCGAATGCCGCGAAATGCAGTCTCACCCGGCCGCTGACAGCGGAGGTTCATTGCGAGATGCGCGAAGTACACGTCGTCAATCTGCCTGGTCGTCATCCGATGAAGCAGAGCGACAGCCCGCGATGACACGGCAAGACTGCTTCCGTTCCATTCGTATGACAGCGTGCGAATGCCTACGGCGTCCACGGCCGCGACGAACCAACGTCGAGCCGTGTCCCACAGGACCACCGAGAAGTCTCCACGCAGTCCGCCGAGACCTTCGACCCCATCGCGCTCGTACGCATCAACGATTCGGCGTTCGTCCGCACCGTCCGCTGCGACGTGTCCGTCGAGGTAGCCGTCGAGGACCACCATGCAGGCGCCGCAGCGAACCACCTGCGTGGTTGCGTCGCCGACCGAGAACGCGCGCGCGATCGAAACGTTGCCATCGGGATCCACCCACGCGGCGGTCGACCCGGTGCCGAAAACGGAAACGTCCTCGCGCATCCGACGCCATTCATTCGGCTCGGTTCGACCTAGAATCGCAACGATCCCGCTCATCCGACGCGCGTATCACAAACCAGTGCGACACGATCCACGACCCCTCCTTCAGCTACTATCTACCGTGAGCGGTGCCAACATCCGGGCGGGCAAGCGTGGAAGTTCGTGCCCATCACCTTCGACAACGTGGTGGGCGCCCCAAGCGAACCTGGCCTGCACCATAACGCGGCGAGCGCATCACACTCGACCCTGAATTCGAGCCACGGCAATCCTCGCCGCGGCGCTTTCGGACCAACGGGTCTCGCTCCCAAGCTCGATGCGGCGCCGGCCCGGACGCGGCCCGGCGCTGAGGGGCTGGATTTGGGACCCGAATGCCGGCGCCGTGACCGCGTCGGCGCCTCGGCGCATCGCCTGATATTGCTACGTCGCGTGTTAGCCTGGGCCATTCAGGTCCGCCGGCAGCAGCAGACTCGCGCTTCGATGAGGCACGGGCGATGCCTGATCGCGTGACTTGCGGGAGTGTTCGCTCTTCCCGCCAGTGCGTCGGCAAAGCCAGGGCCTACGCGTCGCCGCCCGCTTCGAGCGCGCCGCCTGCACCGTCCGCCTCGGTGCCCCCGCCACCCCCCCCCGACCGCGCGCCGCCCCCTCTCCCCGACCGATCTCAAACACAAACCTACGTCACCGGCTTCCCCCTCCTCGCCGAAGACCCGAACACCGGCTACGGCGCCGGCGCGGCGGCCTTCTACTACGACAACGGCCCCGCCACCGATCCGCTCTTCGCGTACACGCCGTACAAGCTCCGCGTCTACACGCTCGCGTTCGTCACCACGAAGGGACAGTTCTACACAACGCTCGATCTCGACGTCCCTTACGTCGCCGGCTCGACCTTCCGCCTCCGCAGCTACGCGACCTTCGAACGAAACATCTCCTCCAACTATTTCGGCACCGGCCAGTCCACGCTCGACCCGCTCCACTTCTCCGGCGCGCCGAATCAATCCTTCGCGTGGGCCCCGCGCTACGACGACGCCATCCGCGCGCGACAACCCGACGGCACGGCGTACTCGCGTTACAACAACTACGTCCTCGCGCGCCCCGCCGCGCACTTCTCGCTCGAGCGCGATCTCTTCGGCGGCGTCGTCCGCCCGATCCTCGGCGCGACGATTTCGCACACGTACGTCCGCGACTACACGGGCAACACGGTCGACTCGTTCGACGGCGCGGGCAACACCGTCAACGCGACGCAAGCATCGACGCTCCTCCACGAAGACTGCACCGCTGGCCGCGTCCTCGGTTGCGACGGCGGATGGGACAACCTCGTCAAAATCGGAATCGCCTACGACACGCGCGACTTCGAACCGGATCCGAACAGCGGCATCTTCGCAGACCTCACGACCGAGCTCTCGCTCCGCGCGTTCGGCTCGACGCTCAACTACGGTCGCGTGACGGCGGGCGTGCGCGGGTACGTGAGCCTCCTCCCGCATCCGTACGACGTCGTGCTCGCCGCGCGGTACGTCTACTCCGTCAGCTTCGGCGACGTCCCGTTCTACGCGATGCCGGTGCTCTCGTTCACGCAGCACTTCGAAGACGGGCTCGGCGGCGTGCAATCGCTCCGCGGGTTTCGCGGACAACGCTTCGTTGGTCGCGTGATGACGTTCGGCAACGCCGAGCTCCGCTGGACGTTCACGCGCTTCACCGTCTTGCAGCAACACATCGCGCTCTCGACGGGACCGTTCGTCGACATGGGTCGCGTGTTCAATCGCGTGTCGTACGCGTTCGACAACTGGAAGCGCACGCAAGGCGGGATGCTGCGCCTCTCGTGGAACGAGGCGACCGTCGTCGGGATCGAAGCGGGCGCGAACGAAGAGGACTCCGCGATCTACGTCGACTACGGGCATCAGGTCTGAGCTCGCAATTTTTTTGGCAACTCTCGGCGCGAGGCGCCGACAAAGTGGGCATGAACCACTCGTTCGGCCCGTTCTATCCAAGCGATTTGCAAGACGCCGTGAACCACGCGGAGCGGCTCGCTGAGCTCGTCGCGCGCCTTCGCCTCCCGTCGCACGAAGGGGCCGCGACGGCATGGCTCGTCGGTCGCGCCGACGAGATCGAAACCGTCGTGACGCTCGTCGCGCGCGAATGGACGAGCAAAGACGCGAGCGAATCGTCGGCCGCTCGGACTCTGCGCGGATACCTCGCGACGCTTCATGTCGGGATGGCCCTCCACTTCCCGCGCGCACCGCTCTCGTGCTGCGCCGCCGATTTCGCGACGACCGCGCTCCCCGCGGCAGCGATGGATGCGACGCTCGAATCGCCGCGCTACGCGTTCGCTCCTTTCCGCGTCGACGACACGACGACCGAGGTCGACGCCTCCGTGCTCCTCGCCGCCCTGCCGACCTCGACGAGCACGTGACCGCCGCAGACCGCGCCTACCCCGCGCGCGGCCTGCGTTTTCAGCCAATGCCGCAGCGCGACGCCGAACGAGGCCGACACGGCGACAGCCAAACGCCAAAAGCCTCAAGCGATCGGCACCCTTGCGTAGCGCGCCGTTCCCGCTAGTCTTCTTCGCGTACGACCAGGTTCCACCGCTTCGACACCGACGCTCTCTCGATACTCGGGATCGCGAAACTGCTCGCAACGGCGATCCGAAACATCGAGAAACAAATCATGGGTAATCGTCTCTACGTCGGCAATCTTTCGTTCCAAGCAACCTCCGAGTCCGTGCGTGCGGCGTTCTCCGCGTTCGGTGAGATCACCGACGTGCACGTCGTGTCGGATCGCGAGACCGGGCAATCGCGCGGCTTCGCGTTCGTGACGATGGGCTCCGCACAAGAAGCCGCGAAGGCGATCGCCGAGATGAACGGCGCGCTCCTCGACGGTCGTCCGCTCCGCGTGAACGAGGCCGAAGAGCGCCAGAACCGCGGCGGTGGCGGCGGTGGCGGCGGTGGTGGCGGCGGCCGTGGCGGCGGCGGTGGCGGCCGTGGCGGCGGCGGCGGCGGCGGGCGTGACCGTTGGTGAAAACCACGGGCAAAGATCAACGAATCGCGTTCTTTCGATCGGTGCTCGAGAACCTCGTCGAGTCGCTCGATGCGACGGTGCGCATTCAACGTTGGACCGACGCTGAGTCGATCCCCGAGCCGTTGCAGCAAAGTGCTGCGCTGCTCGTCGATCGTCTCGGCGCGGCGAATCGTCTCGCGGCCGGGAAGTTCATTGGACCGCCGGTGGTCGCGGCGCGCGTGACGGCGATGAACGCCGCCATCCAGCGCCTCGACGTCGCGTACGTGCAATATCGGCATCGCGTCGACACGACGCCGGCGCAAAAGGGCGAAGCTGCCGCTGCGCTCGACGCCGAAATCGGCGAAGTGAAAGCCGAAGCCAGTCAGTGGTCGTGAGCACCTGACGGAGCGCCGCGCCTCGACGGCGCGCGCACCGTCTGCTCCGCTTCACTCCTCGTCCTCAGTCCTCGTCCTTCACAACAATCTCTTCGAGATCACCGAGGGTCGCTCGCGCGGCCCTCAGCTTTGCAAACGCCGTCTCGACGACCGCGCTGATGGTCGTCTTCTGCGCTCGCGGCGCGATGCTGATCTCGCGCAGGACCTTCTCGAGATCTCCCTCCGCGTCGCTCATTTCTTGTTTCGCAGATTCGATCTTCGACAACACGAGCTCTTTTTTGATCACGTCGTACCCCGCCCTTCCTAGAGCGCACGTACGGCGCTGAGCGCCGTCGCCACTTCGTCCCAGTCGAACGTCGGGAGCCCCTGCGTCGTCGCGTTCGACGTCCACGCGCGGCCCACTTCACGGAGCGCATCGGCGCGCGTCGGTCCCCACTCCGCGATAACAATCGCCTCGGGCGAATGGCTCGTGCGCACTTCGACGCGCCACTCGCCGGCGTCTTGCGGATTCTCTCTCGGCGACACGTACACGGTGAGGCGATCGCCTTCGCACTTCAAGTCGTAGACCATGCCGCGCTTGTCACGAAACTGGTTCGTGATCTTCAGTTTGTCCTTGTCCTTCTCTTTGACTCGCTCGTTCATCTCGTCTCGTGCAACGGCGCAGGGTGAGGTACGGGAGACCCGAAACCTGCCATCCAATGAGCGTCACCATCGGAGAGGAGGCTCGCGGAAATGTTTCCGCGTGAGCTTGAAACTCGGGACATCGTACGCCGAAAGGCCGCTCGGCGCCACGACCGCGACCCGCGGACTCGCGTAGAGTAGCGCGCGTGCGCACCGTCGCGATCGTCGCCGCCGTCGTCCTCGTTCACGTCGTGAATCTCACGTCGACGAGCGCGCTCGCGCAGACGAGCGCGACCGTCAGCGACGAGTCGGCGCGTGCACGACTCGCGCGCGTCGAGGCGGCGCTCTACGAGGACGCCTCGGCATCGCAGCTCTGGTATTTCGGTTGGAGCGGGCTCTACGCGGCGACGGCAGGCGCGCAGCTCACCGTCGCGCTCGTGGCGACCGATCCGGGGCTCCGCGCCGACGCGCGCGTGGGGACGGTGAAGTCGGGGCTCGGGTTCATCGGGACGATGGCGCTTCCGCCGCCGGCGATCTTTTTCTCGCCGTGCACCGCCAGTGAGAAGGCGACGCCCGCCGCGCTCTCCGCGTGCCTCGCGCGTCAAGAGGCGCGCCTCGACGACGCGGCGAAAGCCGAGCGCTTCGCGCGATCGATCTTGCCGACGATCGCGAGCGTCGCCGTGAACGTCGGCGCGGGGCTCTATTTGTGGCTCCACGACGATCGGCTCGCGTCGGCGATCGTCAGCACGGTCGTCGGGATCGCGGTCTCCCAACTTCAGATCGCGACGCGCCCGACGATCGCGCGTGACTTCCGGATCGGATTCGCGCCGCATCCCGGTGGTGGCGTCGTCGTCGCAGCCGTCACGTTCTGAAGATTTTTTCGGCGGCGGTCGCGCCCGACGACGTAATCACGACGCGCGCGCCGAGCAGATCCTCGACGCACCGGACGACACGATCGGCGGCGTCCGCCGACCGAGCGACGTCGTCGTAGACCGGAGCGACGTTGCGGAGCGCGACGCCGATCGCAGCGGTGTAGTCGAGATCGCGAAGCGTGCCGGGACGGAGCTCCGCGCGGTCGGCGTACGCGCGCGCGATTCGCCATCGCGGAAGACGTGAGAGCGCGTCGAGGTGCGTGAGAGCGAGACCGTCGACGCCGCCGCAGACTTCGATCGCGTAGCGCATGAGCACGGCGTCGAGCCACCCGACGCGAAACGCGCCTTGCCACGGGCCGTCCACGTTGTGCGGCTCGGACAATTGCGCGGCGAGCTCCGGCGTCTCCGTCGGGAACGGTCCCGCACCGTGGCGCGTCGCGTAGGTGCGGAGGACGCCGAGACGCGTGACGGCGTTGCCGTCGCCGAGCTCGCGAACGAGCGCGAGCGCGTTGTCGAACGTGCAGGTGCTCCACGTCGTGTGCGGATGAAAGCCTCGCCACTCGTCGAGCAGAACGCCTTGCGCGCCTTCGAAGACGACGGTTCCCGGTGCGCGCAGCGCCGCAGCGAGGTGTCCGTCGTCGACGATCACGGAGCGCGCGCGAAGCGGCGCGAGCGCATCGACCCACGCGTCGGCGATGTTCGGCGATTCGAGCGCGCGGATCTCGTGCACCGCCTCTGCGACGCCGGCGAGCGCGCGGATCTCCGCGGTGAGCTCGGCGTGCTTTCGCGCTTGGTGACGCAGGACCGCACGGCGCATCTGGTTCACGTCGCCGATATC
The DNA here is from genome assembly GCA_038209335.1 of Polyangiales bacterium. GTDB lineage: Bacteria > Myxococcota_A > Polyangia > Polyangiales > Polyangiaceae > JBBQXV01. The sequence continues at coordinate 1,053 of JBBQXV010000357.1, read as the reverse complement.
GCCGGCGCGGATCGCGTCGTCCGGCGCGGCGATCTCGTCGCGCATCGTCTCGCCGACTCCGACGCCACAGCTCCCGTGGCGCGCGTTGCCCAGGGCGAGCTCGCGAATGCGCGCAGCGGCTTGATGCACCGGCGTCGTCACGAGCGCGCGCTCGGCGATGGTCAGCCGTTCGAGCGCGTCGTCGACGCCGACCGACGCGAGGCGACGCGCTTCGACGAGCAACGCCGTCGGATGAACGACGACGGTGCGCGCGAGGTGCGTGCGCACGCCGGGCACGAACGTCCCGGCGCCGAATTGCGCGAACGTGTGATGACGCCCGTCCGTCGTGACGACGTTGTGCCCGGCCTGCGCGCCGCCGTTGAAGCGCACGACCGTATGCGCCGCGCGCTCGCGAACGAGCGCGTCGGTGATCGTCCCCTTCCCCGCGTCGCCGAAGCCGAGATCGACCACGACGACGACTTCGCGTTCGCGCATCAGCGGCGCTTCATACCGCTCGCGCCGTCGCCCGACGGCAGCGACGCTTGGTCGACGTGCGGTGCCGCGGTGCCGTCGCGCCCGATCGTCGCTGCGAACGGCGTGAGCGCGCGCATGACCGCCCCGACGCGATCTTTCGCGACGCCCGACGCCGTCATCTTCTTCGCGAGCGCGTCGAGATCTCCAACGGCTCGCTCGCCGAGCGCGACGATCCCCGCCGCGACGTGGCACGTGTCCTCCGCGGACTCCATGCAGATGACGTGATCGCCGAGAAGATCGCGCCAGACACGCTCGCATCGCGATCGACGAGCTTGGTCGGGGATGAGGAAGAACGGCTGGAACGTCTCTTGAGCGATTCGCACGACGCTCGCGATCGAAACGTCGTCCGCGTTCGTATCGCCGATGAGCGCGCTCGCTTGCTGCTTCGAGACGCGCGGGTACGGATTCTCGTCGCCCGTCATCAGGAGATAGCCGCGCTTCTTCCGCTTCACCCAGCAATCCATCTCGGTGTGGCGCGCCGCGAAGTAGAGCGCGAGCTCGTACGACTCTTCGCCCGATCCTCCGCCGCCCCCTTCTAGG
>JBBQXV010000356.1:0-8299 GCA_038209335.1 Polyangiales bacterium | reverse complement strand
TCGTCGAGCGCGAGCAAGAAGAACTGCGCCCCCTTCACCACGCGCGCCGCGATCGGTAGCTGATCGTTCAACGCCATCTCGTACTGTTGCTCGAACACGCGCAGGTGCAGCGAGTCGGGTGCGTCGCGGACCTCGGCCGCGAACTCGTCGCCGAGCACGCGCGCCGCCGAATATGCCTGCGCGAGATTCCACGGTTGCTCTGCGAACGCGCCGCCGTCGATTTCGCCGCGGGCCGCGGCCGCGTTCGGCTCGCGAAGAAAGCACCCCGCGAACGCATCTTTTTTCGCGAACGGCGCGAGCTTACGAATCGTCGCCGCGTCGCGCGCGTCGGCCACGCGGAGGCGCAGGTAAATCCCGGGCTGCCCACGGAACGTCCAGCCCGCGAGCGCCGGATCCACGAAGTCGCCCGCGTACCCCTTCGCCGCCTCGAGCACCGTCCCCTCGATGCGATCGCGCATCGGGAACCACTCGGCGCCGATCGTCTTCATCGCCGCGTCACGCCGCGCGAAGATCTTCTCTTTCGCGAGGTTGAGATCGCGATCGTTGACGATCTTGTACGCGATGAGCGCGCACGCGACGAGAACCGCCGCGCCGATGACGAACTGCGGCGTGTACCTGCCGCGGCTACCACGCCCGCGTTCTTCGCGAGCGGATTGGATTGCGGCGAGGCCGCGCCCCTTCTTCGGCGGCGAGGTCATCGCGTGTTCACGCCGACCTGCTACCGGCGACTACTGCGCGCCGCTCGACCGCGGGATGTTCCCGACCATGAAGCTCACGTTCGGATACCCGGCGAACGCCGCGGTCTGGAACACGCTCTTCACGACGACGGCCTTCACGTTCTGATCGACCTGCAGAATGACGACCGCCGGAAAATCCTTTCCGGGGTGCGTCGACTTCCACAGCTCTTTCTTCGCCTTCAAGATGTTGAAGAGCTCGTCGATGCGCTGCAGACGATCCGTCTCTTCGATCGATCGCGTGTTGCCCGCGGGCGTCCCGTCGACGAGGATCTGGCTGCCGTTCACGCCGACGACCGGCGCGTCGAGCATGTCCATGACGTTCTCCGCCTTCGGGAGCGTCACGCCCTGCGACACCGGGAGCTCGCCCGACGCGCTGAAGCTCATGAGGAGGAAGATGACGGTGACGAGCAAGAAGTCGATCATGCTCGTGAGCGAAAGGTTCGCCGCGATCGCACGCTTGCCGCCGCCCGCTACCTTCTCTTGAACGAAGTGCAGCGGTACCGCGTGCATCAGGCGTCGGCCAGGTTGATGAATCGCCATGGCTTCCTCAGTTCACTGCGAAAGTAACGTTGAAGGCCGGAACTTTTTCGTTCTTCCCGCCGAGGGTCATCTCGCGCTTCGCCTGATAGACGGCGTCGATGACGGCGATGATGAACTTGTATTCGGTCTTGTTGTCGGTGTGCAGGATCGCCTGATCGAGCTTCTTGTCGGTGTTGGCCTGATGCTGGCCATTCGCCTTCCACTCGGTGGCGACCTTCTCGGCGAGCTCGGGATAACGGACGACGTCGACCGGGCCCTCTTTGGTGATCGCCTTGGTGTCCGGCGGGCGAGGCACGTCGATCGAGTTGACCGTCGTTCCGCCCTGCTTCCAGATGAGGACGAACTTCTCCGTCGATCGCATCTCGATGTGCAGCTGCTTCTCGGGCTCGACCTTCTCTTGCTCGACATCCGGTCTCGGCGGTCCCGGCACCTGAGCGTCTGCGTTCAGACGCGCCATGTGCGACCACACGGCCGTGATGAGGAGAAACGCGATCGTCACCAACAACAAGTCGATGAACGGGATCATGTTCACGTCGGAATCGAGCGACTTCCGTTTACCGCCGCCGCCGCCTACGTCTACGCCTGCCATGGTCCTGCTCCCGCTGCTTCTGAGGAAGGTCGGGCGCTACGGCGACGATGAATCGCCGTAGCGTCTACTTCGGTGTCTGGTCGAGGAACTAAGCCGCGACTCCGGACATGTTCACCTTCTGGCGGTTGTTCAGGATGAGGTTGAGCACCTGGACGCTCGCCTCGTTGATGTCGTCCTCGAGCTGCTGCGTCTTGCCGTTGAGAACGGCGAAGCCGAGGAGCGCGAGAATCGCGACGGTCAACCCGAAGAACGTGCAGTGCATGGCCTCGGAGATACCTTCTGCGAGGATTCGCGCCTTCTGGCTCGGATCGACGCTCTCGCCCGACACGGCGCCGAAGCTGACGATCAAACCGAAGACGGTTCCGAGGAGACCCGTGAGCATCGCGAGATTCGCGAGGAGCGCGAGGTAACCCGTGCGCTTTGCGATCTTCGGGATTTCCCGGAGGGCGCATTCGTCCATCGCGGCCTGCACTTCTTCGTCGGGGCGGTTCACCTTGACGAGCCCGGCCTGGACGATGCGCGCGAGGGGCGCGTTCGCGGCGGAGCACATCTTGACGGCCTTCGCGACGTCGCCGGCGAGGATGCACTTCTGCATCGTCGCGAGGAAGACGTCTTTGTTGATCGAAGAACCGAACAGATAGATGGAGCGCTCGACGATGAAGCCGATCGTGATGACAGACCAGATGAGGATGACCCACATGGCCCAACCACCCTCTTTGTACGCTTGCCAAATCTTAGACATCGAACCGACCTCCTGGAGCGTGCCCTGAGTCTGGGGCGGCGCGCGCACTTGGTTACTGCGCGAGCCTAGCTGTTGTGACCGACCGACCGACCGCGCGATACGCGAGCAACTGAACTCACCTGCAGAGGGGAAGCGACGCCCCCGCGCAGGGATTTGAAGCAGCGCGACGTTATCTGAACGAGTCCGCGAGAAGCAAGCATCGTCTAAGTCCAATGACGTCGATTAAGTCGGCCTTCGTTGCCGAGAGTCGTGGGATGCCCGTCGCGACTCTCGCGGGAGCATGACGGCTTCGACCAAACGACGTCAAGGGAGTTTGGGTGGCTTCTCGAAGATGAGACGCAATTCCATCGGCCGAATCCGCACGCATTCCGTGTATTTAGATAACTTTATGCTGTGGTGGTAATGGGCATGTTCCCTATTTCATGAAAATGGGGACTCATCGCGGAGTACGTCCTGCGAATTTTCGAGAACGAAGACAGCGAAGAGAATGAAAGGAACGAGAAGGGAGAAGGCACGCCGAGGAGGAGAGAGAGGGCCCGATAGGAACGACGCCGTCGTACTTTTGGTTGGTCTCGTTGACTTCGCGATCTAGGGGGAGCTATCGTCCGAACAGTCCTTTTTCATCGGGGCCGTGCCGGAGCAGCACCTTGGGTGCGGGCGGCACGGGGGAGAGCGTCGTTGACGGCGACGACGCGACCCGCGAAGCGGCGAGTCAAAAGGCACAAGGTCTACGGGTTAGAAAGGAGCGTCGGGAATGTTCGTCTTTTTCGGTGCGGAGGGAGGCGGTAGCAGCTCGGGCCTCATGGGCGCGTTCAAGGAGAGCCCGCTCTTCCTGTCGCTCAACTTGCTCGTCAGCGCGGTCGTCATCGCGATGGTCATCGAGCGTGTCGCGTTCCAGCTTTCGAAGTACAGCGTGAACTCGAAAGAGTTCTTCGCGCAGATCAAGAAGCTGGTCACAGCGGGGAACATCGACCGCGCGATCAAGCTCTGCGACGCCGGTGACTATCCGACGCTGCAGCTCGTGAAAGCGGGTCTGACGCACGCGAACAAAGGACCGGACGAGATCGACGCATCGATGAGCGAGAAGATCGGCGAGCTGAAGCCCGCGGTCGAGAAGCGCATCGGCTCTCTCTGGTCGCTCGCGAACATCGCGACCCTCATCGGTCTCCTCGGGACCGTCGTCGGCCTCATTCACACGTTCGGCGCCGTCTCCAACGAGAAGCTGTCGGCCGCGCAGCGCCAGCAAGTGCTCGCGAACGGCATCTCCGAGGCCATGTACAACACGGCCTTCGGTCTCGGCATCGCCGTCACGTGCATGATCGCGCACCTCTTCTTGCACCAGCGCTCGAAGAACATTCAGCACGATCTCGACGCCACGCAGGAGCGTGTCTTCAACCTCCTCACGATCCAGACGCGGCCGGGTTCGTATTAGCCTCGAACTAGCCACTAGCGAGGACGCGCATGGCGACAGAAACCGAGCAGCTTAGCGCCGCGCAGCGGAGCAAAGTCCGGCGGCTCTCGAATCCGAAGGAGCTTGCTCCCGACGAAGAGGGCGGCGAGCTCAACATCGTTCCGTTCCTCGACATCATCATGAACGTGCTGATGTTCGTGCTCGCGACGGTCGCGGTCACGTTCACGTCGATGATCGACACGCAGCCGCCACGACCGGCGGGCAACTCCGCACGCCCGCCGACGACGCCGACGTTGTCGTTGAACGTCATCGTCTTGAAAGAGGGCTTCTTCGTCTCCGCCGTCGGGCAGCGCATCGGCACGGGTTGTCAGGGTGCAGGCGCGGGACTCGCCGTCGGCATGAGCACGACGGGCACGCGCATCGTCATCGACCGTCAGACGAAAGAGAAAAAATCGATCCCTGACTACGACTTCGCGGCGCTCACCGACTGCGTGCAGCGTCTCAAGGCGATCTCGCCTGATTTCGCGACGGAGAAGCAGGTCGTCATCACGACGGGACCCGACACCGAGTTCCAGACGATCATCAATGTGATGGACGCGCTCCGCAAATCGCCGAAGGGCGAAGAGCTGTTCCCGGAAGTCCTCTTCGGAGTGCCCAAGTAATGGCCAATCAGCCGCCCCAGCCCCCGAATGGGCCCCCGGGTACACCGCCGCCGGGCTCGCTCCCCCCGTCGCCGCCGCAGAAGCCCGCGAGCATGGCCCGCTACAAGCGCGAGCTCCGGCGAGAGATCAAGCGGCGCGCTCACGAGCCGGAGATCAACTTCCTGAACATCACGGCGATGCTCGACATGATGACCATCATCTTGGTCTTCCTGTTGAAGAGCCTCAGCTCGTCGACGGCGGCCATCCCGCAGTCCGACGACCTCAAGATGCCCGAAAGCGTCTTGACCACGGCGCCGGATCAGGAGCCCGAGGGACTCGCCATCGTCATCTCGAAGACGAACCTCATCGTCGGCGAGCGCTCGGTGTGTCCGGTTCCGCCCGATTCCGAGAAGGGGATCGAGGCGAAGTACAAGCGCGGCACGCGGAACGACTACCGCATCGTTCCGCTCGAGAACGCGCTGCAGGCGTGGCGCGACACGGACCGCAAGATCCGCGCGGCGACGAAAAAGGACCCGACGTACAGCGAGGCGATCGTCATCGCCGACAACCAGACGCCGTACCGTCTGCTGTTCGAGGTTCTCTTCACGCTCGGACAGAACGAGTTCTCGAAGCAGCACATCCTCGTGCTGCAGAGCTCCAAGAAGTAGCTCTCGCGCAGAGACGTCATGACCGAGCTCGGCATGCTCGCCATGCCGCTCGTCGTCGGAGCGGCGGGGCTCGCGCTCGCGGCGGTGCTGGGGCGCAGCGTTCGTTCGGGCGATCCGGGAACGCCGGGGATTCGCCGAACGTCCGAGGCGCTCCGCGTCGCGAGCTGGGCGTTCGCGACGCGCTACCTACGCGCGTCGACGATCGTGTGCGCGGTCGGTGCGGTGATTCTGATCGCGCTCTACGGGATCGCGCGGCACGGCGAGCTGTTCGATGCGACGGCGAGCGCATCGGAGCTCGCGGGGTGGACCGCGCTCGCGTTCGCGATCGGCGCGGCGAGCGCGATGGCCGGAAGCACGATGGCGCTCTGGGGCGCGACGGCCGCGCGGGCCGGAGCGGTCGCGGGGGCTCGGTTCACGATCGATGGAGGCGTTCAGGTCGCGTTGCGAGGCGGCTCGGTCGCGGGGCTGTCCGCGTGCGGCGCGCAGCTCGTCGGCATCGCGGGGCTCGTCGGCGCGATGCTCGTCGCTGCGGGGGCGACGACCGGGGGACGCGGCGCGCCGATCGTCGCGCGCGCTCCTGCGTTGATCGCGGCGTGGGTTCTCGGCGCGTCGCTCGTCACGCTCATCGCGCAACTCGGCGGCGATGCGTTCGCCGCGGCGGGGGCGGCGCGCGACGACGGCCCGGACGGGATCGGACGACACGCGGGCGAGCTCGCGCGCGAGTGCGCCGCGCGCGGAGCGGAGACCGTCGAGTCGTCCGGCGCGGAGACGATCGCGGCGATGGTGATGGCGTCGGCGCTCTTGCCTGAGAACACCGATCGGCTCGGGACGACCGGGAGCGTGCTCGGCGTCGTCCTGCTTCCGCTCGTCGTGCGCGCGCTCGGGCTCGTCGCGTCGGTGTGCGCGCTCTTCGTCGTGCGCACCGAGCCTCGCGAGGCGCCGGCCGGTGCGCTCGGTCGCGGTCTCTACGTCGCGACCTTGCTCTCCGCGATCGGCGTCGCCGGCGCGACGTATTGGACGCTCGGTCCCTATTTTCTGCCGTTCTGTTTGTGCGGGCTCCTCGGCGTCGCGACGAGCCTTGCCCTCGTCGCGTGGGGACGGCGCGCGTGGGGAACGGCGGCCGCGCTCGCCGTCGTCGTCGTCGGGAGCTGGTTTCTCGGCGAGCACTCGGGGCTCGCGCGCGCCGGGAGGTTCGGCGTCGCGGTCGCCGCGATGGGGATGCTCGCCAGCGCGCCGTTCCTCGCATCGATCGCGTCGTTCGGCGCGATCGCACGGAGCGCGCGAGCCGCGATCGGCGCCGAGGGGCAGCCTGCATCGCCGCGCGATCGCTCCGAGCCGCTAGCCGCGATCGGCGACGCGGCGGCCGCGATCGCTCGTCCATCCCTCGGCGGCAGCGCCGCGCTCGTCGCGTTTCTTTGCGCGCTCGCGTTCCTCGATCTCGCGAGCGCCTACCGATGCAGCGAGTGGGCGCAGACGAACGCGCTCCCCGCGCGCGAGTGGTCCGCGTTGGTCGCGCAATGCCGTTCCGCCGGCGTGACGCCGGGCGCGGTGAGCCTCGCGCAGCCCGCGCTCTTCGCCGCCGCGCTCCTCGGCGCGGTCCTCGTTCCGGTCTTCGCGGCGCAACGATCGAACGCAGCGGACGCCGCGGCGCGCGCGTCGATCGGCGCGGGAACCGGGCTGGTCGGCGCCGCGCAAGAGGCCCTGAGGCAATCCGTACGCCCCGCGGTCCTCGTCGCCGCCGCACCGATCGCCGTCGGCATCGTCTACGGCCACGTGTTCGGTCTCGGCGCCGAAGCGATCACCGCGCTCGTGCTCGCCGCCGTCATCGCCGCGGTCTCGTTCGCGCCCTTCGCCGATCGCGCAGACGCCCCCGTCGTCCCGTTGAAGCTCCTCGGCGCGCTCTCCCTCGCGCTCGCGCCGCTCTTCGTCTGATCGCGCGCTTCCGTCGCCGGCAGGTCGCACGGCGACACTCGCCTACGGTGGCTCAGGATCCGAGCAGCGCGGACTGACGCGCCGTCGGCACGTAGTAGCGGCGCATCGACACGTTCATCAAGAGCCCGATGCCGATGAGCACCGTGAGCACGCTTGATCCGCCGTACGAGAAGAGCGGCAACGTGACGCCGACGACCGGCAAGAGCCCGGTCACCATCCCGAGGTTGAAGATCGCGTGCCAGAAGATGAGCCCACCGACGCCGACAGCGATGACGGCTCCGAAGCGATCCTTCGACGTCGCGGCGACGCGGAGCGACCACATCACGAGGAACGCGTACAGCGCGACGAGCCCGCACCCACCGAGAAATCCCCAGTCCTCCGCGAAGACCGGGAACGGAAAGTCGGAGTGCTGCTCGTGCAAGAAGAGAAATTGATTTTGCGTCCCCTTCATGAACCCTTGGCCGGCGAAGGTCCCATTGCCGATCGCGATGCGCGCGTGGTGCGGGTCCCAGTTGAAGCTGAGGACGTTCTTCTCCGGGTTGAGCCACGCGGTAATGCGCTCGCTCTGGTAACCCTTGAGGCCGTACGTCCAAAAGAGAGGCGCGACGATGGACGCCGCGATCGCGAGAATGACGACGCTCCGCGTCTGGATGCGCGTGACGGCGGCGATCGAGACGAAGATGAGCCCGAGGATCAACGCGGTGCCGAGATCCGGTTGGAGGCCGACGAGCACGGTGGGGACGGTCGCGATGAGCGCCGGGATGACGAGGTCTTTGAGCGTTCGACCTTCGCTCTTCGGATCGTTGTGGAGATATTTCGCGAGCGCGACGATCAAAAACAGCTTCATGAACTCGCTCGGTTGGAAGCTGAAGCTGCCGAAATAGATCCAGCGCGAGCTGCCCCGCACCTCGCGACCGAGGATGAAGACGAGGATGAGCAGCACGACGCCGATCGCGTAGAGCGCATAACCGAAGCGCTCGTAGTGGCGATAGTCGATCGCCGCCACGATCGTCGCGAGGATGCCGCCGCCGACGAGCCA
>JBBQXV010000355.1:0-8347 GCA_038209335.1 Polyangiales bacterium | reverse complement strand
CGCGAAATCCTTCGCGACCTGCGCCGCGTCCTCGAGCAGCGCCACGCGCTTCGATCCGCTCGCTGCGGGGAGCGCGCGAGCGAACAGCGCGAACAGATCGTCCCAACGCTCGGCCGCGTCGAAGAGCAACTTCAGACGATCGAACGCCCACTCCGCCGCCGGATCGATCTCGAGCACGCGCTCGAGGATCGTGACCACGCGCGCCGAGTCCTCGAACCACTCTTCGTAGAAGGCCACCGCGCGCTCGCCGAGCGCGAGCCCTTCGCGCTGACCGAGCGACTGCCCGAGCACGCCCTGGTAGAGCGCCGCGATCTCGTCGGGCCGCTTCAACTGACGCGCGAGCGCCTCGGCGCGATCCCAAAGCGCGTCGACCAGCGGCAGCTCGCTCGCTGCGCGCACGACGACCGCGAGCGCCGGATCGAGCTCGCCGCGCGCTAGGTGCAAATCGAGGAGCGCCTCCCACCACGCGCGTCGCTGATCCGGCGTCGCGACGCCCGCGTCGCTCGTCGCGGCGAGGAGGCGCGTGAGGATCTGCGCGCGCACGTCGGGATCCTCCGCCGCTTCGCACGCCTGCTCGAGCATCGCGATCGTTCGCGCGCGCGTCGACGGCTCGGCGAGGAGGCGCGCGGCGAGCGCGAGCGCGGTAGCGTCCTGAGGCGTCGCGTCGAGCACCGCGCGCACGCTCGCGAGCGCCTCGTCGAAGCGCTGCGTGTGATCGAGGATCGTGGTCGCGATCTGCAAGTCGAGCGCGGTCTTCTCGGGCCCCTCGCAGCGATCGCGTCGCGCGGCGAGCGCCGCGAGCGCGCCGTCGATGTCACCGAGCGTCAGCGCGAGCCGCGCGATCGCCACCATCGCGTCGGCGCTCTCCGGATCGACTTGCAAGATGCGCTTCTGAAGCTCGAACGCGCGCGTCGGATCGCCGAACGACGTCTCCTCGGCGTTCGCCCACGCGAGGAGCGCTTGCACCTTCTCGCCTTCGGCCGCGTGATCCGCGCGCCACGAGAGGAGCCACCGCGCGTCCTCACGTCGCGTCGCGTTCGTCGGATCGGCGGCGATGAGCCCTTCGAACGCCGTGAGCGCGGCCGCCTGCCGCGTCGCATCGACGCGCTCGGCTTCGAGCAACGAGCGGTAGGTGGCCGCCGCGTCGTCGTGCCGCCCCGCGTCGCCCGCGAGGACGCGCGCCTTCGCGAGCCGGAGATCCACGCGGTACGCCGCGTCGTCGTCGTCGCCGGTCGACGACATCGCCAGGAGCTCGTCCGTCGCGCGCTCGAACAACATCGTCGACGCGCTCAGCGTGCAGAGCCGCTCGAACACTGCGAGCACGTCCCGATCGTGCGGCGCCATCTCGAACGCGCGCGCGGCCTGCATCGCCCCCTGCGCCGGATCGTACAGACGATCGGCGTGCACGCGCGCGATCGCGAGCTGAAGCGCGACGCGTTCCGCGGTCTCGGTAGCGTGCTCGATCAACACCGCGTAGAGCGCCGGGAGCGCGGGCCACTGCTGCGCGTGCTCGCACAGCACCGCGAGTCGCTGCGCGGCCTGGAGATCTTCGGGCGCGATCTTCCGCACGCGCGCGTAGAGCTGCCGCGCGAGCTCCTCGTCCCGCGTCGTCTCGGCCAACTGCGCCGCGTGCTTCCACGTCGCCGCTGCTGCGTCGAGATCGTTGCGCCGATCGCACTCGAGCTCGCCGAGCCGCTCGAGCCATTGGATCTGCTCGCGCGGATCCTGCGCGCGCTGGGCGCGACGTTGGAGCACCACGCGCGCGATCTCGTCGTCGCGGAGCGCATCGGCCACTTGCGCGATCGCATCGAGCTCCTCGGCCCCGAGCGCCTCGTCGCCTAGCAGGGCCGCGCACTGCGCGCGCGCGCGCTCCGGATCGCCGTGCGCCGCCGCCACCGTCGCGAGCTGCGCGCGAACGTGCCGCGCTTCCTCCGGCGGCGCGCGGTGGAGACGCGCGTCGAGAAGCACGCACAGCTCCGGCCACATCCCAACCTCGCCGTAGATCTCGAAGAGCGCCGCGTGCGCGTCGGCGTCGTCCGGATCGTCGGCCAGGGCGGTGCCGTAAGTCTGCATCGCCTCCGCCAGGTCCTTCAGATCGTTTCGCTCGATGCCGGCGATGCGATGAAGCAGCGCGCGTCGCCTCGGCGGATCGGTCCCGCGATCGAGCGCCGCGCGGTGCAGCGCGATCCGTTCGCGCGGGCTCCCTTGATCGCGGAGCAGATCGTCGACCCGCGAGATGAGGTCGGCCGACGAAGGCTCGAACTCGAGCGCGCGGCGAAACGCGATGAGCGCGCCGGTCACGTCGCCCGTCGCCGCGACCGCGTCGCCCGCGTGCCGCGCGAGGAGCGACAGATCGTGCGACGTCACCGCGCGATCACCGAGCGCACCGCTCAGCAGCGCCGCGCGCTTCTTCGGATCGGTCCCCGGCCCCGCGAAGCGATCCACCTTCTCGAGCCACGGCGCGAGCGGCAATCCCCCCGCGACCGCCTCCGCGAGCCCGCGCCCCGCGAGCTCCGCGCCGCGCGCCTGCTCCGCCGGGCTCGCGCCCGTCAGCTTCACGGCCTCGGCCAACGCGGTGAGGCGCTCTTCCGGATCGGTCGCGACCGTCGCCTTCACGTCGAGCACGCGCAACAGCGCCGGCGCATTCTCTTCGCCGCGGTAGATCGGCTCGAGGACCGACGCCGCGAGCAAGCGATGCTCCCCTGTCCCCGCGAGCTTCTCGAGCGTCGCGCGCGAAGCCTTGTCGCTCGCGTCGATCGCGAGCGCGCGCCGAAACGCGTCGATCGCCGACGGCGCGTCCTTCAACCGCACGAGCAGCACGTTGCCGAGGCGCGCGAGGATCTCCGCGCGTTCGCTCTCCGGCGCGAGCTGCGCGTCGGCCGCGAGCGCACGCGCGAGCTCGGCCCAGTCGCGCTGCGCTTCGAGCAGCGGCAACCACAGCTTGTGCACGTCGCGCGCGGCGCCGAACTTCTCGACGAGGCGCTTCCACGCTCCCGACGCGACCACCGCGTCCCCCTTCGCCGTTCGCACTTCGCCCGCCTTGAACGCCATCGCGCGCGCTTCCGTCGGCGACGTCGCGTCCTTCGATCGCTCTTCGAGGATCGACGCGAGCGCGATCGCGTCGCCTGCCGCTTCGTACAAAGGCTCGAGCGCCGCGAGCGCGCGTTGCCGCGACGTCGACTCGACGAGCCGCTGCCACGCTGCGATCGCGCGCGGCGTGTCACCGAGCTGCGTCGCGAGCTCCGCGAGCTGCTCGTTCACGTCGCGCGCGGCGTCCGCATCCGGCTCGAGCTGCCCGACCCGTTCGAGCGCATCGGCGAGCGCCTTGAGATCCTTCTCCTTCGTATAGATCTCCGCGAGCGCGCGCGCCGACACCAGCGTCGCGTCCGGTCCCGCCTCCGGCACGGCGAGCACGCCGACGAACGTCGCCTTCGCCCGCTTCGCGTCGCCCCCTTCGAGCAGCAGCTGCCCCATCTGCGCCTGCGCCATCGCGCGCTGCGACGGAACCTTGAGCGCGGGCGCGACGCGATTCATCGTCTTCGCCGCGTCGAGCTGCTTGTGAAGCTTGGTCGCGAGCGCCGCGTACCGCGCGCGCAGCTCGTCGTCGGAGCCGTCGAGCGCGAGCGCCTGCTCGAACGACTCGAACGCCCCCTTGTCGTCGTTCATCCTCTCTTGCTTCAGGATCCCGATCCGCAGGAGCACGTCGCGTCGCTTCGGACCGCGCGTGTGCTCGAGCTCGATCCCGAGATACCGCGCGACCTCCGCCGGTGTTCCCACGGTCCCGCACGCCTTCGCGAGCGCCGCCGCCGCGCGCGCTGCGATCCCTTTGATGACGATGAGCTTCTGCGCGATCTTCCGCGCCTCGTCGTGCGAAGCGTCGTCGTCGAGCAGCGCCTCGACGTGCGCGATCGTCCGCTCCGGCTCGTGCAGCTGATTCGCGTAGAGATCGAGCAACCGCGAATGAATCTTCCGCGCCGCGCGAAGCACCGGCGGAGGATCGACCGCGAGCGCCTGCTCGAGGAGCCGCGCGACGTCACGCAACCGATTCGCTTTGACGTACCGCGCTTCGAGCTGATTGCGCGCCGCCTCGTCACCCGGATCGAGCCGCAGGATCTGCTGGTAGAGCTCGATCGTCTTCTCGTCGTGCCCACCCGCGCGCTCGAAATGCTCCGCCGCTTTTCGGTACGCGTCGAGCTGCTCCGCGCGAGGTCGCGCCGCCGCCGCCGCCGCCCAAAGCTCGGCGAGCCGTTTGTAGTTCTTGGTCTTCTCGAGGAGCACATCGAGCTTCTCGAACGCTGGGAGGTGCGCCGGCATCGCCGTGTGTGCGCGCTCCAGGTAGGTGATCGCGCCGAACTCGTCCGCGAACGTGTCGCCAAAGAACCGCGCCGCTTGAAACAAGAACTCGGCGACGGCGCTCGCCGGCAACGTCTTCAGTCGCTTCCCCTGCGACACCGACTCGTACGCGAACGCGAGCTCGCTCAGTCGCTCGTCGCGCGCCGCCGCCGCGTGGAGCTTGTCCCACGCATCGAGCGCGAGCTGCCCCTTCGCGTGCATCGTGAGCATCGCGTCGAGGATCGTCTCCTCGTTCTCGAGTCTGTCCTCGAAGACGATGCCGGCCGGGTACATTCCCGAGCCGCCACCTTTGCGAGGCGGGTCGCCACGGTTCATGGGTGCGTTCGACTCCAGGTCGGGTGCAGCGTGACGAGTTTGGAGAAGCGGGACACTCGCCGGATCCCGGAGCGTATCAGACGCTATGCTCGCGTGCGCATGTCGGAAATCGCCGCACCTCTACCGCCGATCCTGTGCACGCATTACCGCCCGATCGCGCTCCTCGGGCAGGGGGGCATGTCGACGATTTATGCGGCGGTCGACACGCGCACGACCGATGGTCCGACGGTCGCGATCAAGATGCTGACGCTCGGCGCGCCGGCCGCCGATTGGAAGACGCGCGAGCTCTTCGAACGAAGCACGCGCGTTCTACAGGACCTGTCGCATCCCGCGCTTCCGAAGGTGTACGCCTTCGAGCAAGACGACGCGGGTCGCTTCTTCCTCGTGCGCGAAGCGTTCGACGGCGGGACGTTGCAAGAGCGGATCGTGCGCGACCAGCGTCACGTCGACGAAGCGGGCCTGCGGCGATTGCTTACGCAGCTCCTCGAGCTCCTCCTCTACTTGCACGCGCGTCTTCCGCCCGTCGTCCATCGCGACATCAAGCCGGCGAACATCATGTTTCGCACCGAGGGCGATTGGGATCCGGTGCTCGTCGACTTCGACACGGTGATGGCGCCTGCCGAGCATCGCAGCGGCATGACGATCATCGGTACGCCGGGGTACGCGGCGCCGGAGCAGTTCGTCGGCGATGCGTCGCCGTCGTCGGATCTGTATGGCCTCGGCGCGACGATGCTCTTCGTGCTCACGCACGTCGACGCGGATCGCCTGCCGCGTAAGGAAGGACGCTTCGACGTGGACGATCGTTTATCGACGCTCGCTCCGTCGCTCGCGTCGGTGTTGCGAACGCTCGTCGAGCCGGAGAAGTCGAAGCGCTTCGCGAGCGCCGCCGATGCGCTGCGCGAGCTTCGCGCGGAGAATGCGCCGCAGGTGCGGCTCGTGCCGATGCCGCCGAGCTACGTCCCGGCGACGTACGTACCGACGGAGAGCGCGCCTCTTCCGGGAACCGCGCGTCCGGGGCCCGTTCGTTTCATCGCGATCGTCGGCGGCAGTCTGGTCGCGGGCATCGTTGGGTTCATGCTCCTTCGAGCGCCGGCGCCGGCGCCTTCGACCACGACCACGACCACGACCACGACCACGACCACGACCGCGACCACGAGCGCGACCGCGACCACGACCGCGACCGCGACCTCGGCCCCGAACGCCGTCGCCGTTCCGAGCGCCGCACCTCCTCCTCCCGACTGGAGCCGCGGCGCCTGCAACGGCATCACGGCGTGCTACGCGAAGAACGAAGCGTGGGGCGAGATGTCCGGCAAAGTCACCGCCGTCATCGGCCGCGACGGCCACACGAAGAGCGCGACCTACGACGGCAACGCGCCGTGGCCAGTGCGAAAGTGCCTCGTCGATCTCGGAAAGACGCACACCCTCGCCGGCTACGATGGCCCTGGCGGAAAGCTCGCGTGCACGTACCGTGGGACGATCCTCGACGGGACCACGCAGCTGATGTCGAGTACGAGCTTCAAAGAAGACGTAGCGAAGGACGCAGGAAAATAGGGCGGAGGACGCGATGGGTGGATCGACCGAGCTCAAAGGACCGGACCTCACGCAAGGGATCGCTGCGAGCGATCTGAGCGACGGAGCCATGCTCGTCGGGCACGCGAACGGCGAGGCCGTGCTCCTGACGAGCCACGGCGACCAGATCTACGCGGTCGGTGCATCCTGCACGCATTACGGCGGGCCGCTCGCCGAAGGGATCATCGTCGGCGACACCGTGCGTTGCCCATGGCACCACGCCTGCTTCAGCTTGAAGACCGGCGAAGCGCTCGCCGCGCCGGCGCTCAATCCGATCGCGTGTTGGGAGACGGCGGTGCGCGGCGATCGCCTCTTCGTCATCGGCAAGAAGGAGACGCACGCCACCGAAGCGCGGACGACCGACAGCCCCGCGGCGATCCTCATCATCGGCGGAGGCGCGGCCGGACAAGCGGCGGCCGAGATGCTGCGACGCGAAGGCTTCGCCGGAAAGCTCACGATGATCAGCGCCGACGTGTCGCCGCCGGTCGATCGTCCGAACTTGTCGAAGGACTACCTCGCCGGCACCGCGCCCGAAGAGTGGATCCCGCTGCGGCCACCGGAGTTCTTCAAAGAGAACGAGATCGATCTCGTCCTCGGCGCGAAGGTCACCGCGATCGACGTGACGAAGCGGCGCGTGTCGATCGAAGGGGGCGCCTCGCATGGGTACGACTCGCTCTTGATCGCTACGGGCGCCGATCCGATCCGCATCACCATCCCGGGGATCGATCTCCCGCACGTCTTCACGCTTCGCACGCTCGCCGACAGCCGCGCGATCATCGCGAAAGCAAAATCCGCGAAGCGAGCCGTCGTCCTCGGCGCGAGCTTCATCGGGCTCGAAGCGGCGGCGGCGCTCCGCGCGCGCGGCGTCGAGGTGCACGTCGTCGCTCCGGAAGCGCGCCCGCTCGAGCGCGTGATGGGCCCGGAGATCGGCGACTTCATCCGCGCGCTCCACGAAGAGCACGGCGTCGTCTTTCATCTCGGGCAGTCGGCGACGTCGATCGACGCAAACGCGGTGAAGACATCAACCGGCGAGACGATCGCCGCGGACCTCGTCGTCGCGGGCGTCGGCGTGCGCCCGGCGATCGCGCTCGCGGAGGCGGCGGGGCTCACGATGGATCGCGGCGTCGTCGTCGACGAGTACTTGCAGACGAGCGCGCCGGGCGTCTACGCCGCGGGAGACATCGCGCGGTGGCCGGATCCGCACACGCAATCGAAGATCCGCGTCGAGCACTGGGTCGTCGCCGAGCGGCACGGGCAGATCGCTGCGCGCAACATGCTCGGTCAAAAGGTGAAGTGCCGACTCGTGCCGTTCTTTTGGAGTCAGCACTACGACGTCGGGATCTCGTACGTCGGGCACGCCGAGAAATGGGATCGCATCGACGTCGATGGCAGCGTCGCGAAGAAGGACTGCAAGCTCACGTTCCGCAGCGGCGACACGGCGCTCGCCGTCGTCACGATCGGTCGCGACCTCGAGAGCTTGAAGGCCGAGGCCGCGATCGAAGCGGGGCGCGCGCCGTAGCGTTATTTCCTCGGCGCGGTCGCGCGTGCCTCGCGCGCTGCCCAGCGTTGTCGCGCTTTGTTCTTCTCGGCCTCGCGCGTGTGCGTCGGTCCGCGCGGTGGCAGCGCGGCGAGGAGCTGTCGCGTGCACGCCGCGACCTCGTCGACCGCGCGCGCGAACGCTTCTTCATCCGCACGCGAAGGCGCGCGCACGCCGCTCACCTTGCGAACGAACTGCAGCGCGGCGTCGCGGACCTCTTCGTCGGTGGTGGGCGGCTCGAAGTTGTGGAGGAGGCGAATGTTGCGGCACATGACCGCTTCAGCATAGAGCCGCGCCGCGAAAGCGCACACGCGCCTTCAGTCGCGGACGATCTCGCCGATGGTCGAGCGATCCATCCGCTCGCGAACGTCCGATGCGCGCGGCCTGGGATTTCCCGTGCTTGCGACGCTCTCGGCCGATGGCGGGGACTTTGCGACAGAGAACCGTTGGTGCCCTGCATGAAGATTCGATTTGCCTCCTCGTTCCTCCTGGTCACTCTGGTGACCGCATGTGGCGATCTCGATCACGGAGGTACGGGTCCCGTCGATCCGGCCGCGCCCATCGCGACCAGCG
>JBBQXV010000354.1:0-8357 GCA_038209335.1 Polyangiales bacterium | reverse complement strand
GCGCCACGCTTTGCTTCGACTTTGCCGCCTTCGCCTTGGTTTTGATCTTTTTCGCCGCCATCGGATTCCTTTTTACACCCGCTGCTGCTTCTCGTCCTCAACTGGATCGCGCGTGACTCTGCCAGGCCCCGCGATCTCGCGGCGATTCGCGCGGTTCAGAAGGCTGCCGCGTGCGCACGAGAAATGCACCGTGAGCAGCCGAGATCCCGAACGAATGGCCAACGTAAGCAGTCACAACTGGCGCGCGGCGGCGGCGATCGCGCGATCGAGCACGCCGAGAGCCTCCGACCGAGTACTACCTCCCCTCGACTACAGCGACGCGTCGGCGCGCACGCGCATCGCACCGCCGCGCGACAGCCTCGTCGATCTCTCACGGGGCGGACCAACGCGCGCTGGGCGCATCGCGTTCTTCGCGTCAGGGCTCTTGCTCGGCGCGCTGATCCTTGCGTCCCTCCACGGAGACTTCGACGCGCCGCTCCTCTCCGTGCGCGCGTGGGCGGCGTCGACGTTGCGCGCGCTGCGAACCGCCGACCCCGTCTCCGCAGACCCGAACCACCAACCGATGAAGGAATGAGGCGAACGATGCCCACGTGTCCCCCTCCGCTCGTTCACGAGAACGTCGCGGGCAAGCTCGACGACGATTTGCGCGACGAAGCAAAAGCGCACCTCGCCGCGTCGCCGTGCCTGCAAGCCGTGGCGGAGATCCTCATCGCGCTTCGCGTCGCGAACGTGCCGTGGTGGACGCCGGAGCAACTCCGCGCGAGGTGGGGCGCGGATCACCGGATGCGCTGGTTCGATCAGCGCGCAGATCTTCGGCAAGAGATCACGACCGCGCTCACCGGCCTCGTATTCAACACGGCGCGCCGCAAATCGCCCGCGTTCCAGGCCGAGCTCATCGATTCGGTCATCGAGGACAGCGACATCGGCGCGCAGCATTTCGAAGGCGCGTTCGATCCGCGCGACATCGTCGTGTACGCGCCGGTCGCGGAGATTTGGCGCGAGCTCGTCGCGTGCATTCCTTGGGACGCGGAGCTCCCGGTGCACGCGGATCTCGTCGAGGCGATCCTCGAAGCGCTGCTCGCCGAGAAGAGCGCGGTGTTCGGAGCGGCGCGAACGCCGGTGCTCTCGGCGTGGGACGTGCGGAGCGCGATCGGCGCGCGCGCGTGGCACATGCGCATCCCGCTCGAAGTGCGCGTCGCGGTCGACGAGGCGCGTTTGGTCCGCGAGGCGCAGCGCCCGCGCGATCCGTTTCACGCGAAGGACGAGCTGACGATCGCGGTGCCGAGGTTGCTCGCACAGAGCTTCGGGCTGCGCGATTTGAAGCCGGTGTTCGACGCGGCGGGGACGACGATGGGCTTCGCGCTGACGCCGTCTCGCTCGGACGTCGTGCTAGCGGCACCGCCCGACGAACGAGACGAGCGAAGGGAACGAGGCGTGCGAGAGGTGAAGCGCGCAGGCTGACGACTACTTGCGCGCGAGATCGATCTCGATCTCGACGCGCTCGGTCGCGAGCTCGACGACGAGACGCACGCGTTCGCCGCGCATGGTGCTCGCCGCGCTTGCCGCGATGCCGAGCTCGAGACCGCGCTCGGTCCGTCGTGGCCGCGGCGCTCCGGCGAACGTCGCGTCTTTGATCTGTATGCCCTGGCGCGCATCGACCAGCACGCGCACGCGCTTGGCGTCGCGCCGCACGCGCACGACAAACGCCGCATGCTCGGCCACGACGTCGTCGTCGCGTGGAGGAGCCTCGCTGGCGTGCGCGATCGCCCCTTCGGCCTCGGCGACCGCGTCGAGCGCGAGCTTGCATTCGGTGCAGCGCGCCGCGTGCCTTAGCGCGCGCGCTCGTTCGTCCTTGGGCATCGTGCCCACGTCGAAGCTCCACAGCTCGTCGGCCGTGAGGTGCGCGAGCGGCGGCGTCTGCGCCAGCGCCATGCGATCGCGATCGCGCTGGCATTCGTCGCACGACGCGAGATGCGCGGCGTCGGCCGTCTCGTTGCGAAGCAGTGCGGCGAGCGCATCGCACTCGGCGCGCGACGACCACCACCATGCACGCGTGCGATGCTCGCCGGAGAGCGCGTCGCGCTCGCGACGGCGCGTTTCGTTGAGCGCGACCAGCGGCGCCGCGCCCGGACGAGCCGCGCGATCGAGCCGCGCCATCGCCTCGCGCACGTCGTCGAAGCGGCGTCGCGCGTCGTCGTTGATCGCACCGCCACCGCCGCTCGACGCGACGAGCTCGCCCACGGCCGCGAGCGCCGACTCGATCCGATCGCGCGACGCGAGCCCCTCGAGCGCCGCCGCGACGTGCGCCGCGCGTTCGGCCGCGTCGTCGGCCAGCGTCGCTTCGAACGCCGCGTCGATCGCCTGCGCGAGCCTCCGCGACTCGACGTCGACATCGACCGACGCGAGGAACGCGATCGCTTCGTCGCCTTTCACCGCCGCCATCGCGACGGCCGCATCGTTACCGCGCCTGAGCCGAGCTCCCGCCTCGACGAGAACTGAAAACGGAACCCGCTCGGGCGTCGGCGTCATGACGCGCTCACTCGTCCGAGCCGGACGAACCGGGAGTCGCGCTCTCGATCTCGATCAGGTAGCGGCGAAGAAACGCCTGCGCGCGACTGACACGCTTGTACGAATTGACGACCGAGATGGAGAGTTGTTTGGCGCATTGTTCGTGATCCTCGACGTCTTTGTGATGGTAGAGGTCCCACGCGGCGGCCTCGTTTGGGTGCTCTTCACGCAGGCGCTCGAAAGCGGCCCAGTAGATCTCTTGCGCTCCGCGGCGCTCGTCGTCGCGTCGCGCGCGGGCGGTCGCGACGGCGACCTCGGGTGGTGAGTCGTGCTGGCCGTCGTCGTCGGCGTCGTCGCGCGGATTCGCGAGGAGGTCTCGCTGCGCGCGGTAGCGATCGATCGCCGTGTGCTTGACGATCCGGAGGAAGAACGTCTTCGGCGAGGCGGTCTTACCGGGGATGCCCTCGGACACGCCGTGGAATTGATCGAGGCCCCGCTCGATCAGCTTGCGGACCGCTTCCTGGAAGACCTCGGGCTCGTCGTCGGGCGAGCCGCGCCGATAGCTCGCGCCGACGCGCCGCACCACCACGTAGGCGGGACGACGCCACCGCTCGCACAGCGCGCCGAGCGGAGGATCGAGCGGAAGCCCCTGCGCCCGCTGGCGCAGCACCGCTTCGAACAGGCGATCGTCCGGAGAATCGGAGAGATTGAGAGGCGTGGAGGTCAAGCGCTGTCAACGTACCACGCGGCATTGCGGGTACTCACGCGGCGGCGGCCGCAGACTGACTCAGCGCCGGCGTTTCTTCGCCGTGACCACGAGCTTGCACATGCGTTCCGTGGCACTCGGGACGATTTCGCCGCCCGGCGTTGGCGTCGGCTTCGCCGAAGTATCGGCGCTGCTCGGCGTCGACTGCGCGCCCACGCTCGCCGTCATCCCGTCGAGCTCCGGCTCGCCCACCACCGCCGAAGCGACGACGCGAATCCCGGCCGCGAAGCAAATCGCCAACGCGGCCGCCATCGCCATCTTCGCGTACCGCGCGAGGTGCGCGCGCCGAAGACGAATCGCGTCGGCCTCGTGGGAGTCGGTGTCGAGGTCGAGGAGCGAGTCGACGATCTGAAGACGGCGGGCATGCATGGGCCCTTGCATCGCAAGCCGCGCGCCATCGCCGCCTCGGCCACGCACGCTGCAAAACGGCAACCAGCATGGACGGGACGAACGATTTCACGCGTTGCGGTCCGCGTCGCACATGAATCGGCGCGGTCCCGCTGGTTCCGCGCCGATCCACCGCTTGCTGCCGGCGACCCGCTACTCGATGTGGAACTCGACGCGCCGGTTGTTCTTTCGTCCGGGCTCGCTCGCGTTCGAATCGATCGGCCTCTCCATGCCGAAGCCTGCCGCCGAGAGGCGCTCCTTGTCGATGCCGTGCTTGACCAGCCAGTTCATGACCGAGATCGCGCGCTGCTGACTGAGCCCCTTGTTGTACCCAGGCGCGCCGACGTTGTCGGTGTGCCCTTCGATGCGGATCTTCTTGAGCTCGGGGTGATCGGTGAGGACCTTGAGCACCGCGATGAGGATCGTCTCGCTCTCCTTGAGGATGACGGCGCTCGCGGTCGCAAACTTCACCTGGTCGAGGATCTTGATCTGATCGCCGACGACCGCCGCCGCGGGGCAGCCGTTCTTCTTCGGATCGGGAGACTTCGGGCCGGCTGCGTCAGGGCACGCGTCGTCGTCGTTCGGGATGCCGTCCTTGTCGCGATCCGGATCGGGCGGGCAGCCGTTCGTCTTCGGATCGCTCGTCTTGATCCCCTTCACGTCGGGGCAGGCGTCTTCGGCGTCGATGATCCCGTCGCCGTCTCTGTCCGGCGGAGGCGGCGGGCAGCCGTTCGTCTTCGGATCGTCGGTCTTCACGCCCTTCACGTCGGGGCATGCGTCGTCGTTGTCGACGATGCCGTCGCCGTCTCTGTCGCTCGGAGTGACGACGGGCACCGGCTCGGGTTTCTTCTCCGGCGGCGGCTCGTCCTTCGGAGGAGGAGGAGGCGCGGCCACGCCCTGCACGTACTCGAGCGAGAAGACGTAACGCACGCGCGGCTCGCCGAACCCGCGGTTCAAACCGGTCGCGATGCCGCCGCCGATGCGCCAGCGCTCGCCGAACGAGTAGTGCGCGCCCATGAGCCCTTCGAGCGGCGTCGTGCGAAGCGCGCCGAGCGCATCGGAGTTCGTGACGACGGTCGCGCCGTAGATCTCCGGTCCGACGACGAGCTTTTTGTCCGCGACGCGAACGCCCGCCGTGACGGCGCCGACGATCTCGCTCCCGCGCGGCGATCCCGCGAACGTGTCGTCGAGACCGCGGTAGTGAAATCCGATGTTTGCAGAATACACAAAGATCCCCACGTCACCCGCGGCGAGGACGCGCGGGATGAAGCGGAGGTTGTTGTCGCCGAGGTAGCTCGCGCGATCGCCGGTCGGGAGGAACGCTTGCACGCCCGCCGCGAGAGTGAAGACGTCGCCGTACGTTCCGAGGAGGCGTACGTCGGCGGAGAGGCGAACGTCGCCGATGCCGCCGGAGTCCGCCGCGGGGTACGTGACGCCGTTGAGGACGCCGCCGTCGCCGGCTTGGTAGATCGAGATCGGAATGTCCGCGCCGATTCGGACGCGGTCCCAGAGGTTTATCGCGCCTCCGAAGTGCAAGAGGAACTGGTAGCGAACGGGGACCGATCGCGGCGTACCGTCGCCGTTGTAGAGGACCAGCGGACGCGCCGCGAAGTCGCCGACGACACCGAACGCCGGCCGCCCATGGCCGCGCAGATCGAGCGTGTCGCCGACGAACCATTCGCTGCCGCGCTCGGACGGATTGAAGCGATCGAGCGAGAACCCCTGTGCGGTCTGCGCGTTCGCCGACGATGCGGCGGACGACAGCACGGCGATCGCGGCAAGCGATGCACCCATTCGAGAGAGCAGAGTCATTCGGTTCCTTGGATTGTGCGCTTCGTTGAGCTGCGCTGCGTTCAGCGTCGACGACGGCGCGCGAGCGCGCCGGCTGCGATCGCGAGCCCGAAGACGGCGGCGAGGCCGTTCGAGTTCGCGGCGTTGCCGAGGGCGCAACCCCAACCGCCACCCGCGACCGAGCCATCGTCTTGGAGCGGAGGCAGACCACCGTCGACTCCGGGAACGCCGCCGTCAGCGGACGATCCGCCGCAGGTCCCCGCGGTGCATTTGTCGGTGCGGCACTCCGTCGGTCCCGTGCACGGCTTGCCGTCCGGCAAACCGCACTTGCCATCGGGATCGCAAACCCCCGACTGGCACTGATCATTCGCCGTGCAGCCGCCCCCGTTCGGCAGCCTCGGTTTGCACGCGCCCGCGGTCTTGTCGCAGAACTCGGTCATCATGCACTCCGAGTCCATCGTGCATCCGACGCAGACCATTCGCATCGTGTCGCACTTGTTGCTGCGGCACTGACCCTGCTGCGCGCACGGACCGTCGCCGTTCGCGTAGCCGCAGTTCATGTCGCGCGAGTCGCACGCGCCGGAGCGGCACACGGCGGCGTTGCCGTTGCACGGTCCGTCGCCGTTCGCGAAGCCGCACTTGTTGTCGCGCGTGTCGCACGCACCGGAGAGACAGACGCGCGTGCCGACCGCGGTCGAGCACATCGACACGGTGGTCGGGCTCGTCGGGAGCGTATCGCCGTTCGGGAGCTTCGGCACGCACGAGCCCGAGCCCCCTTGCGGCGCGTTGCACCACTGCGTCGCCGTGGTGCAGTCTGCATCCAACATGCAGGACTTGCCGCACGCACCGCTCACCGGCTCGCAGATCGGACCGAGCGGGTGACCGACGCAGTCGGTGTTGGTCATGCACTTCCCGCATTGGCCTTGGCCGGTTCCGCTCAGCTTGCAGAACGGCGCGGCGGCCGTTCCACACGCCAAGGTCGCGGTCATGTCGCCGTTGTCACCGTTGCACGGCCCGCACGTGCTCGTCGTCGTGTTGCAGACCGGCGCGTTCACGGTGCATGCGGCCTTGTTGGTCGCTGTACATTGCACGCAACCGTTCGTGGTCAGATTGCACGCGGGCGACGCGCCCGAGCACTTCGAGTCGTCGACGCACTGCTCGCACTTTCCGTTGTTCGGCCCGCTCGTCGCGCAGACCTGCGAGCGGCACACCGTCCCGCCCGTTCCGCCGGTGCACGGACCGTCGCCGTTCACGTAGCCGCACTTGTTGTCGACCGAGCAGACAGCGCTCAAGCAGACGCGCGCGCCGTTGTTCGCCGTGCACGTCCCGTTGATTGGCGCGATGCCGGGGAGCGGTTGCCCGTTCGGCGTCTTCGGCGTGCACGTCCCCGCGCCGCACCACTCCGTGCCCGCGCAGTCGGCGTCGACGAAGCACGTGTTGCCGCATCCGCCGGTTGCCGTGTTGCAGATCGATCCGGTGTGCGTCCCCGAGCGGCAGTCGCCGTTGACGAGGCAGCGGCCGCACGAGCCGCCGTTGACGCCGCCCTGCACGCAGAACGGATTGCCCGCCGTCGGACACGCGAGCGTGGTCCCCGATCCGTTGTCGCCGTTGCAAGGCGCGCAGGCGTTGCTCGCGTTGCAGATCGGCGTCAGGCCGGTGCAGAGCGTCGAGTTGCTCGCCGTGCACGGCACGCACTTGTTGGTGGTCGTGCTGCACGCCGGCGTTCCGCCGGAGCAGTTCGCGTCGGTGTTGCATTGCTCGCACGTGTTCGCGTTCGGTCCGCTCGTCGCGCAGACGAGCGATCGGCACACGGTGCCTTGGTTCGCGCCGGTGCACGGTCCGTCACCGTTCGCGTAGCCGCACTTCATGTCCGGATCGCACACTTGCGATCGGCACTGCGATCCCGGTCCGCTCGAGTTGCACGGCCCGAAGGTGTTGCGGAGCCCGCAGAGCAAGTCGGTGTCGCACGCGCCCGAGCGGCAAACGACCGAGCCGTTGCCGGCGTTGCACGGACCATCGCCGTTCAAGAACGCGCAGTTGTTGTCGGCGTCGCAGACCCCCGCGACGCACGCGCGCGTGGCCACGCCGGCGATGCAGACGCCGCCCGGAACGGGATTGCCGTTCGTGACCTTGGGCTGGCACGTACCGCCCGTCGTGACGTTGTTGCACCAGTTGCCCGCGCCGCACTGCGCGTCGGTGGTGCACGTGTTGTTGCACGTGCCCGTGCCGACGTTGCAGAAGAGGCCGGAGTGAGTCGGCGGTCCTGTGGTGCAGTTCGTGTCGGTTGCACACTTACCGCACGCGCCCGTGGTCGAGCAGTACGGGTTCGCGGCAGTCGTGCACGTCGCGGTGGTGCCGGTGCCGTTGTCACCGTTGCACGCGATGCACTGACCGGACGTCGGCGCGGTGGCGGAGCAGATTGGCGTGTTACCCGTGCAGTCGGCCGCGACGCACGCGCGGCAGGTGTGCGTCTGCGGGTTGCAGATCGGCGTGCCCCCGGCGCAGACCGGGCACGCGCCCACGGTGATCGTCATGAAGCAACTACCGAGGAGGTTCGCTGGCACGCCGGTCGTCGTGTAGTTCACGATGACGATGCGCGACGTCGATCCGTCGGCGACGGCCGGCGTCCACGTGAACGTCGTCGTCAGCGGGCTCGAGTTGCCCGTCGCGGGCAAGAGGGTCGATCCTGCCGGCGCGTTGACCGCGCTCGCCGCGATCGCACCCGCCGTCGTCCACGTCGCCGTCGTCGTGTGCGTGAACACTTGACCAATCGTCGCCGCGAAGACGCCGGTGCCCGCGCACTGCGGAGGCGGCGGCGTCACGATCTCGACGATGAGATCGATCGCGGACGCGCTGACCACGCCTCCGTGCGTCGACTCGTAGACGTTGTGCAGAACGTACTGCT
>JBBQXV010000353.1:0-8358 GCA_038209335.1 Polyangiales bacterium | reverse complement strand
GGCCTTGGGCGTATCGGATCGTCGCGTCGCTGGCAACGGAGCGGGCACCACGGAAGCGTCACTCGCAACGCGCTCGAAGGATGATAGAACACGTTTCATGCGCGGACGCCTTTCGGTCGCCCTCTTCGCAGTCGTTCCCCTCGCGGCGTGCTCCTCGACGAGCGACGGAGGAACGCCACCGCCGCCGCCGCCCGTCGTCGATGCCGGCGATCCCTCCGAGTTCGCGAACGCGCCGCGCTCGTGCATCTACGCTTGCACCGGCACGTGCGACGAGACGACGACTCCGTACGCGTGCCCCAGCCTCGGCGACTGGAAGACGATCCCGCACGACACCGCATGCGCGGCGTGGGACGGCGCCTTCCCCGCGCCCACGCCGACGAAGTGCACCGTGTCCGACGCGACCGGCGAAGCGATCAAATACGCGGGCTCCGATCCGGGCGACGCGACGATCACCGTGCTCCCCGACGGTCGCCGCGTGCAGGCGGCGGGCGCCGAGTGGCTCTTCGACGAGATGGATCTCGCGCCCGGCGGTCCGTCGAACGTCATCCCGGTTCCCGCGACGTCGTTCTTGCTCGTCGTCGACACCGGTTACGGGCCGCACTCGGTGCGCGTCGTCGACGCGACGAAGATCGGCGGCGGCACGTCGCCGGTCGTGTCGTACGTCGCGTTCCCGACGCCGCGCACGCTCTCTCCACCGATCGCATTCATTGCGCCGGATCTCGTCCTCGTCGCGACCGCAGACGGCAAAGTGCAAGCGCTCAAGCTCGACACCGCGACCGGGATGCTGACGAAGGACGACGCGCGATCCATCATGCTGCCGTCGTCGATCGACGATCAGAAAAACGCGGCGCCCTACTACGTCGGCGGTCTCGCGGTCGCGCCCGACGCGAAGCACCTCGTCGTCACATCGATCTTCGACACGCGCGCGGTCGTCCTCGATCTCCAGGCTGGCAACTACGGAAAGCAGCTCGGGACGGCGGACATCGGCGACGGCGGGACGTTCGCCGCTGCGTTCGATCCCAACGACGCGACCGGGCACTTCGTCTACGCGACGAAGTGGGGCGGACATGCGCTGGTCGAGATCGACGTCAGCGATCCCGCGGCGCCGACGACGACGCGCACGTTCAAGATGATCGACAAGAACCCGCAGGGGATCGCTTTTCTCGACGGGCGGTGGATCGCGGTGGCGAACGATCTCGGCGACGCGATCGCCCTCGTCGATCGCATGACGGGCACCGTCACCGGCGTGCCGGTCGACACGTCGTCGCAGCTCCACGGCACCGAGCCGTCGAACCTCGCTTGGGACGGTACGGCCAAACGGCTGTACGCGACGCTCGCGGGGGCAAACGCGATCGAGGCTTGGAACGTCGACACTGGGACGACGCCGCCCACGCTCTCGCCGCTCGGTCGCCTCCCGACGTCGTGGTGGCCGACGAGCGTCGCCGTGCTTCCGAACGGCTCGCTCGCGGTGACGTCGATGCGCGGTCACTCGAACGGTCCGCTGAAGAAGCAGTTCGTCCCCGACGACGGCGACAGCGAGCACGGTGTGCGTGGCGCCGTGCAGCTCGTGCCGATGCCGAGCGTCATGGATCTCGCGACGGGCGAGACGCGCGTGCGCGGCTTCGACGACGTCGGCGCGCTCGCGGGCGCACCGAAGGTCACCTGCCCGAACGGCGAGAACGATTTTCCGTTGCCGCAGACGAACACCGAGGGACCGTCGAAGCAGATCAAGCACGTCATCTTCATCTTGCGCGAGAACAAGACCTTCGACGGATTGCTCGGCGATCTGCCTGGCGTGAACGGCGATCCGACGATCACCTTGAAGAAAACCAGCGCGGACATGGACAAGCTGTGGCTGAACTTCCGCACGCTCGTTCGAACGTTCGCGACCGACGACAACTACTACACCGACGCGGAGCTCTCGAACCAAGGGCACACGTGGATGACGTACGGACGCTCGAGCGATTTCACCGAGCGCACGTGGCACATCAACGGCTACTCGCGAAACGGGTGGAAGTCGCCGATTCAACCGCAAGGGACGACCGACGTCGGCGAGCCGATCGAGGGCTCGCTCTTTCAGTGGCTCGTGACGAACAAGCTCGTCTTCGACGTGCTCGGCGAGGCCGAAGGATCGCGCGAGCTGACGACGCAGTCGGACGGGACGAGCCCGATCGACATCCACTACCCGGGCGGCTTCGTGCAGAGCATCGGCTACCCCGACATCGAGAAGTCTTGCTACGTCGCCGGGCGCGCGCGCGTCCTCTGCGATCTCAAGCCGTTCGTCTTCATGACGCTGCCGAACGATCACACGCTAGGCGTGTCGGCGAAGCAGGCGTCGCCCGAGGTGATGATCGCGACGAACGACGAAGCGACCGGCATGCTCATCGACGCGATTTCGCACGGGCCGAATTGGGCGTCGACGCTCGTCGTCGTGACCGAGGACGATCCGGCGAATGGCGGCGATCACGTCGAGCATCACCGCACGCCGATCCTGTTTGCGTCGCCGTGGATCAAGCACGGCTACGTGTCGAAGACGCACATCGACGTGAGCTCGCTCCACAAGATGCTCGCGCACATCTTCGGTTTGCCGTACCCGCACGCGATCGTCGCGAAGGCGGGCGTGCCGTTCGATCTCTTCTCGTCGACGCCGGACTACACGCCGTTCACGTACAAGCCGCGTGCGTGGCCCGCGTCGTGCGGCAAAGACGCGACGCTCGCAGAGCAGAAGCTCACCGGCTCGTGGGACATGGACGAAGTCGACGAGCAGCCGGGGCTCGACGCGCAGCTGTGGCGGTACTTGCGCGGCGAGCAGTACCAGACGTTGCCGGCGTCACTCGAGCGCGCCGTCGAGCTTCGCAACCGCGCGCGCGCACTTCACTGAAGAGGTTTTACAGGGAGATCGGGAGATCGGGAGATCGGGTTCAGTCGCTCGCGGCATCGCCGCTGTCGACTCCGCCGTCCGATGGCTCGAAGCAGTGCACGCCGATGGTCGCCGTGTGCGGGCAGTGCGTCGGCGCGGCGGACATGTTCGCCGGATCGTAGGCGGCTTCGAGGTGGTAGATGCGGCAGTTGAGCGTGTCGCTCTTGTCGGTCAACGTGAGGTCGCCCGCGTTGGCCTGCAGGTAGGGGAACTTCACGCACTCCGCGTGGCAGCCGACCTCGCCGTTGGGGAACGGGGGCTTCGTCATGTTGCCGCAGAGCGCGACGTCGAGCAGGCAGAACGCGTTGCACACGTCGGTGCCGCAGTGGCCACCGCCGGTCGGGCCGGCGTGCCGGCAGTGGAAGTTGGGATCGCCGCTCGCCGCACCTGCGTGGTAGTTGCGGCACTCGAGGCTGTCCTGCGTTCGATCGCCTGGAAGCCCCGGCTCGAGGTGCTGGCACATCGCGACGCACGTCTCGACCTTCGTGTACTCCTGGTTCGCGCCCGTGCAGTTCTGCATGATCGTCGCGCAGTAACCGGGGCATGACGCGGGGCCCCCTTCGACCGCGCTGTCGCCACCGCCGTCGCCCGCGGCGAGCGCAGGATCGACCTTCGCCTCGTCGATGCCGAGCACCGCGTTGCATCCTGCAAGGATCGCGATCGCGCCCGCGATCGATCCGCCCACACCGAACCATCGATTGCGCTTCATCAGAACTGTCCTCGCACCATCGCGCCGCCCAACGTGGGCGCGACTTGAATGCTCCCTTTGTCGCCCGTCTTGCCGTTCCCTGACGGAGCGGTGAACCAGAGCACCGCGCCCGTCGCGACGAGCACCGCGCCGACGCCGAATCCGACGCTCGCGATGTTCCCCGCCGTGCGCGCGCTGTCGCGCTGATCGACGCCGGGTTGCGTACACAGATTCTTGTCGGTGCCGCACGCCTTGAGCGACTCGTCGTACTTCGACTTCGCGCTGAGCGCGAAGACGGTGCCGAGCGCGAGGCCCACGACGCCGGCGCCGCCGACGATGAGACCGACGGTGCGACGTCCGCTGCCATCTTCCGCGGGGGGCAGGGGAGGAGGGGGCGGTGCGCTCGTCGTCGCCGTCGGCGGCGGGGGAGGAGGCGCGGTCGTCGTCGCGGTCGGAGGCGGCGGCGGCTCGACCGGTGCGTCCTTCAACGTCGGGATCGTCACCGTCACCGTCTTGCCCGGCTCCTTCACGTCGATCTGCGTCGCCCACGAAAGCTTCTTCGGCGCCGTCGCTTCGATGTTGTGCGATCCCGGATCGACGGGGATCGCGATCCCCCACTCGGCCTGGCTGAGCGGAACGCCGTCGCGTTTGATCTCGAGTCCGTCGACCGGCGTCGTCGCCGTCACTTGAATCCTCGCGAGCGTCGGCTCGAGCGCGGTCGCGCGTTTTTGCGCCGTCACGAGGAGATCGCCGCGGTGCGCGACCGACGCTGCGGACGCCGCCTCTTTGTATGTCGCCCACGCCGACGCGCTGCGGCCGGCCTTCTCGTAGCAGTTGGCGAGGTTCAACAGCGTCGACACCGAGGGATCGAGCTTCTGGCTGTCGGCGAACTTGGGGCACGCTTCGGTCGGCTTGCCCGCCGCCATCAGCTTGCGCCCCTCTTCGAAGAGCGCCTCGGCGGCGACTTTGTTGTTCTGCGCGTGGGCGAGCGGAACCCCCGCGACGGCGGCCAGGAGAGCGACTCCGCACGCGGCGCGAATCACGGTGCGGTGGAGGCGGGCGGAGCCCACGGAGATCGAACGCATGAAAGCGGTCTTACCGCATCGACGGGATGTCGTCATCGCGTCCGGTGTTCTTCGGCGGCGGGACATTACCCGGCCCCGTGCCCGGCGGCCGAACGCCCGTCGGCGCAGGCTTCGCGATCGACGCGGACGGGGGCGGCGCCGCGCTCGCGACCGTCGACGCGCTCGGCGTCGCGCTCGCGACCTCCGGTGCGGTCGCGGTCGTCGCCGCGGTCGTGGTTGCCGTCGTGGTAGCGGTCGCCGTGGCAGTCGTGGTTGCCGTCGTTGTCGTCGAGCCGCCGCTCGCCTTCGTCTTGTCACCGCCGAGCGCGCCGCTGATCGCGACCGCGCCGAGCCCGAGCCCGAGAACGATCGCCCCGAGCGCGACGAGCACGACCGGCGATTTCGTCTTCTTCGGCGCGCCGCTCTGGCTGTTCTGCGTCCCCGACCAAGGCGCCGGTGTCGCCCGCGCGTCGCCGCTCACGCCGCTGGCGCCGCTGCCCGCAGCAGCCAACGGCGACGTCTTCGCGAGCACCGGAAGCGCATCGAGACCCGGCGCCGACGTCATTCGCCGCGTCCCGCTCATCACCATGCGCGCGCGCTCGACGCTGACCCGCGACATCGGCGGAATGAACGACTCGAGCGCCGACGCGACCTCGCTCATGTCGGCGTAGCGGTTGTCGGGGTTCTTCTCGAGGCACTTCAGCATGATCGTCTTGAGCGCGATCGGCACGTTCGGCCTGAGCTCGTCGATCGATCGCGGCGGATCGCTCACGACCTTGAGGCACAGCTCGGGCATCGACTCGGCGTCGAACGGCACGTG
The DNA here is from genome assembly GCA_038209335.1 of Polyangiales bacterium. GTDB lineage: Bacteria > Myxococcota_A > Polyangia > Polyangiales > Polyangiaceae > JBBQXV01. Next base: position 2,866 of record JBBQXV010000353.1, on the reverse strand, counting down.
CCCCGTGATCATCTCGTAGAGCACGACGCCCATCGCCCACACGTCCGATCGCGGATCGACGTTGCGCGACGATCGCATCTGCTCGGGCGACATGTAGAGCGGCGAACCCATCACCGCGGTCGTCTGCGTCAGGTTCTTCGAGCTCGGGCCCGTGACCTTCGATACGCCGAAGTCGAGCACCTTGATCATCGGCCCGCCGCCGACGCGCTGCGTGAGAAAGAGATTCTGCGGCTTGATGTCGCGGTGGATGATCCCGAGCGAGTGCGCTTCGGCGACCGCTTCGCACGCTTGCACGACGTAGTCGCACGCCGCTTCGATCGGGAGCGGGCCGCGCTCGGAGAGGACGCTGCCGAGGTCCGCCCCTTCGAGGTACTCCATCACCATGTACGGCGCGCCGTTCTCGAGCGTGCCGACGTCGAGCACCTTGGCGACGTGCTCGCTCTTCAACCGAACCGCGGCGCGCGCCTCGCGGAGGAAGCGCTCGACCGACTGCGCGTCCGAGAGCGCACCCGGGAGCACGAACTTGAGCGCGACCTTTTGCGAGAGCGCGATGTGCTCGGCTGCGACCACGACCCCCATGCCGCCCATGCCGAGAATCTTCTCGACCTTGTATTTGCCGGCGAGGATGTCTCCCTCTCGAACCGGCGCGGCGGACTCGTTGATTGTCGTCACGGCTTAAGCTCCTGAGTGTCCGGTGCGGGCAGCGCACGAACATTCGCATCCCGGTGCATCGGGAATACGTGCCAAGCGTAGCGCAGGTTCCGTGACGTCGAAAGGAAGCGGGGTGAAGCGGCGGTGATGTGGGCGCACCACGCCGGAATCAGGCGCGATTTTACAGGCACAACGTCGTGCATTGCATCGGGTTGTCGCCGCGGACGCACGCCTCGCCGATGTGCGCTTTGTCGACGCGCGCCCAGCTGTTCTTTTTGAGATCGAACGACCAGACGTCGTCGATGAACCCGCAGTCGGTCGCGCCGCCGAAGATCGTCCACGCGCTTCGCGTCGAGTCGAGCACCGCGAGCTGCGACGAGCGGCGATCCGGCGCGGCGAGGTTCGGCGTCGTGAAGTCGGGCGGGAAGAGACAGAAGCTCGGCGGGTTCGTCTTCACCGTCTCGGGCGGGACGATCGCGGTCCACTTCTTCGCGCCGGTGTCCCACGCCCACGTGTCGTTGTTGTTGCCGACCGCGCCGTCGTCGTGGCCGCCGAAGACGAGGAAGCGATTGGCCGTCGCGTCGAACATCGACGTCGCGTTGATTCGTCCGTTGGGCGACGATGCGGTGCCGCCGGCATCTTCTTTCGTCCACGCGCCGCTGGCGAGATCGAGCGACCACGTGTCGGTGAGGAACGGTCCGGTGAACGCGTTCGCGTCGCCGCCGCCGAACATGTAGAGGCGGTTGTTCGCGCCGTCGATCGCCGCGGTGTGAAAGAGGCGCGCGGCGGGCGCGGTGCCGGTCGTCGCGATCGATCGCCACGTGTTCGTCGACAGATTGAGCGCCCACACGTCCGCGAGCGGCGAGAACGCGGCGCCGTTCGTGCTCGTGTTCCCGCCGAAGACGATCATCTCTTTCGTCGATGGGTTGAACGCGGCCGCGGTGCTGCTGCGCGCCGACGGCGACGTGCCTGTCGTCATGATCTGCGACCACGTGAGCGCCGTGAGATCGAGCGCCCACACCTCGTTGTAAACCGTGTACGTCCCGGTCGGCGCCGCGCGGAAGCGTCCGCCGAAGACGATCATCCGATCGCCGTCCGGATCGTAGATGCCGACGCCGCGCGTGCGTCCGCCTGGACCGGCGGCGACGTCGACCTTGGTGAACTGACTGCACGCGAGGTCGTACGTCCAGAGCTCGCCGTTCGGCGCGGGCGCGGGCTGGCATTGCTTGGGGACGCCCGTGTCGCCGCCGAAGAAGACGATGCGTCCGCGCTTGGTGTCGGCGACGCCCATCATCTCGGCGCGCGCCTTCGGGCGTTGCCCGGTGTCGACGCACGCCGAGGCATCACCGCCGCCTTCGCCTGCGCCCGCGTCGGCCGACGTCGACGCGCCGTCGCTCTTCGTTCCGCATCCGGCGAACGCGATCGCCGAGGCCGTCGCAAAAAAGATCGTGGCCCACTTCGGCGTCATCATCGCTCTTCGCTCACTTCCCGGCGTCACCGCACGTTTGGCCGAGAACATATCCCTTTTGGCACTCGCACAGGCACTCGGCGGCGTACGTCGGCTCGGCGCAGAACGGCGTGACCGAGATCGTCTTGGTCGCCTTGTTCCCTGCCGGATCCTTCACCGTGACGGTCAGCTCGAACGGATGCTCGAACGCGTCGGTCGACGCCCACTGGTTCGGGCAAAGAGGAATGTTCGAGAACGTCGAGATGTCTCCGTCGGAGCTCGCGCCCCAACCGTCGCCGGTCGGTTGCAAGTTCACGGTGCGCGCATCGACACGCACTTGGCTGGTCGTCGTGTCGCGGATCGAACCGGTGAGCGTGACGCCGCACGCGCTGAGGTTCGTCGCGCTCGCGCCGACGAAGACGACGCGCCCACCTTGCGGCGGCAAGATGAGCGGAATGCGCGAGCCGTCCGCGATGTCGGTCGACGTGAGATCCACACCGCGAACGGTGAGCTTCAATTGCACGGGTTGCCCCGCGGTCCCCAAGAAGCCGAGCGCGCACGACGGATTCGAGCTGTCGGTCCCCGAGCCCGCGTCGTTGGTCGTCGACGGATCAGGATGACCGCAGGCGGCGAGCCCGCCGAACGCGAGCGAGCCGAGAACGAAGAGCGCGACCAGCGTGGAGTGCGACGGCATCAGGTCTAGAAGCAGTTCACGTCGTCTTGCTTCGGATAGTAGTAGACGAACACGTTGCAGTGCTCGGCGCGATC
>JBBQXV010000352.1:0-8398 GCA_038209335.1 Polyangiales bacterium | reverse complement strand
ATCGACGTGCAACACCTCGTCGTAGGCGCGAATCTCCTGGAGACACGCCTCGGTCGGCCGTGAGAGGACGCGCAGTTTGGCGCACGCCGCGCCGCCCCCTTCGAAGATCGTGTTCGTGACCTCCTCGACGTTGATCCCGTGCCGCTTCAAGACGGCGAGCACGTTCGCGAACGTCCCGACCTTGTCCAACATGCGGATGACGATCTGAAAGCGCGCCATCGACGCGCCCGACACGTTGACGACGTTGGGCACGTGGCCTTCGAGCAAGAAGGAGCGAATCACGCGGACGGTCTCGGTCGCGATCGACAGCTGCGCCTGGTCCGTCGCGGCAGCGATGTGCGGGGTGCCGTAGATGAGGCCGCCGCTCTTCGACGGCGCGAAGAAGTCGGCGGGGAAGTCCTTCTTCCCTTTCGGCTCGTCCGGGTAGACGTCGACGGCCGCGCGCAGACCACGTGTGTCGACGGCCTCGCGCAAGTCGGCGTAGTCGACGAGCCCTTCGCGCGCGGCGTTGATGAAGAGCGCGCGCTCGGGCAAGAGATCGAACACCTTCTTGTTCACGATCTTCTTCGTTCGTTCGACGAGCGGCAAATGCACGCTGAGGATCTGCGACTTGGATGCGAGATCCTCGATCGACGTCGCGTGAAGCACGCCGAGATCCGCCGCGCGCGTCGGCGTGAGCGAGCGACTCCACGCCGCCACGTGAAGCCCGAACGCCTTCGCGTGGTGCACGACCTCTTTTCCGATCGCGCCAAGACCTGCGATGCCGAGCGTCTTTCCGTAGAGCCCCTCGGCCTTGCTGTACTCCGTGCGCTCCCACTTCCCCGCTCGCAACGACGCGAGCGCATCGGGGATCCTCCGATCGAGGCAGACCATGAGACCCATCACGAGCTCGGCCACCGCCGCTGCGTTCTTCCCCGGGCAGTTGGCGACGTAGATGCCGCGCTTGCTCGCGGCGCGCGTGTCGATCGTCGTGTAGCCGGCGCCCGCACGAACGATGAGGTGAAGCTGACGTGCTCCTTCGATCGCCGCCGCCGTGACCTCCGTCGAGCGCACCACGACGACGCCGAATCCCGGGAGCCTTCGTTCGAGCGAGTCCTTCGTGAGCTCGGGCTCGTAGACGACCTCGACGGGGAGCGTCTTCAACTCTTCGATGGCGCGGGGGTGCAGCTTGTCGGCGATCAAAAGGCGCATGGCGACGGCATGCTAACCGAAACCAGCGGCTCTCGGGCATGACGCTTCACGTCGACGGGCCGCGTTAGTTTGCACCCCAGCTGTTTCTCTCAAATGCGTCTCGAAGCCATTTTCAAGGCTGCGTTCGCTTGACGCATCGCGCTAGGGGGCGCATTGTCACCTCGCGATGGCAGAGAACTTCCACAACGACCGCTCCTCGGTCACCGGCGTTGCCGGGGAGAACGTTCCGCCCTCATCGCGCTCGCCTCACCTGAACGTGTTCGTCGTCGTCGTCCTTCCGCTCCTTGGGCTCATTACCCAGGGGTGCGGGCCGCCGTTCTGACGATAGTCACTTCAGAACGAAACCCCGCACCCCTCAGAGGGCGCGGGGTTTTTTTTTTGCCGATCGAAAAGGAGCCGCATCGTGAATCCAGATCAAGACAGCGCGACGAAGCACGAGCCGACCGAGAAGAGTGAAGGCCCACGTGAAGCGAAAGGATCGCTCGACGCGCGCGCCGTGCTCACGCGCGTCCTCTACGAGACGCTGAGCGGGCGGGTCTCCGACGAGCTGCAGTGGGCGCTCGGTTGAAGCCGATGCGATCCGATCGCATCAAGCGCGGGTACGAACGCGCGCCACATCGATCGCTGCTGAAGGCGACCGGTGTGCGCGACGACGATATGGACAAGCCGTTCGTCGCGATCGTCAATTCGTATGTCGACATCGTTCCGGGGCACGCGCACCTGCAGTCGTTCGGGAAGATCGTGAAGGACGCGGTGCGCGCGGCGGGCGCGGTGCCGTTCGAGTTCAACACGATCGGCGTCGACGACGGGATCGCGATGGGGCACGGCGGGATGCGCTTCTCGCTTCCGAGCCGCGAGCTCATCGCGGACTGCGTCGAGACGATGATCTCGGCGCACTGCTTCGACGGGATGGTGTGCATCCCGAACTGCGACAAGATCGTTCCTGGGATGTTGATGGCGGCGCTTCGTCTCGACGTCCCGGCGATCTTCGTCAGCGGCGGACCGATGGCGGCGGGGAAGACACCGGACGGACAGATCGTCGATCTCGTCAGCGTGTTCGAGGGCGTCGGCGCGGTGAAGGCCGGAAAAATAAGCCTTTCGCAGCTCAAGGTGCTCGAAGATCACGGGTGCCCTTCGTGCGGATCGTGCAGCGGGATGTTCACCGCGAACAGCATGAACTGCCTCATGGAGGCGCTCGGGCTCGCGCTGCCGTTCAACGGATCGGCGCTCGCGCAGACGGACGAACGCAACGCCCTGGCGGCGCGCGCTGCTTCGCTCATCACGATGCTCATCGAACGCGATCTCACACCGCGGAAGATCGTCACGCGCGACGCGATCGACGATGCGTTCGCGCTCGACATGGCGATGGGCGGAAGCACGAACACGGTGCTGCACACGCTCGCGATCGCGCGTGAAGCGGGGATCGAGTATCCGCTGTCACGCATCAACGAGATCGCGGCGCGCGTTCCGCACCTTTGCAAGGTCGCGCCGGCGTCGACGGTGCACATGGAGGACGTGCATCGCGCGGGCGGAGTACCGGCGATCCTGGCCGAGCTCGCGCGCGACGAGTCGACGCTGCATCTCGATCGTCCCACCGTGAGCGGGATGACGATGCGCGAGAACATCGCGGGCGCGAGCGTGAAGGACCGCGAGATCATCCATCCGCGCGAGGCTGCGTATTCGCGCACCGGTGGGCTCGCGATCCTATTCGGGAACCTCGCGCCCGACGGCGCGGTCGTGAAGACGGGCGCGGTCGATCCGGCGATGCGAAAACACGCGGGGCCGGCGAAGGTCTACGACAGCCACGACGCGGCGGTCGCGGCGCTCGACGCGGGCGACGTGCGCGCGGGCGACGTCGTCGTCATCCGGTACGAAGGGCCGGCGGGCGGGCCCGGGATGCAGGAGATGCTCGCGCCGACGAGCTCGGTCATGGGAATGGGGCTCGGCGACAAGGTCGCGCTCGTCACCGACGGGCGATTTTCGGGCGGCACGCGCGGCGCGTGCATCGGTCACGTGAGCCCCGAGGCGTCGGCCGGCGGGCCGATCGCGGCCGTCGAGAACGGCGACGTCATCGTGATTGATCTCGAAGCGCGGACGATCGAGCTGCGCGTCACCGACGAAGAGATCGCGCGTCGCCTCGCCGCCCTTCCGAAGTTCGAGCGCAAGGTCGAGAGCCGCTGGCTGCGTCGCTACCGAAGCACCGTCACGAGCGCGTCGACCGGCGCGGTGCTGAGGGACGAGCCATGAAACGCACAGGCGCGCAGATCATCTGGGAGGTCCTCGCGCACGAGGGCGTCGACGTCGTCTTCGGTTACCCGGGCGGCGCGATCATGCCGGCGTACGACGCGCTCCTCGGCTACGGGATCCATCACGTCCTCGTTCGTCACGAGCAAGGCGCGGCGCACATGGCCGACGGATACGCGCGCGCGTCGGGCAAAGTCGGCGTCGCGATCGCGACGTCGGGTCCGGGCGCCACGAACCTCGTCACGGGGATCGCGACGGCGATGCTCGATTCGTCGCCGATCGTCTGCATCACGGGGCAGGTGCCGTCGTCGCTCATCGGAACGGACGCCTTTCAAGAGACCGACATCACCGGCGTCACGCTCCCAATCACGAAGCACAACTATTTGGTCACGCGCGTCGAGGACATCGCGCCGGCGATGCGCGAGGCGTTCAAGGTTGCGCGCTCGGGGCGTCCCGGGCCGGTGCTCGTCGACATCACGAAGGACGCGCAGCAGGCAAGCACCGATTTCGTCTGGGACGAGCGCCCCGTTCGATTGCCCGGGCATCGCCCGGAGTCGCGACCGCCGCGCACGGATCTCGCGCGCGCCGTCGAGCTCATCGACGCGGCCGAGCGTCCGCTCATCCTCACGGGCCACGGTGTCATCCGCGCGGGGGCCGCGGAGCACTTGATGGAGCTGGTGAAGAAGACGGGCATCCCCGTCGCGTCGACGCTCCTCGGACTCGGCGGTTTTCCGGCGACGCACCCGCTGTCGCTCGGAATGATGGGCATGCACGGCGAGGCGTGGGTCAACGCGGCTATCCAAGAAGCGGATCTCCTCATCGCCGCCGGGATGCGCTTCGACGATCGCGTCACCGGCAACCTTCGCACGTACGCGCTGAAGGCGAAGAAGATCCACCTCGAGATCGATCCTTCCGAGATCAACAAGAACGTGAAGGTCGATGTGCCGCTCGTCGGCGATGTTCGCGAGACGATCGCGGCGCTCCTTCCGCAGGTTGCCCAGCGCACGCGCGCGCCGTGGCTCGCGCGCATCCACGAGCTCAAAGGCGACTCCGCTGTCCGCGACATCCAGACGCTCCCGCACGACGGCCATCTCTACGCCGCGCACGTCATCCACGATCTCTGGCGGCTCACCGAAGGCAACGCGCTCGTCGTCACCGATGTCGGGCAGCACCAGATGTGGGCCGCGCAGTACTACAAGCACGATCGTGCGCGATCGCTCATCACGTCGGGCGGCCTCGGCACGATGGGATTCGCGCTTCCGGCGGCGATCGGCGCGCGGTTCGCGCGACCGGACGACGACATCTGGGTCATCGTCGGCGACGGCGGATTCCAGATGACGGCGTGCGAGCTCTCGACGCTCGCGCAGGAGAACAAGAAGGTCAACGTCGCGATCATCAACAACGGCTTTCTCGGGATGGTCCGGCAGTGGCAAGAGATGTTCTACGAAGGGCGCTACTCGGCGACGCCGCTGAAGAGCCCGGACTTCGTGATGCTCGCGCAGGCGCACGGCCTCGACGCGCTTCGTGTGACGAAGCGTGAAGAGATCCCGAGTGCAGTCGCGTTCGCGCGCGGCGCGGCGGGCACGTGCGTGATCGACTTTCGCGTCGAGCAAGAAGACAGCGTCTACCCCATGGTGCCGGCCGGGGCAGATCTCGGTCACATGATCCGGCGTCCCGCAGCAAGGAACGTCCTCGTCGAGGACGGAGAGAGCGAAGAATGACGATGAGTCTCCCGACCATGCATACGTTCATCGCGTACGTCGACGATCAGCCCGGCGTCTTGAACCGCGTCGTGTCGCTCTTTCGGCGGCGCGCGTACAACATCGAGTCGCTCACGGTCGGTCGCACGGATCGCGACGGAATCTCGCGCATCACGCTGGTGATGGTCGCGGACGACGACCAGGCGCTTCGGATCGCGGCGAATCTCTACAAGCTCGTCAACGTGATCCGCGTCGAGGACATCACGCACGCCGCGAGCGTGTCGCGCGATCTCGCGCTCGTGAAAGTGCGCGCCGATGCGGAGACGCGCGCGCAGGTGCTTCAGATTTGCGAAGTGTTCCGAGCGCGCGTGGTCGACGTCGGATCGCACGCGTTGATGGTCGAGATCACGGGGACGCAGGACAAGCTCGACGGGCTCGTCGACGTCCTGCGTCCGTTCGGGATCCTCGAGATGGTTCGCACGGGCGCGATCGCGATGACGCGCGGCGCGGGCGAACGAGAGCTGCCGGCTTTGATCGGCGATGACGTTGCAGCGTGACCGAGAGAAAAGGGAGATCTGACATGGCGAAGATTCACTACGACACGGACGCGAACCTCGAGCTCATCAAGGCGAAGAAGGTCGCGATCATCGGATACGGATCGCAAGGTCACGCGCACGCGCTGAACCTCAAGGACAGCGGCGTGCAGGTTCGCGTCGGGCTTCCGGCGTCGAGCGCGAGCCGCGCGAAGGCGGAGAAGGCGGGGCTCGAGGTCTCGAGCGTCGCGGACGCGGCGGCGTGGGCCGACGTGATCATGGTGCTCACGCCCGATACGAGCCAAGCGAAGGTCTACAAGGAGCACCTCCTGCCGCACCTCGCGCCTGGCAAGACGCTGATGTTCGCGCACGGGTTCAACATCCGCTACGGGACGATCGCGCCGTCGCCGTCGATCGACGTGAGCATGATCGCGCCGAAGGGGCCGGGGCATCGCGTACGAGAGACGTACGAATCGGGCGGCGGCGTGCCGGCGCTCCTCGCGGTGCATCAAGACGCGAGCGGATCGGCCCACGCGCTCGCGCTCGCTTACGCGAAGGCGCTCGGCGCGACGCGCGCGGGCGTCCTCGAGACGACGTTCGCGGAGGAGACCGAGACGGATCTCTTCGGCGAGCAGGCCGTGCTGTGCGGTGGCGTCAGCGAGCTCGTGAAGGCGGGCTTCAAGACGCTCGTCGACGCGGGCTACCAACCCGAGGTCGCGTACTTCGAGTGCCTCCACGAGCTGAAGCTCATCGTCGATCTCATGTACCGCGGTGGCCTCAACTACATGCGCTACTCGATCAGCGACACCGCCGAGTACGGCGATTATGTGTCGGGACCGCGGGTCGTCACGCAGCAGACGCGCGACGACATGAAGAAGATCCTCGCCGAGATCAAGAGCGGCCAGTTCGCGCGCGCGTGGATCGCCGAGAACGAGAACGGGCGCCCGTGGTTCGAGAAGCACCGTCACGCGGAGCGCGAGCAGACGCTCGAGCGCGTCGGCGCCGGGCTGAGGAAGATGATGCCGTTTCTGGATCCCGTCACGACGAAGCCGGGGGACTGACCATGGTCGATCCAGTTCGTATCTTCGACACCACGCTGCGCGACGGCGAGCAATCGCCGGGTGCGTCGATGACGTCGCAAGAGAAGATCGAGGTCGCGCATGTTCTGTCGCGCCTCGGCGTCGACGTCATCGAGGCCGGGTTTCCTTCGGCGTCGCCGGACGATCTCGCGGCGGTTCAGGCGATCGCCGAAGAGGTCGGGCGCGCGCGTCCAGAGCGTCGTCCCGCGAGCGATCCGCCGATCATCTGTGCGCTCGCGCGCGCGGCGAAGCCCGACATCGCGTGCGCGTGGGACGGCGTGAAGCGCGCGGCGCTCCCGCGCATTCACACGTTCCTCGCGACGTCGCCGATCCACATGCAGCACAAGCTCCGCATGACACCGGCGGAGGTGCTCGATCGCGTGACCGAGATGGTCGGGTACGCGAGGAGCCTCTGCGCCGACGTCGAGTTCAGCGCGGAGGACGCGACGCGGAGCGAGCACGACTTTCTCGTCGAGGTGTTCACGCGCGCGATTCGTGCGGGCGCGACGACACTGAACGTCCCCGACACGGTCGGCTACACGACGCCGTCGGAGATGACGGCGCTCATTCACACGCTCCGCGAGCGCGTGCCCGGCATCGACGGCGTGGTCCTCTCGGTGCACTGCCACGACGATCTCGGAATGGCGACGGCGAACACGCTCGCAGCCCTCGCCGCAGGCGCGCGTCAGGCCGAGGTGACCATCAACGGCATCGGCGAGCGCGCAGGGAACGCGGCGCTCGAAGAGGTCGTGATGGCGCTCGAGACGCGCTCGGCGGCGTTCGGTCTGAAGACGGGCATCGACACGACGCAGCTCACGCGCGCGAGCCGCCTCGTCAGCACGACGACGGGCATGAGCGTGCAACCGAACAAAGCGATCGTCGGTGCGAACGCGTTCGCCCACGAGTCGGGCATTCATCAAGACGGAATGCTGAAGAACGAGACGACGTACGAGATCATGCGCCCGGAGAGCGTCGGCGCGACGCAGACCTCACTCGTCCTCGGCAAACACTCGGGGAGGCACGCGCTCGGCGTGCGTCTCGCGGAGCTCGGGTACCCGCTCGATCCAGCGGCGCTCGCGCGCGCGTTCGTCGGTTTCAAGGCGCTCGCCGACAAGAAGAAGAAGATCACCGACGCCGATCTGGAGGCGCTCCTCGGCTCCGAGGTGAGGCAACCGCGCGAGGTCTTCTCGCTCGATGGCTTGCTCGTCGGATGCGGGACGCAAGGGATGCCGACGGCGACGGTTCGTCTGCGTGGTCCAGACGGGAAGCATCACATTCGCGCGGCGGTCGGCACAGGGCCGGTCGACGCGGCGTTCAAGGCGATCGACGAGATCGTCGCGCACGAGAGCATGCTGCTCGAGTTCTCGGTGCACGCGGTCACCGAAGGGATCGACGCGCTCGGCGAAGTGACGGTGCGCGTTCGCGGCGACGACGGGACGCTCCACGCGCAGCACGGCGCGCCGCAGCCGCGCGTCGTGCACGGTCACGGCGCCGACACCGACATCATCGTCGCCAGCGCGAAGGCGTACGTCGCCGCGCTCAACAAGCTGCTCGCGGAGGCGCGATCATGAAACCGAAGACGCTGTTCGAACGGATCTGGAATGCGCACGTCGTGGCGGAGGACCCGGGATGTCCGGCGGTGATCGGGATC
>JBBQXV010000351.1:0-8423 GCA_038209335.1 Polyangiales bacterium | reverse complement strand
CGGGCTATGCCTCGATTACCTTCGGCACACCGACGGCCGCGTCGACGTTCCGACTCTCGTCAGCTACGCGCTCGCGTACCAGACGGTTCACGAGCTGACGATCGGCGAGCTGTGGGCGATCCCGATCATGCTGCGGTTGGGCTTGGTGCTCACCGTTGGCGCGATCGCGTCGTCCGAGGCGAGCGCGCGCGATCGCGATCGAGGCGATGCGTGGGCCGCGCGCGTCATCGAGGAGGGACACACGCCGCGCGAGGTCGCCGACGTGCTGACCGCGCTCGAAAAGAGCGATCCGCCCATCACGGCACCGCTCGTCGTCGAGCTCTTGCGCAACCTGCGCGAGCACGACGCGCCGCTCGGCGCCGCTTCGGAGTGGATCCGCGTGCGATGCGCGAAGATGAACGTCACCCCCGAAGAGCTGACGCGACGCCAACACCTGCGTCGCGCCGCGGACCAGGTGTCGGTCGGAAACGCGATCACGAGCATGCGCGCCATCGCGGCGATGGACTGGAATGAATTCTTCGAGCGCACGAGCGGCGTCGAGACCCTCCTTCGGCGCGATCCCATTGGCGCGTATGCGTCGATGGACGTCGCAACGCGCGATCGCTACCGGCACGCGATCGAGAAGGTCGCGCGTCGCTCGACGACGGACGAGCACGGCGTCGCGGCGGTCGCACTGCAGCTCGCCGCGGCGGCGCACGGTCACGACGACGAGCACGCGGCAACGGCGCACATCGGTTACTGGCTCGTCGGCGACGGACGCGCTCGGCTCGAAGAGAAGGTGCGCTATCGGCCGCGAATCGGCGAGAGGTTCGTGCGTCCGATCTTGGCGCGGCCCGCGCCGTTCTACCTCGGAGCGATCTTCGTCCTCACGATCGCCGCGTGCGTCTTCGCTGCGGTAGCGGGTCGATCGCTGCTCGAGCCGCGGCTGCTGACGCTCCTCGCCCTGCTCTTCGCGCTGCCCGCCAGCGAAATGGCGGTCGCGCTCGTCAACAGCGTCGTCGTCGCTGCGCTGCCGCCGCGCACGCTGCCCAAGATGGCCTACGAGCACGGCGTCCCGCCCGACCAACGCACGCTCGTCGTCGTGCCGGCGCTTCTCGACCGAGCGCAGACGGTGCGCGATCTCCTCGAAGGGCTGGAGACTCGCTCGCTCGCGAACCTGGACGCCAACCTCTACTTCGCGTTGCTGACCGACTTCAGCGACAACGACGGCGAGACGCACGCCGACGACGACGCGCTCCTCGCGCTCGCGCGTGACGGAATCGCTCGGCTCAACGCGAAGTGGGAAGGGAGCGGCGAGCATCGCTATTTGCTTCTCCATCGTCGACGCCTTCACAACAGCTCGCACGGGCGGTGGATGGGCTGGGAGCGAAAGCGCGGAAAGCTCGCCGAGCTCAATCGTCTGCTTCGGGGCCGCGCGGACACCTCGTTCACCGTGGTCACGGCGCCGCGCGCGCTCCTCGAGAGCATGCGCTACGTCATCACGCTCGACGCCGATACGGAGTTGCCGCGCGACGTCGCGCGCAAGCTCGTTGCCACGATCGCGCATCCGCTCAATCGACCGTACGTCGATCCGCGCACGCGGCGCGTCACGCGCGGGCACGGGGTCATTCAGCCGCGCGTCGCGACGCTGCCGGTGAGCTCGCGCCGCTCGCGCTACTCGCGAATCGCGGCGGGCCCGGTCGGGCTCGACCCGTACACGACGGCGGTCTCCGACGTCTATCAGGACCTCCTCAGCGAAGGCTCGTACGTAGGCAAGGCGATCTACGACGTCGATGCCTTCGTCGCCACCCTCGACGATCGCGTGCCGGAAAACTCGATGCTGAGTCACGATCTCTTCGAGGGGATCTTCGCGCGGAGCGCGCTCGCGACCGACATCGAGGTCTTCGACGAGCATCCGACGTCGTACGAAGTCGCGGCGGGACGCGCGCACCGCTGGATTCGCGGCGATTGGCAGATGCTGCCGTGGCTCCTGCGACGCGACCGCGCGACGACGCTCCGCCCGATCGACGCCTGGAAGATCTTCGACAACCTCCGGCGCAGCGTCCTCGCGCCGGCGTTGGTCCTCGCGTGCTTCGTCGGTTGGTCGCTCCACCCGCTCGTCGCCGCTTGGCTCACGGCCACCCTCGCTGCGATGTTCTTCGTCCCGGTGCTCACGCGCGTGGTTCTCCACGCCGCCAGAGCGCGCGATCCGCAGTCGTTCGCCTCGGTGCTCGGTGGCGACTTGTTCGGCAATCTCCGCCAGTCGTTCGTCCACACGATCTTCCTGCTCGACGAGGCGCTGCTCGCGACCGATGCGATCGTGCGCACGCTCCATCGCCTGTTCATCTCGAAGCGCAATCTTCTCGAGTGGACGACGATGGGTCAGGCCGAGCGCCGCGGCGCGCGAAGCGTCCATCCTCGCATGCTCCTCGGATCGCTCATCGCCGCGACGGTCGGTGCGGTCGTCGCGATTCGCTCTCCGCTCTCGTTGCCATTCGCCGCGCCGGTGCTCGTGCTCTGGATCGCCGCCCCGGCTGTCGCCGCGTGGCTGCGTAAACCGGAGCCCCGCGATCGACCGCAGCTCACGCCCGCCGAGCGAAAGCAGCTGCGCCTCTTGGCGCGTCGAACTTGGCGCTTCTTCGAGACGTTCGTGACGGCGGGCGACAACTACCTCCCGCCCGACAACTACCAAGAAGATCCGCGCGGCGTCCTCGCGCATCGCACGTCACCGACGAACATCGGTCTCTATCTGCTCTCCGTCGTCGCGGCGCGCGACTTCGGCTTCATCGGCCAGCGCGAGTTGGTCGATCGTCTCGAGAAGACGCTCGGCACGATTGAGAAGCTCGAGCGTCGAGAGGGCCACATCCTCAATTGGTTCGATACGTCCACCTTGCGGCCGCTCGAGCCGCAATACGTCTCGACCGTCGACAGTGGGAACTTCGCGGCCTACTTGTGGACGCTGCGCGAGGCATGCACCGAGCTCGTCGGCGCTCCAATCGTGGAATCAGCGACGATCGACGCGGCCGACGACGCGCTCGCGCTCGTGGGCGGCGCGCGGCGCGAGGTGACCGCGCTCCGCGCAGAGCTCGCTGCGATTCGGAACGACATGGAGGGCAACCTGGACGGCGCGGTCGTCGCGTTGCGTCGCGCCAGCGCGCTCGCGGCGGATCTGCGCGACTCGGCGTGGGCGAAGGACTTGGATCCCGAGCATCGCTACTGGATCGATCGCGCAGCAAGCGTGCTCGCGGAGGCGCTCGGCGCGGTGCGAGAGCTTGCGCCCTTCGCCGAGCATTGCGCGTCGATGCCCACGGCGCTGCGCTCGCTCCTCGGGGCGCGTTGGGACGAGATGGCGTCGCTCCTCTCGCGTGCGAGATCGCCGAGCGCGATCGTCGCGCTCGCGGAGGCGATGGGGGCGGCCTGCGACTCGCTCGATGGCCCGACCGACGAGGGCCGCGCGTTCTTCCTCGAGCTTCGCGCGGGCGTCGAACGTGCGCGCGACGCCTGCGCGGCGCTCGCGAGCTCGCTGGACGCGGTCGGTACGCGCGCAGGCGCGGTCGCCGACGCGATGAGCTTCGGCTTCCTCTTCGACGAAGGTAGGAAGCTCTTCGCGATTGGCTACAACGTCAGCAGCGCCCGTCTGGACGGATCGCACTACGACTTGCTCGCGTCGGAGGCTCGGCTCGCGAGCCTCGTCGCCATCGCGAAGGGCGACGCTCCGCAAGAGCACTGGTTTCGAATGGGGCGCCAACGCGCCGCCGTCTCGTCGTCGAAGCGCGTGCTCCTCTCGTGGAGCGGCTCGATGTTCGAGTACTTGATGCCGCTGCTGGTCAACAAGACATACGAAGGGACGCTGCTGGACGAGACGTACGAGTCGGTCGTCGAGCGACAGATCGAATACGGCTCGGAGCGCGGTGTCGCGTGGGGCGTCTCGGAGTCTGCGTACAACGTCATGGATCTCGCGATGACGTACCAATACCGCGCCTTCGGGGTGCCCGGATTGGGGCTCAAGGCGGGGCTCGGCGAGGATCTCGTCGTCGCGCCCTACGCGACCGCGCTCGCGGCGCTCGTCCACCCGCGCGCGGCCGCCGCCAACTTTCGCGCTCTGGAACGCGCGGAGGCGCTCGGCATGTATGGCTTCTACGACGCGGTCGACTCGACGCCAGGGCGTCTGCCACCCGGTCGCACGAGCGTCGTCGTCAAGACGTTCATGGCGCATCACCAGGGCATGACGCTGGTCGCCCTCGACAACGTGCTCCACGACGCGCCGATGCAAGAGCGCTTTCACCGCGACCCGCGAATCAAAGCGAGCGACCTGCTGCTCGAGGAGCGCATCCCGGAGCGTTCGCCACTCGTCGAGGTGCAGTTGTCGGCGATGCGAGCGCCGCTGCTGGGCGAGTCCGAGCTCGACATCGTGGAGCACGTGGGCCTCGCAACTCGACCGCGCGCTCGCCTTCATCTTCTCGGTCACGGGCAGCTGTCGACCGCGATCACCGCGCTCGGTGAAGGATTCACGACGTGGAAGGACTTGGACGTCTACCGATTTCGCGAGGACGCGTCGATCGAAGCCGGCGGCATCTACATCTACGTTCGCGATCACACCGAAAGCAAGACTTGGTCTGCCGGCTTTCAACCGACGAAGGTCGAGCCGGATTTCTACGACGTCGCGTTCGCGATCGATCGCGTGGAGATCGATCGCCGCGACGGAAGAGTCGAGACAGCTACCGAGATCGTCGTGTCGCCGGAGCACGCAGCGGAGGTGCGGCGGATCACGCTGACGAATCACAGCTCGGAGGCGCGGGAGCTCGACGTCACGACGTACACCGAGGCGGTGCTCGCGCCTCGCGCCGCCGACATCGCGCATCGCGTGTTCGCCAGCATGTTCATCGAGACCGAGGTGCTGCCTCAGCACGGCGCAGTCCTCGCGCGGCGGCGCCCCAAGTCGCCATCGGAGGAGGAGACGTGGCTCGTCCAAGTGTTGGCACCTGAAGGCGACGCGTGGAAGCCGGAATTCGAGAGCGAAACGTCGCGCGCGCGCTTCGTGGGGCGGGGGCGTACGACGACGGATCCGATCGGTCTCCACGGGCCTCTGTCCGGCACGTTCGGCGCGGTGCTCGATCCCGCGCTCGTCCTCCGCCGCGCGATCCGACTCGCGCCGGGCGCACACGCGCGCGTCACGCTCACGACGGCGCTCGCCACGTCGCGGGCGCAAGCGATGGAGCTCGTCGAGAGATACGCGACTCCGCACAGCATCCCGCGGACCTTCGAGCTCGCGTGGGCCGACGCCCGGGTCGAGCTCCGGCACCTCGGAATCAGCGCCGCGCAGTCGCACCGCTTCCAGCGCTTGCTCTCGTCCGTCGTCTTTCCGCAGACGGCGTTGCGTGCGTCGCCCGATCGAACGTGCCTTCGCGGCCGAGGCCGCAGCGGCCTCTGGACACACGGGCTCACGAGCGATCTACCGATCGTCCTCGTGCGAATCGATGATCCAGAGTTCTCCGAGCTTTTCCGGGAGGTGCTGCTCGCGCAAGAGTTCTGGCGCCTCAACGGAGTCACCGTCGACGTCGTCGCGTTGAACGAAGAGCCGCCCGGTTACATGCAGCCGCAGCACGAAGCGCTGACGTCGATGGTCCGCTCGAGCCCTGCAGCGACCCACGTGGATCAGCGAGGAGGCGTCTTCATTCGTCGCTCGCGCGACATGACCGACGAAGAGCGCGCGCTGCTGGCGAGCGAGGCGCGTGTGACACTCCTCGCGTCGCGCGGCTCGCTCGCGCGTCAGCTCCGAAAGCTCGCGACCGAAGCGGTGCCGATGCCGCGTCCGTTCAGCGCTTCGCGCAAACCGCAGAAGACGCAGCCCGCGCCGCCGTCGGTACGTCCCGCGCTCGCGTTCGACAACGGTCTCGGTGGCTTCGCGGACGGCGGACGGGAGTACGTCATCACGCTGAGCGACGGGACGCAGACGCCGATGCCGTGGTGCAACGTGATCGCGAACGCCACGTTTGGCACCGTCGTCTCGGCCGCCGGCGCGGGCTTCACATGGTTCGCGAACAGCCAACGCCACCGCCTCACGCCGTGGAGCAACGATCCCGTTTGCGATCCGTCGGGTGAGGGGCTGTGGCTCCGCGACGACGAGGACGGATCGGTTTGGTCGCCGACGCCCAACCCCGCGGGCGCTGGCGCCGACTACGTGGTCCGTCACGGGCAGGGCTATTCGTCGTTCGAGCACACGCGCGGCGAGCTCTCGCACGAGCTCGTCGTCTCGGTGAGCCCGACGGACGCCGTGAAGACGTGGAGACTCCGCTTGAAGAACGGCGGAAAGAAGCCTCGCCGCGTTTCGTTGCTCGGTGTCGTCGAGTGGGTGCTCGGCGGGAGCCGCGATCGAAGTCGATGTCCCGTGATGACGGAGTGGAACGCGGCGAACGCACTGCTGTTGGCGATGAACCCGCTCTCGTTGTACCCGGAGCGGCACGCCTTCTTCTCCGCGACGGCGCAGATCGGGAGCGTGAGCGGCGATCGCGACGAGGTCTTCGGCTCGGCGGGATCGCGCGCGAGACCTGCGGCGCTCGACCGCGTCTCGCTCTCTGGACGCGTGGGCTTCGGGCTCGACCCGTGTGGCGCGTTGCTGGTTCCTCTCAAGATCGAGCCCGGAGAATCGGTCGACGTAGCCTTCGTCCTGGGGGAAGCGGCGAGCGCCGACGCCGCGCGCGAGCTCGGGCGCAAGTACCGCGACGCCGCCGCGGTCGAGCGCTCCCTGGTCGATGCCAAAGCGGCGTGGCGCGACATGCTCGGCGCAATCCAAGTTCGTACTCCGGATCCCGCGTTGGATGCGCTCGTCAACCATTGGCTCGTCTACCAAGTCTTGAGTTGCCGCGTCTGGGGTCGGAGTGCGTTCTACCAATCTGGCGGTGCCTACGGGTTTCGAGATCAGATTCAAGACGTGCTCGCGCTTCTTCACGCACGACCCGACGTCGCACGCGAGCACCTTCTCCGATCGGCAGCGCGTCAGTTCCTCGAAGGCGACGTACAGCATTGGTGGCACCAAGGCACCGGGGAGGGCGTTCGAACGCGCTGCTCCGACGACATGCTGTGGCTCCCCTACGCCGTCGCCGAGTACGTGCGCGTGACCGGCGACGCCTCGATCCTCGACGAGCGCGTGACCTTCTTGCGGGAGCGCGCGCTCACGAACGACGACGAAGACATCTTCAGCGCGCCCGCGAGCACCGAGGAGAGCGAGACGCTCTACGAGCATTGCGCGCGCGCGCTCGACATCGGCGCGACGTCGGGACGTCACGGGCTACCGAAGATGGGAAGCGGTGATTGGAACGACGGAATGAATCAGGTCGGCCGGCGCGGCGAAGGCGAGAGCGTGTGGCTCGCGTGGTTCTTGGCGCGCACGGCGATCGATTTCAGCGTCGTGGCGAAGACGCGCGGCGACCTCTCGCGCGCCGGGTGGTGTGACGCGCTCGTGAAGCGTCTCGCGGTCGCGGTCGATGAGCACGCCTGGGACGGCGACTGGTATCGCCGCGCGTTCTTCGATGACGGGACGCTGCTCGGTTCGAGCGGGAGCAGCGAGTGCTCGATCGACGCGATCGCGCAGTCGTGGTCGGTCATCGCGGGAATCGGTGACGACGAACGCGCGACGCAGGCCGTCCGCGCGTCCGAGGAGCGCCTCGTTCGACCGGAAGCCGGGCTCATGCGCCTGTTGTGGCCGCCGTTCGACAAGATGGAGCCGAACCCGGGTTACATTCGCTCCTACCCCAACGGCATTCGCGAGAACGGCGGTCAGTACACGCACGGCGTCGTTTGGACGGTGCAGGCCCTCGCGCTCCTCGGCGAGGGAGAGCGCGCGACCGCCCTCTTGTCGCTCTTGAATCCGATTCATCACGGGGCGACGCGGGAGCTCGTCAATGCGTATGAGGTCGAGCCGTACGTCGTCGCGGCCGATGTCTACGACGCACCGGGGCGTGTGGGGCGCGGCGGCTGGACTTGGTACACGGGCTCGGCGTCGGTCATGTACCGCGTCATCGTCGAGAACATCCTAGGTGTCCGACGCGAAGGGGCGCGGCTCCGGATCGACCCGTGCGTCTCCAAGAAATGGGATCGCTACGAGATCACCTACCGCGACGGCGAAGGTGAAGTGCACGTCGTCGTCGAGAATCCGAGAGGCGTCGAGCGCGGTGTGGTTCGCGTGGAGATCGACGGCCATGAGTCGCCCGATGGCGTGATTCCGCTGACGGGGGCAGCGGGCCGCCGCGAGGTCGTCGTCGTCATGGATGGAGGCGGCCACACGCCGGGATAGCCGACGACGTCGCCGCCTCGCAGGAGATTATCGTCAATGCAGGAGGTTGTCGTCAGTCGGCGCTGCCCGCGTCCGACATCGAGTCGCCGGCCTTCTTGAGCTCCTCGCCTGTCTTGTGAACCGCGTTTTGCGTGTCGTCCTTTACGCCCTC
>JBBQXV010000350.1:0-8495 GCA_038209335.1 Polyangiales bacterium | reverse complement strand
ATCAACCGCATCGTGACGAAGATCGTCGACATCGACTCGGGCGATCTCACGACGTACACCGGCGACTTCGATTTCTACATGCAGCAATGCGCGATCGCCGCCGAGCACAAAGAGGCGCAGTACGCGCGGCAGCAAGCGATGCTCGCGAAGGAGATGCGCTTCATCGAGCGCTTCAAGACGCACGCGGCCAAGGCGGCGCAGGTGCAGTCGCGCGTGAAGAAGCTCGACAAGATCGAGAAGGTCGAGCCGCCGAAGCAGCGCAAAACGCTCCACTTCGATTTCAAGCCGCCGCCGCGATCCGGCGAGGACGTCGTGAACATCGTCGGCGTGAAGAAGGCGTACGGCTCGCGCGTGATCTACGACGGTTTCGATTTGCTCATTCGTCGCCGTGAGCGCTGGTGCGTGATGGGGGTGAACGGCGCGGGCAAGTCGACGTTGCTCAAGCTCGTCGCCGGCGAGTCGAAGGCCGACAGCGGGATCGTCAACGTCGGCGGCAGCGTGAAGATGGGCTACTTCGCGCAGCACGCGATGGAGCTCCTCGATCCCACGGGCACGGTCTGGGACACGCTCGTGCACGCGTTCCCGCACGCGACGATCGGATCGCTCCGCACGCTCGCGGGCGTCTTCGGATTTTCGGGCGACGACATCGAGAAGCCGTGCCGCATTCTGTCAGGCGGAGAAAAGGCGCGCCTCGTGATGGCCAAGATGCTCTACGACCCGCCGAACTTCCTGGAGCTCGACGAGCCGACCAACCACCTCGACATGGCGACGAAAGAGATGCTCATCGAGGCGCTGAAGGACTTCGAAGGGACGATGCTCTTCGTCTCGCACGATCGACATTTTTTGGCCGCGCTGTCGAACCGCGTCCTCGAGATCAACGCCGACGGGATTCACAAGTACGGCGGCGGGTACGTCGAGTACGTCGGCGAGAGCGGCCACGAAGCGCCGGGCGTGCGCAGCTGACTCAGCGACGCACGGCAAACCGCGTCAGATTCGCGACGACCGCCACGAGCTCGGCGGGCTCCACCGGTTTCGGAATGTGCATCATGAATCCGGCGTCGAGCGCCTTGCGGCGATCCTCCGCGCGCGCGTACGCGGTGAGCGCGGCGGCCGGGATGCTCGCTGCGTCCGGGCCGAGCGCCCGAACTTTTCGGATGAGCGAGTAGCCGTCCTCGCCCGGCATTCCAATGTCCGAGACCAGCACGTCCGGTCGAAGCAGGCTGATCTTCTCCAAGGCCTCGGGCACGCTTCCAGCCGAATTCACGATCGATCCGCACCTCTGCAGGACCGCGACGATGAGCTCGCGCGCGTCGACGTCGTCGTCGACGACCAACACTCGGAGGCCTTGAAGCTCGGGCCGTGGGTCGAAGAGATGGGCGCTTCCGTCCGTCATGGCTCGAGATGCGGTGCCGTCGGCCCGTTGGCTGGGCGAGATCGGCAAGAGAACCGTGAACGTGGCGCCGCGGCCTTCGCCCTCGCTATGGACGGCGATGCTGCCACCGTGCAGCTCGACGATGTGACGCGAAATCGCGAGACCAAGACCGAGCCCACCGTACGAGCGCGTCGTCGCTCCGTCGGCTTGTCGAAACCGCTCGAACACGTGTGGAAGGAAGTCGGCGGCGATACCGCGACCGCTGTCGGTGACCGCTACCTTCAACGTCGCGCCGACGCGCTCGACGGTCAGCTCGATGTGCCCGCTCTCTGGAGTGAACTTGATCGCGTTGCTCAAGAGATTCCAGACGACCTGCTGCAGCCGATGAGGATCTCCCATGATCGGCGTCGCGTCGTCGCTCACTCTCGTTACGAGCGCGATCTTCTTCGCCTCGCTCGCGAGCCGCAAGGCGTCGATCGCGTGCTCGACGATGCGCGCGAGATCCACCGATTGCACGTCGAGAAGGAGCTTGCCGCTGATGATGCGGGACACATCGAGCAGGTCTTCGATGAGCTGCGCCTGCGTGACGGCGTTGCGTTCGATGGTCTCGAGCGCGCGGTTGTGTTTCTCAGGGGCGAGCACGCCGGTCCGCAACATGCGCGTCCAGCCGAGCATCGCGTTGAGGGGCGTCCGAAGCTCGTGCGACACCGTCGCGAGGAAGTCGTCCTTCGCGCGATTGGCGACGTCCGCATTTCGCCGCGCGCTCTGCTCCGATTCGTAGAGGCGGGCGTTGTCCACGGCGATCGCGGCTCGTCGCGCGAACTCTTCGGCGAACTCGCGGTCGTCGTTCGTGTGGTGACGACCCGAGTCCGTGAAAATTAGCGTGATGGCTCCGAGGACACGGCCGCGCACCAGGAGCGGCACCGTCATCGCGGAGCTCACGTGAAGCTCGCGCAGGATGCGCAGGTGCTCGGCGTCGACCGCGCTCGCAGCCAAGAGCTCGTCCGGGACGTCGGGGTGGATCTCGGACTGTCCCGTACGAATGACGTTCGGCGTGCCCCACTTGGCGTCGGGCGCGACCGGATACTTCTGACGGACGCTCTCGGCCCAAGCGATCTTTGTGGGATCGACATGCGCGACGGCGACCTGCTCGATCCTCACCCCGTCGTCGGCGAGCATGTCGACGGCGCACCAATCAGCGAGCTTGGGCACGGCGAGCTGCGCGAGGCGAGAGAGAGTCCAGCGCACATCCAACACCGAAGCGAGGGCCGGGGTGGCCTCCGTGAGAAACTCTTTTCGGTCGGCCGCCGCCTTCTGCTGCGTGACGTCTCGGAACACCAGCACCACTCCGGTCGGCGTGCCCTGCTCGTCGCGAATGGGCGCACCGCTGTCGTCGATGGGGATCGTGCGACCGTCACGGGAGAGCAGGACCGTGTGACTGGCGAGGCCGACGACGGCGCCGTCGCGAAGCACCTGGTCGGCTGGGCTCTCGACTTCTTTGCGTGTGCGGTCGTCGACGATTCGGAATACTTCGCGCAGCGGGCGCCCCAAGGCGTCTTGGAGAGACCAACCCGTGAGCGCCTCGGCGACCGGATTCATGAACGTCACGACGGCATTTTGATCCGTCGAAATGACGGCGTCACCGATGCTCTTCAGCGTCGTCGCCAGCGACGCCTGCGCCATTTGCTCGCGCGCCAAGAGCTCCGCGCGTTCGGCCTCCGCCGTGCGCCGATCGGTGATGTCTCTCAGGTATCCCGTGAACGCGAGCGACCCTCCGACCGTCATCGGCATGATCGAAAGCTCGACGGGGAACTCGGAGCCATCGGCACGAAGCGCCGAGATCTCGATGCGTCTGCCGAGGACGACGCCCTGGCCGGTCGCGATGTAGCGCTTCATGCCCTCGCGATGACGTTCGCGATGTGCCGGTGGAATGATGAGCGCGGCCATCTCCTTGCCGAGGACGTCTTCGCGCTTGTACTGCAGTTGCTGCTCTGCGGCCGGATTGAACTCGGTGATGCACCCGTCGCTGTCGATGGCGATGATGCAGTCCATCGCGGCTTCGAGGATCGACGATTTGCGGAGCTCGGTGTCGGCGCGCAGGGCGTCCGCGCGCCTTCGCTCGATCCCGAGCGCGACGATGTCGGCGACCGACGCGAGCGCGTCGAGGCTCTCGGGCGTGAGCGCGGCGCGAGAAAACATGGCGACGACGCCGACGAGTCGATCCTGAACGAGCAGCGGGTACCCCGCGAAGCCGGTGAGCCCTTCGCGCACCGCCCACGCCTTGTCGCTCACGCGCGGATCGTGCTGGACGTCGTTGGTCAGGTGGGGCGCTCGCTCCTCGGCGATCCGTCCGATCTTGAAGGCGCCCACGGGCACTCGCGCGTGCGGACCGTTCAAGTGCGTGTAGAGGCCGGCGCTCGCTCGCAGCTCCAACACATCGCCATCCGAGGTGACGGTCCAGATGCGCGCCAACGCGGCGTCGACGTGCCGAACGATCGCTTCGACGCACGTCCGAAGCAAGTCGGCCATCGGCTCGATTCCCGTCAGCGCTTTGGCTACGTCCGCGCCGAGCTGCGCGATGCGTACCGCCGCGCGGAGCTCCGCCGCGAGTCGCTCCGCGCGCTCTTTCGCTTCGACGAGATCCTGCTCGGCGCGCTTCCGCGCGAAGAGAATCGCACTGGCGTTCTGAAGCGCAACGGAGCGAAGCAGCTCCTCCTCGTCGTCGGCGTTCACGGTGGCGTACCGCCAATCCGCTGCGCGGCGAGCTCTGTACCGAGCACGCGCGCACGGATCTTTTCGAACGCGGCGTCGCGGCTCGTCGACGTGTCGTCGCTGAACGGAGAAAATCCGCAATCGTCGGTCGTGCCCAATTGATCGGCGTTGATGTACTTCGCGGCGTCGACAATCCGATCGCAGACTTCCTGCGGAGACTCGATGCGCGGGTCAATCGGCGCAACGACGCCAACGAACACCCGCTGGCCGGGCTTCAGGTAGTTGGCGATGATCTTTTGGACGCGGACGCGGTCCGTCTCGCCTGCCAATGCGACGTAGAAGTTCCCGGCCTGCAACTCGAAGAGGCACGGCAAGAGCTCGGCGTAGTCGATCTCGGCGCTGTGGGTCGAGTCGCGGTCGCCACCGGGGCACGTGTGCACGCCGATGCGTTGGCGTTCTTCGGCGGTGAATCGCGACAACGCGAGGTTGTTCAACTCGATGAAGCTGTTGAGGAGCTTTCCGGTCGGGTCGATCTTGATCGCCAATCGCCCTTCGGTGAAGTCGATCTGAACTTTGTGCGCGCCCTTCGCGAGGCACCGTCGAATCTCGGTCTCGTGCTCCCGAAGAAGATCGTCGATGAACTCCTCGCGTGAGTACCCGGGGATCGCTTCGGCCGGGTACATGAGGCTCAGCGCCGATGCCGATATGATGGCCTGCTTCATCGGCACATGCGCGTACGGCATCGCGACATCCAAGAAGCTGTCTGCGTAACGCTTGTATCGAAACGGGCCGCGCGCGAGCTGCGGCATTCGTCGCGTGTGGCCGGCGGCGAACGGGATCTTGAATCCGTCCGGCGTCGTGTTGGTGAGCCCGTGCACGCAATAGGTCCAGAAGTTGTGATACTTCCGCTGCTCGCCGTCGGTGATCACCGGCGAGCCCGTCGCCTCGAACCGCGCGATCGTGTCGCGGATGGCGTCGTCGTAGAGCGCATCGAGGCGTGGGTCCGAGGCGTCGCCTTTCGCGGCGATCTCTTCGATGAGTCGAAGCGGTCGCGGAATGCTCCCTATGGGCTCGGTGGGAATGCTGAGCTGGCCCATGTGGCAACCCTATCTCACGCGGTCGCCGGTTCCCAAGGCCCTAGACGGGCAACCGCGCGTCATGTCGTGGCACTCCGGGTCGCGCTTGCACGTCGGACCCCCTTCGACACATTGGGGCCTTCGGCGGCGAGCGTCTTCGCCCATCCCGCCTCGACCGTCGCATCGAAGAGGCGCTTCATCTTCGCGCCGAGGGCGCGGAGCTCGTCGCCCGACATGCTCTTCTCGATCTTCGGGAAGAGATCGTTCTCCTCCTCCTTCACGTGGCTCTCGATGATGTCTTTGAGGGTCTTCGCTTTGGCCTTGAACGACTTGTCTTTCGGCGACGTCACGAGGAGCCGCTCCAGCGCGAAGCGCGCGACGACGTGCTCTTCGTACCCTTCGAGGACGAGCCCCTCTTTGAATGCCTTCGCCGCGGGATAGAAGATCTTCTCCTCAATCAGCATGTGCGCGAGGAGCGAGGACGCGAGCGTATGGACGAGCGCCTTCGCGTTTCCGTTCGCCTTCAGGACCGCCGCGAACTGCTTCTCCGTCTCGCGGTGTTGCGCTTCGAGGAGCGCGGTCGCCTTCGGCGCCTCACCGACGCCACCGCCGGTGACGAGCTCCTTCAACGCGGCGAAGAGACCGCCGACGGACGTGGGGGCGACCGCGGTCGGTGCCGAACGCTTCGATTTCGTTTTGTGCGTCGGACGGCTCTTCGTAGTCATCGGTCTCTCCTGAGGGTGGGGCGCCCGTGGGCGCGAAGCACGCGATGTTCGCAACGACTGCGCCAATCACGGCATCTCGCGCCAAAGGCAAATTCAGCGGCAAATGCGACAGGACGCGTTCGCACGTGCCTCACGTGTGGCGAAATCGTTCACCCTGCAGATCCCCAAGCGCCCGTCGAAGGCACCGCCGCGAATAGTCGATATAGATGAGGAGTGCAGGGGCCGCGCCTCTACGCCCATCGCGGCGCCGCCGTCGAGCTGCCGGAGAACACGATGCAAGCGTTCCGGCGCGCGCTCGACGTCGGCGCGAACGCGATCGAGACCGACTGCCATGTCACGCGCGACGGCCACGTCGTCCTCGCGCATGACGCGTCGGGCGTGCGTATGGCGGGCGTGACGCGCGCGATCGCCGACGCGACGTTGGACGAAGTGCGTGCGTGGGACATGGGGAAGCGCTTCGTCGATCGCGACGGGCGGCGGTTCGCAGGCGAAGGCTTTCGGATGCCGATGCTCGAGGAGGCGCTCGTCGAGCTTCGCGGCGTGCCGCTCAACGTCGACGTGAAGTCGCGCGCGGCGGACGCAGCGGCGCGCGTGGTCGCTATCGTCCGTCGCGCAAACGCGACCGAGACGACGCTCCTGACGAGCTTCGACGCGCGCGTCGTTCGTCGCGTGCGAGCGCTCGGGTACGAAGGGCCGACGGGGCTCGCGCGGTCCGAGGTGCTCGCGCTGTTGTGCGCTCCGACGCGCGCGCTCCGTGTGCTTCGTCTCCGTGGCAACGCCGCGCAGCTGCCGCATCGTCTAGGGCCGGTCGATCTCGGGCGGCGCGCGATCATCGACAAGTGCCACGCGCTCGGCCTCGACGTTCACTACTGGACGGTGAACGATCCCGAGCGCGCGCGCTCTCTCTACGCGATGGGCGCCGACGGCGTCATGACCGACGATCCGCGGGCGCTCGCGGGCGCGTACTCGGACCGACACCCGCCTTCATCGCATCGCGCTGCGCGCCGCTGTACTCTTCTAATTGAATGAACCGATCCAAGACTTCGCTTCTCCTCCTCCTCACCGCGCTCGCCACGAGCACGCTCTTCGCGGCGTGCGGAAGCAGCACCGACGGCTCGGCGTTCAACAACGGCGACGACGCCGGAAGCGGCGGCGACGGCTCCGGAGGCAACGATGGAGCGGTCGACGACTCGCCGTCGTTCGGCGACGACATCGTGTCGGTCGACATCACGCCGAAGGATCCGATCATCGACGTCGTGAACGGCGCAGTCCCCGCGCCGACGACGTTCACCGCGATGGGCACGACGAAGGGGAACCTCAAGGTGCCGGTCAGCGGATCGTGGGCGTACGATCGCTACGACGTCGCGACGATGGATCAACTCGGCGGATCGCTGAAGGCGACCGGCTTCGTCGGCGGCGTCGGCAAAGTGAAGTTCGTCTACAAATCGCTCAACGCGACGACCACGGCGACCGTGCGACTCAAGCTGACGAGCGATCCCGAAGGGATCTCGTCGGTCATCAAAGGCAAGTTCAGCCAAGCGACCGATCCCGACATGGCGATGAGCCTCGTCTATCCGTACGACCGCACGGTGTTCCCGCGCGGCTTGCTCGGACCGGTCGTGCAGTGGAACGGCGGCGCCGCGGCCGACGTCTATTACATTCGCGCGACTAGCCCGACCGCGACGTTCGAAGGCTGGGGGACTGTGCCGCCGCCGTCGCGCTACTCGTTCCCCGTGATGCCCACCGACGTGTGGCGCAAGCTGACCGACTCGACGTCGGGCAACCTCGACATCTCGGTCGCGCGCTACGACGGGACGAAGGCGTACTTGCCGAAGACGCAGAGCTGGACCATCGCCCCCGCGAACCTCACCGGCACGATCTATTTCTGGGAGGTCAACAACGGCAACGTCGTGCGCATCCAGCCCGGCGCGGCGGCGCCGCAGTCGTTCATCACGAAGCCGAGCGGCGCGACATGCGTCGCGTGCCACAGCGTCTCGAAGAACGGAAAGCGGATCGTCGCGTCGTTCAACGGCGGCGCGAGCCCTTGGGGCACGTTCGACGCGAACGGCACGAACCTCTTCACGTCGGACACGTCGCAAGGCGCGACGTACGCGTCGGGCTTCCAAGCGATCTCGCCGGACGGCGAGCTCGTGCTGTGGCGTCACTGGAGCGACTCGGGGTTCGGCTCGCTCGGGCACCTGTCGCTCAGCACCTACAACAACGCGACCGAGCTCGCGCAGCTGAACCCGGGGACCGGATCGCCGGCGCACCCGACGTGGTCGGGCGACGGGAAGCACATCGCGTTCAGCGTTCGCACCGATGGCAACGGTCTCGACTTCACGCAGTCGACGCTCTGGGTGACCGACATCGACATCGCGACCAAGACGTTCTCGAACACGCACAAAATCGTCGACAACAACGGCACGCGCCCGACGACGACGTACCCGGCGTTCGCGGCGGACTCGCAGTGGATCGCGTTCGAGCGATCGACGCAGGCGCGCTCGCGCGGCGGACACAGCGAGATCTGGCTCACGAAGATCGACGGCTCGGTCATGATGCCGCTCGACAACACGAACGGCGTCAACGTCATCACGCAGACCGACGCGAACT
>JBBQXV010000349.1:0-8498 GCA_038209335.1 Polyangiales bacterium | reverse complement strand
GAAGTACATCGCCATGCCCGCGTACATGCCGGCCTGGAAGACGCCGACCATGCCGGGCGGTCCGGGGATCAAGATCGTCGCGCCGAGCATCCCCATGATCGCGCAGACCTCGCCGAACGAGATCGACGTGCCGTCCGGATGAACGACGCCGCAGCCCCACGCGAGCAGCCACATCCCTGCCGCGTTCGATCCCCAGTAGAGCGTCGTCTCGAAGAGGAACCCGGCGGCGTCGCGCCCACGTCCGAGGAAGCCGAGACCCGTCGCGAACTTCTCGAACGTCGTCGCGAGCTTCTCGGCGAGCTTCATCGAGATGCGTCCGACGATCGCCATCGTCATGCGGTGCGCCCAGCCGCGCGCGAAATAGAAGATCGCGATGACGGTGAACGCCGTCGTGAAGAGCCCGAGCATCCCGAAGCCGTACATGCGCACTTCGCCGACGGTGATCGCGAGGTTGCCGACGCGCGCGTCGAGCGGCTGCTTGACGGGGACGAGGATGAGCGCCACCGCGAGGACGATGCTCAAGTAGAGACCGTCGATGATCCGCTCGCCGAGGACGGTGCTCGTCGCGGCGGTGAGCGAGACCTTGCCCTTCTCGCGGATCATGTACGGACGAACGAACTCGCCGATGCGGAGCGGGAGCGCGAGGATCGCCGCGAAGCCGATGCACGAGACCGCGAGCAGCCGCCGGCGCGGGACCTCGGCGATGTTGCGCAGGAGGAAGCGCCACCGCACCGAGCGGAAGTAAAACATGAAGCCGAGCGACGCGACGTAGAGCGGGAGCGTCCACCATTTCACGCGCCCGAGATCGCTGCCGTTCGGGACGAAGCCGAGGCCGGCGTGGCGCACCGTCGTGACGATGAAGTACGTGATGAACGCCGACGCGACGAGCTTGAGCCAGTGCCGGCGGAGGAAGCCGTGCTTCGGGGGCGACGGCGGCGCGACGGATTCGGTCTGGGGACTGGTCACGGGAGCCACTCAGCCGGCCTATAGCACGCGAGAGGCCAACGCAAATACGCCTGCAAGTCGCGGCGCGGCATCACGCTCGCCTCACGGTTCGAGGTCGTTCGATCACGGGCGAGTATGACAATCCGGTCATGGCGGGCCAACGCTGCTACAGGCTCCAGTAACGAATCTTGCGCTCCATCCCGTGCGGATCGAGCGCGCTCTTCACGTCCGCGACGACGCCTCCGTCACGCACCATCCCGAGCAGCTTGGACTGCCCGAGCGCCAGGAACTCCCGATGGCTGACGGCGAAGACGAGCCCGTCGAGCTTCTCGAAGCGATCGATCGGCGCGAGCGTGATCCCGTACTCGTGCGTCGCCTCGGCGGCGTTGGCGAGCGGATCGTGAATGATGGCCTCGATACCGAACTGCCGAAGCTCGGTGAGGATATCGGGGACTTTGCTGTTTCTGAGATCGTTGCAGTCCTCTTTGAACGTGAGACCGAGGACGCCGACCTTCGCGCCTTTGACGGTGATGTCCGCGTTGATGAGCATCTTCACGATGCGCTGCGCGACGTACGCGCCGACGTGGTTGTTGATGCGGCGTCCGGCGAGGATGACCTCGGGCTGGTAGCCGAGCTCCTGCGCTTTGGTCGTCAGGTAATACGGATCGACGCCGATGCAGTGGCCGCCGACGAGGCCCGGCTTGAACTTGAGGAAGTTCCATTTCGTGCCGGCCGCGGCGAGCACGTCGGCGGTGCGAATGCCCATGCGATCGAAGATGAACGCGAGCTCGTTCATGAGCGCGATGTTGATGTCGCGCTGCGTGTTCTCGATGACCTTCGCTGCTTCGGCGACCTTGATGCTCGGCGCTTGGTGGATGCCCGCGTCGATGATCCCGCCGTACGCCGCCGCGACGCGCGCGAGGGTCTCGGCGTCTTCGCCGGAGACGACCTTCGTGATCCGCTCGAGCGTGTGCTCGTGATCGCCGGGGTTGATTCGCTCGGGCGAGTAGCCGAGCTTGAAATCGACACTCTGCTTCAACCCCGAGTGCTTCGCGAGGATCGGCCCGCAGATTTCTTCGGTGACGCCCGGGTACACCGTCGATTCGTAGACGACGACGGCGCCCTTCGTCAGCGCCTTCGCGATCGTCTCGGACGCCTTCGCGACCGGCGTGAGATCCGGGACGTTGTTCTTGTCGACCGGCGTCGGCACCGCGACTACGAAGAACGTGACGCCGTCGAGATCCTTCGTCTCGCTCGTCATCTTCAGCGTCGTCTTCTTCAGGACGTCTTCGGGGACCTCGCGGTTTCGATCGTAACCGCGCCGCAGCTCGTCGACCTTCTCGCGATGGATGTCGAAGCCGATCGTCCCGGGATATTTTCGCGCGAACGCGAGCGCGACCGGCAGACCGACGTAACCGAGACCGATGACCGCAATCCGTTCGCTCATTTCGGGCGACTCCCCAAGATCGCCCGCGGCCCTTCGGCGAGCAGGCGATGTGCTTCTTCGTTGCCGACCATCGCTTCGAGTCGCGCGATCGCTTTGACCACGTCGTCGACGTCGCGCGGTTTGTGCGCGTCGGAGCACGCCGCCTCGTAGGCGTCCTCTTCCAAGAGCTTCTCCGCCGCGCGCTGCGCCGCCTTGCCGTATTTGCCGACGAGCGAGCAGACGTCGAGGAGCAGGTGCGCGCCCGCATCGAAGAGCGGATCGAGGCACGAGTCGTCCTTCCACACCGGCTGGTAGCGCTCGGGGTGCGCGAGGATCGGCGTGAGCCCGCTCTTCTTCATGTCGAAGAAGCGGTGCTGCAGCCGCGCCGGGAACGCGTCGACCGGGAGCTCGACGAGCGCCGCGCCGCCGCCGGGGTAGGGGAGCCCCTCGCCGCTCGTGAGGCGCTGGAAGACGACGTCGTCGAAGAAGTGCTCGCTCGCCAGGTGCACCTCGGGGAGCCTCCCCGACGCGGCCCCTTCCGCGAGATGAGGCGCCATCCGCGCGAATGCACCGCGAAGCGCGTCGCGATCGTTGTCGAACATCCCCGGGCGCATGTGCGGCGTCGCGACGACGACCGAGAACCCGGCCTGATGGAGCCCGCGCAAAAGCTCGAGCCCATCGGCCGGCGTTCGACAGCCGTCGTCGATGGCGGCGATCCAATGGCTGTGCAGATCGACGAAGCCCCGCATGCGACACGTCAGATATCACGCGCCACGCCGAACCGAAAACGGCAGCGAACCGCGCTTGTGTCTAGAGAGTCTACGGAGTCGCGTTCAGGTGTTGGCGCTCAGGGCGTTGCCTTGGGCTGTCCGCCGCCGGGCGGGGGCGGCGCGGGGGGCGTGGGCGCCTTGCCCGGATCGTGGCCCGCCTTGCGGAGCTCGGTGCACGCGTCCTGGTAGTTACCCTGGCAACCCTTGCGAAGGAGCTCGAGGCCCTTCGCCTCGTTCTTCGCGACGCCGTCGCCCTTGAGGAGCATCTCGCCCGCGTGGCCGCACGCCGGCGCGTAGTTGTGGCCGCACGCGTCGGTGAAGACATCGAGCGCCGCTTTCGGATCCTTCGGCACGCCGCGCCCGTTTGCGAGCACCATGCCGAGCTCGACGCACGCCGACATGTACTTGAGGTCGCACGCCTGCTTGAGGAGCGGCACGGCGGCCTTCTCGTCCTTGGGGACGTTTCCCCGTCCGTGTTGGTAGACGTGTGCGAGGAGCGTGCACGCGTACGCGCCGCCGTCATCGCACGACTGCTTGTAGAAGCCGACGGCCTTGCTCTCGTCCTTCGGCACGCCGATCCCGCGCTCGTACATCGTCCCGAGGTGCGAGCACGCGAGCGCGTTCTTCTTGTTGCAGCCGTCGGTGTAGAGGCGCATCGCGTTCGCGTAGTCGGGCACGCCGTGCTCGTAGATCGCGCCGAGGTGCACGCAGGCGTTGGTGTCGCCGTCGTCACACGCCTGCTTGTAGAACTCGATCGCGCGGTTCAAGTCGCGCCCCGCCTGCATCCCCCACTCGTACATGTTGCCGAGCGCGGTGCAGCTCTGCGGGTGCTTCTTCTTGCAACCGTCGGCGAAGATCGCGAGCGCCCTCGCTTCGTCCTTCGGCGTGCCGATGCCGTAGTGGTAGAGGCGGCCCACCGCGACGCAGGCGTTCATGAACCCGCTGTCGCACGACGCCTTGAGGACCGCCATGCCCTTCGCGGGATCGCGCTTCGTGGGCTTGAAGCCGTAAGCGTACGTGTTGCCGAGGATGACGCACGCGGCCTGATCCTTCGCGTCGCACTTCGTCTTGCATCCCGCCTCGTCGCCCATCTTGCAGGGGGCTCCGGGGGCTGTCGCGGTCGCGGGCTGCGCGGAGCTGTTCGACACGGGGGCGAGGACGGCGCCCATCGCGCCAACCGCCAGCAAGGAGATCCAGATTCTCGAGCGCATGTTCGCAATCCCTTTCTTACCCCGACCCCCGGGGCGCACGTTTTATCGGGCGTTGGACGTTCCACGCGCCTGACGATTCAGTCGTTTCACTAGAAGAAGCGAGACACCTTCCGAACGAGCCCGCCGCGCGCAAAAAGCGCCCGCACGCCGCGTTGGATCCAATGAAAGCCCTTGGCCGTGTAGGGGTACCAGAGGGCGTCGCCGCCGGGGAGAGAGAAGCGCTCGACGTTGACGTGGCGCTTCTCGCACATCTCGCGGAGGGCGTCGTCGCCGTGGACCCGGCCGAAGCCCGATTGCTTGATCCCGCCGAACGGAGCCTCGACGGCGCCGTAGTTCGAGAGCACGTCGTTGACGACGACGCTGCCGGCTTCGATGCGCTGCGCGAGGCGCTCGCCCTTCGCGCGATCCTTGGTGAAAACGTAGGCGTTGAGGCCGAGGTGCGAGTCGTTCGCGAGGGCGATCGCTTCGTCGTCGCTCGCCACCTTTTGGATGGGGACGATCGGGCCGAAGATCTCTTCCTTCATGACGCGCATCGCATGGGTGCAGCCGGCGAGGACGGTCGGCTCGAAGAACTGCCCCGGCCCCGCGCCGCGCTTGCCCCCCGCGACGAGCGTCGCGCCGCGTTGGACGGCGTCGTGGACGAGATCCTCGGCGATCGCGATTTGCTTCGCGAACGTGATCGCGCCGATGTCGACGTGGTCCTTCGAGGGATCGCCCTGGCGGAGCTCGCCCACGAGCTTGCGGACGCGCGCGACGAGGGCGTCGTGGATCTTCGCGTGCGCGTACACGCGCTCGACCGAGATGCACGCCTGCCCGGCGTTCGCGAAGCCGCCGAAGACGATCGCGCGCGCCGTCCGTTCGACGTCCGCGTCGGCGCACGCGACGAGCGGCGCTTTTCCGCCGAGCTCCATCACGCACGGAACGAGGCGCGCGCCGCACGCCGCCGCGACGCGCTTTCCGGTCTCGACGCTGCCGGTGAAGATCATCCGTTGGATGCCCGCCTCGATGAGCGCTTGCCCGGTCTCGGCGTAGCCGACGACGACGGCGAAGAGATCCTCGGGGAGCCCCGTCGTGTCGTAGATCTCTTTCGCTTTTCGCATCACGAGCGGCGTCACTTCGCTCGGCTTCACGACGATGGCGTTCCCCGCGATGAGCGCCTCGAAGACGCTCCCCATGGGGATGACGAACGGGAAATTCCAGGGCGAGATGACGCCGATGACGCCGCACGGCGCGTAGTGCACGACGCTGCGGCGGTGCTTGAGGAGGTGCAGCTCGATCGTCTGCGGCGCCAGGATCCGCGCGGCGTGCTCGGCGTAGTACGTCGCGAGATCGAGCGTGGTCGTGACCTCGAAGACGAGCGCTTCTTGCCGCGGCTTGCCGCACTCGAGCGCGAGGAGATCGACGATCTCGTCGGCGTGCTCGAGGATCGCGTCGCGAAATCGAAGCACGCGCTCGGCGCGCTCTTCGACCGGAAGCACCGCCCACGCCGCCTGCGCCCTCCGCGCGCGCGCCACGGTCGCCAGGACATCCGCCCGCGTTGCGACCGGCACCTCGCCGAGGAGCGCGCCCGTCGCGGGAGCGTACGAAGAGACGGTTTCACGCGGCTCGATCGAGCGCATCGGAGTGGCCGCGCTCATGCGCGCTCGATGAGCTCGATCTTGTACCCGTTCGGATCTTGGACGAACGCGATGACCGTCGTCCCGTGCTTCATCGGTCCCGGCTCGCGCGTCACCTTGCCGCCGGCGGCGCGCACGCGATCGCACGCGCCCTTGATGTCGCTCGTCCCGATCGCGACGTGCCCAAACGCGTCGCCGAGCGTGTAGCTCGACGTCTCCCAGTTGTGCGTGAGCTCGATGACCGCGCCGTCGTCTTCCGTGCCGTAGCCGACGAAGCAGAGGGTGAACTTGCCGTCTGGGTACTCGCGCTCACGGATGACCTTCATCCCGAGCGCCTCGCAGTAGAACGCCTTGCTGGCAGCCAAATCGTTCACGCGGAGCATCGTGTGGAGGATTCGCATGGGCGGGCATCCTACGACGCGGCTACGCTGAGAGAACGTGAAAGCGATCGAGCTCGTTCGGAAGGTGGCGTCGCTCGGCGCGTCGCTTGGAAAGCCACGCGAGCGAGGGCGGATGGCGATGGCCGGACGCGCCGTCGCGCTCCGGATCGTGCAGGGGACGACGATCGCCGCGCGGCAGATGCAATCGTTTCCGATCCCGAAGCCGCGTCCGGCGGAGCGCCTCGCGCTGTCGACTGCGGCGTCGCAGCTCCGCGCGATGGCGGAGATGTCGGATCTCGGCGCGGGTGGAGTCGATCCGGAGATCGAGGCGGCGCTCGGGGCGCTCGTCGTCGAGACCCTCGCGCTCGTCGACAAGGTGCTCGCCACGGATCCGGAGCTTGCGGGAAACGCGGCGCGGGAGCTTCCGGAGCGCGTCCACGCCGATCCGGCGCTCCCGACGAAAATCCGGTTCTAGTGGGAGCGGCGTCTCATTTCGGGTTTTCGCCGCCTGAAACCGTGCCGGGCTCCTGAGACGGCGTGTAAACTTTCGACAGAGATGGTCGAGGTGCTCGCCCCGGAGGATCTGGTCGAGGACGACTGGTCGGACCTGTCGACGAGCGATCTCGCGCCCGGAACGCGCCTCGGACGGTACGAGCTCCTCGTTCCCGTCGCGTACGGCGGCATGGCGCGCGTGTGGGCCGCGCGGCAGCACGGGCAGCGTGGGTTCTCGAAGATCGTCGCGATCAAGACCATCCTCCCGCACCTCGCGCGCGAGCCGGAGTTCGAGCGGATGTTCCTCGACGAGGCGCGGATCGCGTCGGGCGTCCATCACCCAAACGTCTGCGACATCTACGAGCTCGGCGAAGAGGGGCGCTGCCTCTACCTCGCGATGGAGTGGGTCAACGGCGAGTCGCTCGTGCACATCCTTCGGCCGAACCGAAAGACCACCGTCCCGATCGACATGCGCGTCGCGGCGCGCATCTGCGCCGACGCGTGCGCCGGCATCCACGCCGCGCACAACCTCATGGACGACGACGGGCATCCCCTCAACGTCGTTCACCGCGACATGTCGCCGCACAACATCCTCGTCGCGATCGAGGGCAACGTGAAGGTGACCGACTTCGGCGTCGCGAAGGCGTACGGGCAGGTGCACCAGGCCACCGTCGCCGGGCAGATCAAAGGCAAGGTCGCGTACATGGCGCCGGAGCAGATCACCGGCACGCCGATCGATCGGCGGAGCGACATCTACTCGGTCGGATGTGTCCTCTACGAAGCGACGACGGGCGTGCAGCCGTTCCGCGGCGACAACGATCCGCAGGTGATGCAGGCGGTGATCCGCGGCGAGTTCGTTCCGCCGTCGCGCGTGGTGCAGGGGTATCCGCCGCAGCTCGAGCAGATCATCTTTCGCGCGCTTCAACCGGATCCGGCGAACCGATTCGCGACCGCGGAAGCGTTGCGTCTCGCGCTCGAGGATTGGCTCGTGCGGTCGGGGCCGATCATGGCGCCGTCGCACGTCGCGACGGTCGTGCGGCAGCGATGCGGCGTGGAAATCGAGAAGCGACGCGACCGGCTCCGGAGCGCGTCGCAGGCGGCGGGAGAGTCGGGTGGCTACGCGCCTCCGCCGGTCGAGCACACGCCGTCGCAGCAAGGCGCGAAGCTGCAGATGCCGGGATCGCACAGCGGCGTGAAGCCCGCGCCGCAGTCGCTGCACACGTCCGCGCAGTCGCCGGGCGCGCTGCGTCCGCGCATGTCGTCGCAGCCCGAGCCGAGCGTCGTGGTGGGCGGCGACGGCGGGCCGATGATGTCACCGATGTCACCGATGTCGTCGATGTCTCCGATGCCGCCGCAGGGGATGCCGTTCGGAGCGGGGCCGATGTCGGGACCCGGACCGGGGGCACCCGCGGGGATGTCGCCGGCGCTCATCACGATCAGCACCGAGCGGGCAATCGGCGGTGGAGGCGGCGGGCGTGCGATCGTCGCGGCGCTCGTCGGCGGCGGCTGTGCGTTGGTGCTACTCGTCGCGGGGCTCGTCGTGTGGCGGATGTCGCGCGCGCCCTCCGCCCCGAGCGCCGCGGCCAGCGCGTCCACGCTCGCGGCGCCGGCGATAGGGTCGCCGCCCCCGATCGCGTCGGTCGCTCCGGCGGCGGCGG
>JBBQXV010000348.1:0-8603 GCA_038209335.1 Polyangiales bacterium | reverse complement strand
GACGACGCGCCCGCGCGCAGGCCGGCGCGACAGATCGACCTCGAGGTGCACGCGATCGCCCGCCGCGACGCCGCGCACGAACACCGCGCGGCGCTCGCCGGCGATCTCCGCGATCGTGACGCCGTCACCGCCAGGCGCAAGGTTGGTGATCGTCGCGTGCAGCGCGAATGGAGCTCCCGGCGGCTTCGCGCGCTTCATGCCGCACGCGATAGCATCATGGCGTCGTACAAGCGAAGAGCGCGTAGCCGCCGACGATGTCGTTTTCTCCGAGCGTCCGGCCGGTCGTCCACACGACGATGACGCGCGAATCCGACGCGGCGATCGCGACTCGGCCATCGCGTACCTTGGCCATCGACGGAATCCGCGGATCGCTCGGCAAGAACACCGTGCGAAGCAGCGTCGGCGTCGTCGTCGCGTGATCGTACGCAGCGAGCGTGATCGCTCCCGGCTGTTCGATCGCGAAGAACGCGTGGTCTTGCCTCAGGGCGACGTCGGCGAAGAGGACCTTTCCGAGGCCAGGGACGTCGAGGCTGTCGTTCGCGACCGGCTGCGTCTTGCCGAGATCGAAGGCGCGCCACGCGAGGGGGCGCCCGGGCGCGGAGCTGTCGCTCACGACGATCACGCGCGTGCCGAGCGCGGCGACCGACGCGAACGACGCGGCGGCTTCGAACGGCGCGGGCAGGGTGCCGAGGTTGGCGCCGGCGGCGACCACGTTGAGTCGCAGCGTCTCTCCTCCAGGCATCGTGCCGCCGTCGTTGCCCGCGTCGCCTCCGCCGTCGCCGGCGCCGCCGTCACTCGGAACGCCGGTGTCGCCGGTGCCGATCGCGACGAGCGCGGTCACCTTGTCGCCCGTTGCGACCCATCCCGCCGATTGCGGCGCGGTCCCGCCGAAGCCGGGCGCGGCCATGGCCTGGAGCGCGAGGTTCGTCACTGTCGCGACGTGCGTCTCGCCGGCCTCGGTGTACGCGAGGAGGTAGCTGCCGTTCGAGAGCGGCGCGAGCGCGC
The DNA here is from genome assembly GCA_038209335.1 of Polyangiales bacterium. Classification (GTDB taxonomy): domain Bacteria; phylum Myxococcota_A; class Polyangia; order Polyangiales; family Polyangiaceae; genus JBBQXV01. Next base: position 7,598 of record JBBQXV010000348.1, on the reverse strand, counting down.
GCGCGTTGGCGAGCGTGAGCGCGATCCCCGTGCCGCCGTTGAAGCTGCTCTTCGCGACCGCGCCGGTGGCGTCGATTTGAAACAGATCGACGCCGCCCATGCCGTTGCACGGCGCGCGCGCGACGGCCGCGAGTCCTTCGCTCCCCGAGAACGCGAGCGCGGTCGCGTCGCTCTCGTCGCCAGCGGCGCATCGCCCGGGGAGCGTCGTCTGGCTCGGCGTCCCGGCTCCGCCGCCGTTGTCGATCGGGGTGAGCGTAAGTCGCGCGGCGCCCAGGCTCGCGTCGTACTCGCGGTACCCGACGAGAAAACCGGTGTCGGTCGCGACCGCGGCCGGTGCGCTGACGACGGTGCCGGGGACGAGCGGATCGCCGAGCGGACCCGCGCCGACGAGCTGGAGCGAGCACGCGGCGCCGAGCGTCCCGTTGTCGTGCGCCGGGATGCACCGCGCGTAGTCGCAGGTCATGCCCGTTCCGCATGCTGTCGCTGCGTTCGCGTTCGCGTTTACGCGGATGCTCACGTCGCGCACGGTCGTCAGATCGGCGACGGTGCAACCGACACCGACGACGGAGCAGTCGTCGGCGCGCGCGACGGCGGCGAACGCGTACGAGCCCTTCTTGAGATCGCCGAGACCCGGCGGCGCCGCGTCCGTGCGCTTGAACGCGAGCCGCGTCACGTACCCGGTCGGAGGGAGACCGCCGAGGAGCTGCTTCGTCTCGGGGCACGTCGCGCCTTCGAAGATGCCGACCTCGACCCATTTCGTGTTCGACGCGACGGCGTCGGGGAGGGAGACCGAGAACGCGACCTGCGGCGTCTTCGTGCACGCTGCGCCTAGCGCGAGCGCTGCGACCGCGATGGAAACGAACGGTGAGAGGCGGCGCGGCGAACGATGCATCGCGAGATCCAGCATGTCATGCACGCGGGACGGCGCACGGTCAAACGTCTGCGCGCGTGCTCGCGTTTCGCGCGGGGACTAGTTCTGATTCACCCGAATCCGCGTCTCTTGATCCGCGACGACGATCGCGCTGACGACCTTGCGCGCCGGAGGGTTCGACCATACGGCGGTGATGCGGCGCGATCCGACGGGGACTTTGCGACCGAAGAATGGCGACGGGCCGAGCGGCGTGCCGTTGTCGATCACCTGATCGCACGCGGGGAAGCAGATGACCGTGAGCGATCCGAACACCTGCTGTGCGGGCGTGGTCGCCGTCGCAGTGACGGTGGCGGTCGCCGTTGCGGTCGGCTTCGGTGCGGTCGTCGCGGTCGCGGTCGGCTTCGCGCTGGGTGTCGGCTCGGTCGTCGCAGTGGCGGTCGCGGTCGTCGTGACCGTCGGTTGATCCGGCGTCGCGGCCGGCGCGGCGGGCGGCGGCGTTGGCGTGGGCGGCGCGAGATCCGACGACGGCGTCGCGACGACGGCCGAGAACGCGGTACGCGCTGCGGTGAACGGCCCCGGACCCGCCGCGCGCGGCGTCGCCGTCGGTGCGGTCGGCTTCGGTGGCGTCGTCGCCGGTGCGGTCGCCGTGCCCTTCGGGGGCAGCGGCGCACCGGACGCCACGGGGCCCGTCGTGGCGCTCGGCGAGAAAATTTTCACGAGCACGAAGATGAAGAGAATCGTCAGCAACACGCCGCCGACGCCGATCGCCGCGAAGAACGCCCACATCGGGATTCGCCGCTGCGCCGTGGCCGCCGTGATCGTTCGCTGCTCCGCGCGCGACGGCGGTGCGAACATCCGGTTCACGTCGGCGGCTTGGTGCGAGCGCGCGGCGGCGAGCGGATCGGGGAACTCGTTCGACATGCTCCCCGATCGTTGGAGCATCGGACGGAGCATCGCCGAGTCGTTGACCTGCGTCGCCGTCTCGTCCGAATCGTCGTCGTAGTCGGGACCCGGAAGCGCGGACGGGACCACGACCGCCGGCATCGGCGCTGGCGTGGGCAGCGACGCGGGCACGCGACGCGGCGGCGCGGCGAACGCTGCGGAGTTGGGCGCCGCGGCGGGTGGTCGCGCCGAAGCCATCGACGGCGCGCGCCCGGCAGCCGGGAGCGGCGCGTGGCGCGGCGATTCGAGCGACGGCTCGGGATGGGTCGACGTGATGATCGTGTCGTCGACGTCGTCGAATCCGTCTTCGAGGTCGGCGCCGCCCAATGCTTCCGCGCGCGCTTGCGGCGACGCACGGATCGTCGGCTGCTCGTCGTGAGCTGGATGCGGCGCGGGGCGACTGCGCGGCTGCGCGCCGCCGAGCTCGCCGGGCAACGCCGGACGCGCGAGCGTCGGCGCTTCGTCGTGCCCCGGATGGTCGTCCGCCTCGACGCGCGGATCGCGACGCGGCGCCGCCGGTGGCGGGACGGCGCGATTGCCCGGCGGTCGAACGGTCTCTGCCGGCGAGTGCGCGCGCATTCGTTCGGGGACCGCCGCGGCGGTGAGCGTCGCCGGACGCTGTGGCGGCGCAGGCGGAGGCTGGCTCTGCCCCGCCGCCCCCGCCGCAGGTCGCGGCACCGCGCGCATCGTCCCCGCGGACGGCTGCACCTCGGAGTTGTACGAGACCACCGACGGCTCGGCGTTCCACGTCGGCGCTTGCGGCTGCGCGGCCTCGAGCTTCCCTTCGATGTTGATCGTCTGCGTGACCTCGGCCGCCCAACGCAGATGCTCCTCGCGCTTGCGAATGCGGTCCTGGAAAATCGACTGCGTGTATCCCGCAACTTCATCGCTCGCGATGAAGAGCCCGCGTCGCATCAAGAGCGACTGCAGCGCGCGCGAGAACTCGCGCGACGTCTTGTAGCGCTCGTTCTTCTGCTTCGAGAGCGCCTTCATCACGATCTTCTCGAGATCGATCGGGTACCCGCGCACGACGTTGCTCGGCCGCGGCACGTTGCACTCTTGGACCTTCGCGAGCGTGTCGAGATCGCTCTCCATCCGGAAGAGTCGCTGCCCCGTCGTCAGCTCCCACAACACGACGCCGAGCGCGAAGATGTCCGTGCGGCGATCGATCGGCTCGCCCGACACCTGCTCCGGTGACATGTACGCGAGCTTTCCTTTGAGCGTCCCGGCGCGCGTGCTCGCCATGCGCGAGCTGAACTTCGCGATGCCGAAGTCGACGACCTTGGTCGTGCCGTCGTACGTGACGAACAAGTTGTGCGGCGTGACGTCGCGGTGGACGAGCTGGAGCTTCTCGCCGTTCTTGCCGAGGAGCTCGTGCGCGGCGTGAAGTCCCTCGGCGGCGTCGGCGATCACGCGGCACGCGATCTCCGGCGGCATCGGCTGACCGAGCTCTTCGGTGCGGCGCATGACCTCGCGCAGCGGCTCGCCGTGCAAGTACTCCATCGCGATCCAGTACGTGTCCTCGTGCTTGCCGAGCTCGAACACCGTCGCGACGTTCGGGTGCGAGATCCGCGCGGCGACGCGCGCCTCGTCCAAGAACATGTGGACGAACGTGTCGTCCTCGACGAGGTGCGGATGGATGCGTTTGATCGCGACCCACTTCTGGAAGCCGCCCGGACCGTCCATGCGGCCCAGGTGCACGCTCGCCATTCCGCCGATTCCGATTTCGTCGACGACGCGGTAGCGACCGAGAAAATACGTGCCGCCACGGTTGCCCGTGTTCGAGTTGGCGCTGCCGCCGCTGCTCATGGACGGATCGCTCGTCATCGGAGGACGCTGGGCGCGGTCGTACGGCATCCGCTACCTCACCGTCTGGAGGCGAGGGCCGGCGACTGTGACGTCGTCGGTCGACCGCGTGAAGTACCAAGCCGCGCCGCCGCCCGCTGCGAGCACGACGCCACCGATGACGTACGGCCAAGGCGACGACCAGAAGCCGCCGCCTTTCTTCTCCTTGTCGTCGTCGGCCTTCGCGCGACCGTGCGCCGGCTCGGGGCGCTGCGCGACGACGGCCGAGGCTTCGACTTGGACGCGTCGCTCGAACGATGCGAGTCGGTTGTCGTGACCATCGAGCGCGTCGACGCGGATCACGATCGAAGCGCCCGGAAGCGCGATGCTCCCCGGCACGTCGAAGTGCACGGATGTCGCCGCTTGCCGCGCATCGGTGAACGATTTTTGCGTCAGCGGATCGCGCGCGAGGATCCCGATTTTCGCGACGAACGGGACGTGCGGCGCATCGAGCGTCGCGTCGACGCCGAAGCCTTGACCTGTCTTCAGCGTCGACGGGAGATCGCCGCTCGGCGCGAGCGTCATCGGACCGAGCCGCGCCTTCTCTCGACGAGCGAGCTCGGCCAACTGCAGCGCGCGCTTGCCCGCTTCGGCCGGCACCGTGAACTTCGGATCGATCGCCGCCGCGTGACGAAACGCTTCGAGCGCGGGCTTGGCTTGCCCCATCACCGCGCGCGCGGCGCCGAGGTGCACCCAGGCATCGACGGTGTCGTCCGGAGCCAAGCCTCCCGCGTCGATGGCATCCTTATACAGAGGCTCGGCGACATCGAAGTCGCCCTTCTGCCACGCAGCGCGGGCGCGGCTCAGCGCTCCGGCGCCCGAATTGGGCGACGGCGGTTGTGCCTGGGAAACGCCGGCGGCAGTCAGAATCAACATGCAGACGACGCCTCCACGCACGCGACGCGCACGCGAAGGGCGGAAACTTCGCACCGTAACGTCAAAGGTTATCGGCCGACGACGGGCGGCGCAAGGAGCCAACCGGTGTCGGAAGCGGTCTTTTTCTGCGTGTACTCCTCACACGTCGGCATCTGTCGGCGGTTTCCGCAACGACGAACGCACAGTCGCATCGCCCTCACGGGAAGGGTTGCGCCGGCTTTCCGCGCTGGAAGTAGAACTTGAAGTTGCCTTTGAGGTGACCACGGCAGGGCGGGGGAGGGCCCACGCCGCCGGGGCAGATCTCGCGCGGATCGGCGAGGTAGAGCTCGAAGTCGCCGTCGTTGAGGCGCTTCGAAGCATCGGGCTCGTCGGGATCGGCGTTCGAGATGCTCGCGAAGCGGATCCAGCTCGATCCCGTCGGACGCGCGGGCAGGGGCGAAGGCGCAGGACCCGCGTCGAGCGGCGACGAGCCGTCGGGGCCGGCGTCGCTGAGACCGAGCGCTCCGCATGCGGCTCCGCTCGTCGCGCTTCCTCCATCACTCGTCGTCCTGTCGTCCTTGCAGGATCCATCGGCGGCGAGCGTCACGGCGTCGACGGCGTAGAGCGCTACGTTCTGCACACGGCACGTTCGCTGGAGATAGAGGGCGGCGTGCACGAGCGAGGGATCCGCGACGGGCAGCACCGGTACACCGGGCGGCGTCACTGCCGGCGAGAGCGAGACCTTCATCGCTTGATTGAGCTGCACGCGGGTGACGTCGTCGACGAGGATCGAGAGCCCGTCGCTGAAGTCTTGGTAGTCGCCGCCGCTCTGGATGCGGACGATGAGCTTCGGGCTGTACGGGACAGCGGCAAAAAAATCCGGCTTGAGATCGAAGTCGCCGGCCCAGCAACCGGGAATCGAGAGCTGGCCGCTCAGCGATCCTTTTCCTTCGCCGAGCGAGCACGCGGGCGCGAGAACACCGCCGAGCGCAGCCACGACTGCGAGCGCGGCGACGCGTGGGGCGAGTGCGCGGGGGCTCTTCACACCGTGGAGCTTACCACCGCGCGCGCGTGCGCGACGGCGATGCGGCCGCCGCCGAGGACGCGCTCGCCGTCGTAGAAGACGGCGACTTGACCGCGTGTGACGGCGCGTGGTGCGCGCGAGGCATCGAAGGTCGCGCGTGCGCGTCCGTCGCCGGTCGCGACGAGATCGGCGTCGACGCCTTCGTGGCGGTAGCGAACGCGGACGCGCGCGCGCATCGGGAGACATGCGCCAGGGGCGAGGACGACGTCGTCGAGATCCGCGGCGGACGCGGCGAGCGACGCCTCGTCGCCGAGGTGCACCGTCGCGGACGCGGGGTCGATCTCTGTGACGAACGCCGGCTTGCCGAGCGCGACGCCGATCCCTTTGCGTTGCCCGACCGTGAAGCGGTGAACGCCGGCGTGCGCGCCGACGACGCGTCCGTCGGCGTCGACGATGTTGCCGGGTCGCAAGCGGCCCTCGCCGCGCGCTTCGACGAACGCCGCGTAGGCGTGCGCGCCGCTGCCGACGAAGCACAGTTCGACGCTCTCGCCCTTCGTCGCGCCGGGGAGCTTTCGCGCGACCGCTTCGGCGCGCACTTCGGCCTTCGTGCTGTCGCCGAGCGGAAAGACGAGCCGCTCGAGCTGCGCGCGCGGCGTCGCGTAGAGAAAATAGCTCTGGTCCTTCGTGCGGTCTTTCCCTTCGGCGAGCCACGGCGTTCCGTCGGCGTCACGTCCGATGCGCGCGTAGTGCCCGGTCGCGACGCGCGCGGCGCCGAGCTTGTCCGCGATCGCGAAGAGCTCGGCGAGCTTCACGGCGCGGTTGCACGTCGTGCACGGGCTCGGCGTGTCGCCCGCGAGGTAGGCGTCGACGAACGGCGCGACGATCGCCTTCGCGAAGAGCTCACGCCGATCGAACGTGTAGTGCGCGAAGCCGAGCGCGTCGGCGGTGCGTCGCGCGTCGTACTGATCTTCGGGCGCGCAGCAGCGACCGTGTCCCCCCTCGGCGTCGGGATCGTCGGGATAGTCCCAGAGATGGAGCGTGACGCCGACGACGTCGAAGCCCTGATCGTGCAGGCGCGCGGCGGCGACGCCGGAGTCGACTCCGCCGCTCATCGCTACGACGACGCGCTCGCGGGTGGGCATCGCGCCGCTTTAGCATGCAGGTGGACTACTGTCCTTGCAGCACCGTCTTCACGCCGCTGGTCGTGCGGTCGACGAGCTTCGCCGCGAGATCGACCGCCTCGCTGTAGCGGTAAACGCCCGCTTGGAGCGCGATGAGCTCGGCGGAGCCGAGGTCGCGACCGGAGCGCGACGCGGCGAGCGCGGTTTTCATCATCGACTCGCCGCGGTTCATCTCGCGGCCGAGACCGTGGACGAGGCGGGAGAACTGCGACGGCTCGCCCTCTGCCGCGGTTGGCGGATGAGGCGAAGGGACGTGCGTCGGGGACGGAGGGGGCGGGGGCGGGGGTGCTTCACGCAATGAGCCGATGGCCATGGAGAGACTCCTTCTTCTCTCTCTTCATCGGACCTCGGGCTCGGCGGTTGCGCGATTTCGATCCCAGAACGAAAACACCCCCGCGCCGACGACGAGGAGAACGAGCCCCGCGATCGCCTGCACCGGCTTCTCGATGAGCGTCGACACGACGAACCAAGCCGAGAGACCAATGAAGAGGAGAGGCGTCACCGGGTACCCGATCGTCTTGTACGGTCGCGGCCACTCGGGGTGACGCTTTCGGAGCACGTAGACGGCAGCGCCGGTGAGCCCGAAGAAGATCCAGTCGACGAAGACGACGTACGAGATGGCGTCTGCGAACGTTCCCCAGAACAAGATCAGAAACGCCGCCACGATCGATTGAAGAACGATCGCGCGCGCGGGAGTTCGGAACCGCGGATGGATGACGGCGGCGGCTCGGAAGAAGAGGCCGCGCTCCGCCATCGCGAGGTACATGCGCGGCGCGGTGAGCGTGTAGATGCCGACGGTGCCGAGCGTCGACACGACGATGGCAACCGCCACCGCGATGCCCCCGGCGCGTCCGAGCACCACGCCGATCGCGGTGGCCGC
>JBBQXV010000347.1:0-8628 GCA_038209335.1 Polyangiales bacterium | reverse complement strand
GCCGGTCGCGAAGAACGCCGCGAGCGTGGCGTCGTCGGGGACGACGAGCGCCGTGACGCCCGAGTCCGGCGAGCGAATCGCGACACGAACGGCGCCGGCGCCCGAGGTGTCACGGAGCAGGATGTCGTGTCCCGAGGCGTGCGCGAAGAGCTGGTCGCCGGGCGCGAAGACGAGCGGTCCGACGACGCGACCGAGATCGAGCTTGCGTGGCTCCGCGGCGTCCCCCTCCCAGATCTCGACGACGTTTCCGTGCGCCGCCGCGAACGTTCGCCCGCTCGTGCCGAACGCCATCCCGCCGCCCGCCGACTCCGGCGTCGCGAGCACGCGCGCCGCGTGACTCGACCCCGTCTCGACGAGGCCAATCGCGTCCGGCATGCGCAACGCGATGCGATCGGCGTTCGGCGCGGCGACGACGGCATCGACCGACGGATGCGCGACGATCGGATCTTCGTCGGTGAGCGGCGCGCCGGGCTTCGGCGGTCGGAGCTTCCAGAATCGAACGGCCGTCGTCGAGACGGTCGTCAGCTCTGCGTACTTGGGGTTGAACGCGAGCGCGATCACGCGACGCTCGCGGGTCGGTGTCTGCGCGAGCTGCTCGCGCGCGCGCTCCCTCCGCGCCACGTCCCACAACGTCACCGCGCCGCGCTCGTCCGCCGTCGCCAACGTGCCGCCGTCGGTGCTGAAGCCGAGCGCGTAAACGACCGCGAGCCGGCCATCGTTCTTCTTGCGCTCGTCCAAGCGATAGCTCGTCTTCGCGCGCGTGTCCCAGACGCGAACCGTTGCGTCGTCGGCGGCCGACACGACCTGCGGAGCGTTCGGCGCGAAGGCGATCGCCGTCACGATGTCGTCGTGCGTTCCGACCGGCGGACCGTGATGCGACGGCTCGATGTCCGGCGTCGTCGTGTCCGCGGTCGCGGGTGACGTTCGTCCGGCGCGTCGGGCGTCGGCGCGCTCGGATGGTCCCTTCTGCTCGCGCGCGGCTCCTTCTTGATCGCCGGTCGACACCGGTTTCGGCCGAGCCTTCGGCCGCGCACCGAGCTCGACCGGCAAGACGTACACGAACCTTCCGGACGCGGCCGCGAGCTCACGACCGTCCTTCGAGAACGCGAGCCCGCGGATCGCCGCGCCGAGTTGGTAGCGGGTCGCGACCGTCGCCGTCTCGTCGTCGTCGAGTTGCCACTCGCGCACGCTCCCGTCGCGATATCCGACGACGAGGCGTCGTGGATCGGTCGGAGAAAACGCGAGCGCGCGCGCAGGGTGGCTCGCGACCGTCTGCGGAGCGCGCGGTCCGCCGTGCTCCGGTCCGTCACCACCCGGCGCTCCCGCACCTTGCACACTCGCGCGCGCGCCGATCGTGAGCAGGCGCGAACGAAATGGCGGCGCCGAGCTCCAGACGCGGACCGTGTCGTCTTCGGCTGCAGACGCGAGGAGCGCGCCGTCGGAGGAGACGCTGACCGATACGATACGACCCGTGTGTCCACGAAGATCCCGACGCGCGGCGGCGCGGTCGAACAGCGCGATGTTCGTTCCGTCGGCGACGGCGACGAGCTCCTCCTTGCCGGCGAACACATAGGCGACGGCGCCGAAGCGACTGACGCGCCCTTCGACCTGCGTGTCCGACGCGGCGTGGGCTGCCTCGAGCTCGTTGGCCGCGCGGTCGAGGAAACGCTGCGCGTCGACGAGCCCGAGCCCACCGAGGCGACGCCGGCAAAACACTTCGCCGTACGTCGCCCTCGCCAAGAGATGCGCATCGCCCGCCAGCCGCGCGTCGCTCCGCGCGTCGGTGTACGTCGTCTCGGCGAGCCTGAGCAGTCGCCGCCATTCGTCCTCGCGTCGAGCGTCCTTCGCGGCGGCCGCCTTGTCCTTTTGCTCCTCGGCCTCCACGAGCTTGCGCTCCGCGCGCACCTTCGCGGAGCGCGTCCAACGCGCTTTCGCCCACGCGACCTCGGGCTTTGGCGCGTGAGGAGGAGGCAGCGTGCAGTCTTTGTTCGCGAGCGTCGTGGCCGCGCTCGCACGCGCGGCGGTGCTCGACGTCGGCTCCGCAGCGACCTCGCGCGCGAGCACGCACGCCTCCTTGGCGCGACCGATCGCGACGAGGGCGTCCATCTCCACGTCCGCGGTCGATGCGCGCGCCGCGGGGCAAGCGTCGTTCAGCTTCTTCAACAAACGGAGCGTGCGGTTCAGTCGTCCCTCCGCGAGGAGCACGCGCGAGCGTTGACGATCGCTCGCGCCGACGACGCATGCATCGCGCGCGGGTGCCGTGACCGACGCCGATGGGATCGCTCGCGCGGGACCTCGCGTCGTCGGCGACGACGGCGTCGACGCAGCGCAAGCGGCGAGCGCGACGAGGAGCGCGGTGACGCCGAACCATCGAGCGCGCGAGATCATCATCGGTCCTTTTGACGTCGCGGCGCGTCGGGGAGGTTGCCGCCGACCGCAGGCGCGGTCGCGGGCGCAGCTCCTCCGGCTGCTCCCCCGGCGATCCCCGCTTGGAGTCGCGTGACCTCCGCGATGTTCTTCTGCTTCGCCGCCTCCGCGATCTGCATCGAGAGGACGTTCGCGCGCTGCTCCGCCGTCTCGGCGCGGCGCTTCTCGTCTTCCGCGAGGCGCGTCGCATCGTCGGCGACCCGGCGTTGCTCCTCGGCGTGTCGCTTCTCGGCCTCGGCCGTCTTCGCGGCGGCCCGCGCGCTCTCTGCCGACTCTTCCGCGAGCTGACGCGCCTCTTTGATCTTGCGCACGTACTGCACGCCCGCGACCGACGCGATCCCGATGATCACCACCGCGACGGCGCCGATCGTGATCTTCCCGCGCCTCTCGATCGCGCGTCCCGCGGCGACGAACGCGCGCGCCGACTCGGACACGCGCACGCTCTTCTTGCGCACGAGATCCTCGGCCGCGATGAGCCTCCGCTTGCGCCACACGCGCTCGTCGGCGCGCTGCTTCGACCACGCGTCCGCGTCGCGCTCGATCTCGTCCGCGAGCAAACGATCCTCGCGCGCCTCGGCGATCCATGTGCGAAGCCTCGTCCAGCTCGTCAAGAGCGCTTCGTGAGCAAGCGTCAGTCCGCCCTCTTCGGCGACCAAGAGCCGCGCGCGCTCGAGCGGTGGCAGGACGATCTCGACCGTCGTCGCGTCGCCTTCCGCCGCGAGCTCCTCGCGCGAGCGGGTGCGACGCGTGCCTTGCGGCGTCGTGAGGGCGAGCAACACGTTGCGCGCGGTCGGAAGCACGTCGGGCCCGTGCCGCGTCAGCGCGGTGAGGCTCGCCTCGGCGTGTTGCTCGAGCGCGCCGCCGATGCCGCCGACCTCGTCGAGCGCCGAGCGCGGGATGATCTTCTTCGCCTTGTCGCGCCGCTCCCACAGCTTCGCGAGCGCGAACTGCACGAGCGGCATCGCATGTGCGGTGTCCTTCAGCTGAGCGAGCAGCTCGGCGCGGAGCGCGTCGTCCTCGAGGCGATAGCCGTACGCGCCGAGCGCGTGATCGAGGACGTCACCCCACGTGCCGCCGTCCATCGGCGCGACGAGCTGCGTCCCGCGCGTGAGGACGCGTCCGAGATCGCCGAGCGCGAGGAGAGGGTCGAGAAGATCGCGCCGGCTCGCGACGAGACACCTCACGCCCGCCGTCGCGTGCGTGCCCATGCGCACGAGAAGATCGACGGCGAAGTCGCGCGACGAGCCGCTCGATACCGTGACGAGCTCCTCGAGCTGATCGACGATCAGGAGGAGACCGCGGTTCGCCGACTGCGCGCGCTCGGCCATCGCCGACACGATCTCTTCCGGCGATTTTCCCGCGTCGGGCAAGAGCGGACCGAGCCCCGCGAGGATCGCCGCCTTCGGATCGGTGCCGGGCGTGACCACGACCGTGTCCCACCGCTTCGGCCATCCGCCGAGCACGCCGTCCGCGACCGCGGGCATCGCGCCGGCGCGCGCGAGGCTGCTCTTGCCGCTGCCTGACGCGCCGATGAGCGCGACGAGACCGCGCGTCCGCAGGAGCTCGAGGCACGACGCGATCTCGCTCGTTCGACCGAAGAAGACGTCGCGATCGTCCTCCTCGAATCGCCCGAGCCCGCGAAACGGCCCGACCGACTCCGGCGGCAGCGGCCGCTCGCGACCGCTCAACGTGAGGAGGATCCGCTCGATCTCCCACGCCACCGCCTCCGCTGATCGCGGGCGCTCCTTCGGCGCGGGATCGAGCAACGCTGCGACGAGCTTCACGAGCGCTTCCGGCGCATCCGGAAGACGCTTCGTGAGCGACGGAGCCGGCGCGCGCCCGTCGAGGACCTCGGGATCGAGCCCCGGTCGTTCGGCCAGACGCGACGCGGTGACGGAGGGCACTTCTCCGGTCAGGCATTCGTAGAGCGTGGCGCCGAGCGAGTAGAGATCGCTCGCGATCGTCGGAGCGCCGGAGAGGCTCGCAGGATCGATGTAGCCGAGCGTTCCCGCGGACGTATTGGCGCTGTTCGCGCTCGGCGTCAGCTTCGGATCGTCCGACTCGAACGGCAGATCGTCGAGCACGACGGGCTTCTTCGCGGGCAGGCTGCGCTGCTTCGGCGCGTCGGCCGCCGCGATACCGAAGTCGATGAGCTTGTAGACGCTGCCGGTCTCGATGATGTTCGCCGGCTTCACGTCGCGGTGGATGAGTCCCGCATGATGAATCGCCGCGAGCGCGGAAGCGATCGCGACGCAGACGCCGAGCGCTTCGACGATCGGCATCGTTCCCGAGCGCTCGAGGCGCGCCGCGAGCGACTCGCCGTTGAGGTGCTCCATTACGAGCCCGAGCACGGTGTTCGTGGTGTCGGTCGTGAGCGCGTAGAAGCGCACCACGTTCGGGTGCTCGACGCGGCACAGCGCGCGCGCCTCCTCGATCACGCGCGCGCGGTGCGGCTGCGTCGAACGCGAGTCGTGCGAGCCACGCTCCGACGGGGCCGCGTCGCCGAGCGCGAAGAGCTTGATCGCGACGGTGCGAAGCTCCGAGTCTCCGTACATCTCGCGCGCGAGCCACACCGGTGCGAAGCCGCCCTTCCCGAGCTCGCGAACGAGGTGGTAGGGGCCTAGCGACGGACGCTCCACTCCCGGGCCGAGGAGATGGTCGAGTGGTCTCGAACGCGCGTGCGACATTTAAGGCCAGACTCTACGCCGCTTCGGCCCAGGCGTGCACCGGCTCGCTCTGCGCGATCGCGGCCGTCGCGCGAACCCGCGCGTGGTGGTAGTCCTCCGCGATCGGCATGGAGACTCTCGAGTCGATCCTCGCGAACGTATCGATCTTCGAGGGGCTACGCGCCGACGAGCTCGGTCGGCTCGCGCGCGCGTTCGAGCTCTGCGATCTCGCCATCGACGAGACGCGCGACTTCGGCGACGGTCCGCACGACGGGCGACTCGTCGTCGTCGTCCGCGGACGCGTCGCGCTCGACGTTCGCACCGGCGGCACCAAGGGTCTGAGCATCCTCGATCCCGGCGATCGCTACGGCGAGATGGCGCTCGTCTCGGGCTACACGCGCGCGATGCACCTGCGAGCCGAACAGCCGTCCGTCGTCGCGACGATCGATCGCACGGGCTTCGAGAAGCTGCTCGCGGATTTCCCGGCGGTGGCCCTTCCTCTCGCGGACGAGCTGTCGCGCGAGCTCCACGCGAAGAACGACGCCGTGCGCGAGCTGCTCGAGCTCCACGCCGAGGAGCTGCCGAAGGAGCACCTCGCCGCGGCGATCGACGAGCGTCGCCGCGTCATCGCCCGTCGCGGCGCGCACGTCTCGCGCCTCACGCCGCGCGCGCTCTTCCGCAAGCTCGTGCAGCAGCAAGGCGCAGAGCCGCCGTTTTGGATCCTCGTCGGTTTCATCGTGTCGCTCGGGCTGGCGCGCCTCGTCGTCCACATGATCCTGAAGTACCACCTCGAGAAGCAGCTCTTCGCGCTCGTGCCGGGCAACGATCCGAACCCGATGCACGTGCATCACTTCAACTACGGCCTCTTGCTCATCGGCTCGGCGGGGCTCGCTGCGCTCTTGCCGCTCGGGCGGCGCGCCCTCCGCACGCTCGCGTTCGCGTTCGGCTTCGGGTGCGGTCTCGTGTTCGACGAGTTCGCGCTCATTTGGAATCTGAACCCCGAGTACGCGAACCCTTCGAGCCTCATCGCGTCCGGGGTCGTGGCGGCGGTTCTCCTGCAGCTCGTCTATTTCCGGCGATTCTGGGGCGCGCTCGCGCGGCGCGCGCTGCTGTCGGCGCGAGGCGGACGATGAGCGCCGAGATCGTCGCGATCCTCCGCAAGGTCGAGTACCTCGCATGCCTCGACGACGCGACTCTCGATGAGCTCCGCGCGAGCGCGCGCGCCCTGACGTACCGGCGCGGTGAACGGATCGTGAGCGAGCTCGAGTCGGGCGCGGACGTCTTCGTCGTCACCAAGGGCGAAGCCGAGGTGTTCGTCGAGCCGCGCGCGGGCGAGCGACAGGTGCTCGGAAAGCTCGCGCCGGGCGGCGCGTTCGGCGAGATGGCGTCGCTGACCGGCGAGCTGCGATCGGCGTCGGTGAGCGCGACCGGCGACGTCGAGCTCCTCGTGATCGGCGACGCGGAGTTCGACGCGCTCCGTGCGCGGCGTCCCGAAGTCGCCGTCGCGCTCGTGAAGATGCTCGGCCGGCGCCTCGCGGGCGCCGAACGCGCGATCGACGCGCTCCTCGATCCGTCGGAAGCACCGCGCGACGTCGCGGCGGTGGCTGCGAAGGTCGTGGCCGGAGGCGCGAACGTCCAGCGCGGATCGATCTCGCGCGCGTGGCGCGAGCTCGTGGTGAACCGCCGGCGCGATCTTCCGTTTCTCACGCTCGCCGGCTTCGTCGTGACGCTCGCGGCGATCCGCGCGACCGTCCACGTCGCGTTCCGCGCCGACTTCATGGCGCGCGAAATCCTCCGCGGCGCGTACCTCACCGGCTTCACGCTCCTCGGCGTGTCGGCGCTCACTGCGCTTCTCACCTTCCGCCCGCCGCTTCGTCGCGCCGTCGCGCTCGCCTATGGCGTCGGCTGCGCGCTCATCTTCAACGAGCTCGGCGTCACGCTCGCGTTCGACATCTTCTTCAAGGACATCCACACCGCGGACCCGAACGTGACGTTCGACATCGAGCGCCTCTATCGCCGCACCGAGCCGATCCGCGCGATCGCGATCGGCCTCGTCGTCTTGATTCAGGTCGCTTACTTGCGCCGCTTCTATCGCCGCGCGTGGTTCGTGATCCGCACGCGCCTGCGAAAGCTCGTCGGCTGAGCGTCAGATCTGCCCGGCCTTCCGCAGGTAGTGCTCCATCGCGTGCTTCGCCGACCCGAGGCTGTTCACGATGCCGGTCGCGGCGGGATTGGCCGCGTCGCCCGCGAAGACCTTCCATCCCCAGCGTCCATCGCCGATGCGCGCCGCCTCGAGCCTGAAGCGCGCGTCCGGAGGCACGCTGCAGACCCACTGATCCGTCCCCGCCTTCTTCCATTCCATCGTGCCGCGGAGGATACACACGACTCGCGTCGGTCGACGACGTCAGTTGATCCAGAAGAGGTACCGCAGCTTCCGCTCGAACCCCTCTTCGCGCCGGTCGATCTCCCCTTTCATTCGCAACAAACGCCGCGGCAACGGCGACGCCTTCATCGACGCGACGTAGTGATCGCCGAGCAGCGCCGAGAGGGCAGTCTCGACGTCGCGCCCGCGATCGAGCTTCTTGAGATCGCTCGCGGTCAGCGTGATGTCGTGCGGGTGCGCGAGCATGCTCCCGATGTCGACGTAGCCCTTGGGCGCGCGCGTGACCTTCTGATCGCCGAGCAGGATCAAATCAGCGACGTAGAGCCCTTCGTCGCCGCGCACGAGTCGACGCAGATCGCCGAGCAAGCCCTCCCACGTGTCGTAGAGCGCCTGATCCATCGGCAGCGGCATCGGGTGATTCTTCTGGCGCGGGTTCGGGACCCACTCGCGATCGTCGTCGGTCTCCGCGAGGTACGCGCGTCGCGCGTCGTCGGAGCGATCGAGCCCTTCGAGGATCCGCTGCTTCGCGTCCGCGATGCGCTCGGGGTGAACGAGGCGAAGGACGATCCCGTTCTTCGCGCCGCGGTCGTCGGACAGGACCTGGTCCACCGCGGACCAGTCGTACGCGAGCACGAAGTCGAGCGCGGCCCGCTGAAAGCTCACGAAGGCTCGGGCCCACGCGACGTCGCCGATGTCGAAACGGAACGTCGGTTTCCGGCGCGGATCGTCTTCGGGGATCGGCGTGTCGTCGGCGTCGATCTCGATCTGAAAAAGCATCCGATCTCGGTGATCGATCCGACCGTTACCGTTCCAGTCGATCTCCCAGCACGCGATGCAGAGCTCGATCGCCAAGTTGGGATCGACCGATGCCGCGGCGAGATCGGCCTCGACGAGCGCGAGCTCGGCCTCGCCCTCTTCGAACGTCGCGCGCATGTACTTGTGGTTGATCCCGCCCGCGGCGATCCCGCCGATCACGATCGTGCGCGCGTCGATCGACAGCTGGCGCATCGACTTCTTGTAGCGATCGATCGCGCGCTCGAGGTGCGCGTGAGGCGAGCTCATCGCAGGGACCGAGACGGCGCGGCGCTGCTCGAGAGAAGGAGCGGTGCAGCTCACGAACAGAACGCAGCCGAGCAGAAGCACCCACCGCGC
>JBBQXV010000346.1:0-8722 GCA_038209335.1 Polyangiales bacterium | reverse complement strand
ACGCCCTCGGCGTCTGAAAGTGCGTGCGCGCGACGGGAGCGCCGTCGGCGGCGTAGAAGCGATGCGCGGGCGGCGCGTAGCCGACGACCGTCTCGAGCACCGACGCGTGCAGATCGGCGTTCGCGTCGAGCACGACGGTCGCGCCGATCCGCTTGACCGCGTTCACGACGTCGACGCGCGCGTGCGTGAAGACGAGCCTGCGCTCGTCGCCGTAGGCCTCCAAACGAAGAGCGACGGACTCGTCGGTCGTGACGGCGAAGCGGACCGCCTTCAGCACCTTCGACGCGGCGCCCAGCGTAGCCGCCAGCGCGGTCGAGTGCTTCGCGGCGTGAGCTTGACCGGGTTGGATGGGCGGCGCGGCCGATCGCGCCCACGGCGGAATCGCCGCGCGTGCGCACGCGAGCGCCTCGTCGCCGACCGCTTCCGATCGCGGAACGTCGACGGCGGCGTGAGCGGCGTCGAGATCCTTCGGATCGATCGCCGACGCCGCGGCGCGCACCGCATCGGCCGGGTGGACGGTCACTTCCGAATCGACGGACTGAGCCGTCATCCACTCGCGCAGCGCGCGAAGCACGGGCGTCATCGCCGCCGCGTACCGCGCCTCGAAGAGCGAGCGCGCATCGATGGCCTCGTCGAGCTGAGTCGCGGTCACGATGACCGACTCGAGCAAGTTCGGCGGCTCGTCGATCACCAGAAGTCCGGTCGTGCCCGCCTCGGCTTGCAGCGAGGCGAGCATGGCGTGCGTACCAACGGCGATGCGGGCGTCGTCGGGGCCGTCGACGCCACGGCGCGCCGGGCATTCGTCGTAGTGCTCGCAGCGGGCGCCGTCGGAGCGCTCGCAGAAGAGCAGCCGGAGCGATTGCCCGCCCTCGACCAATGGCTTCGCGACGGCGTGGTACACGCACTCCGGTCGCCCGTCCTCGCGCAGCAAGGACAGCGGGCCGAAGACGCGCTTCACGCTCGCGCCCCCGCGACGCAGGTCGGACGTGATTTGGATGGCGAGCGCGTTCTTGTCGACGCTGATCGCCGTCTTCGAATGCAGGGGCGCACGCGCGCCGGTGGCGCTTTCGTCCACGTGCGCCTTCCGCGCGCGCTCCGACGCGACGCGAATCGCCGCCTGCGTCTTTCCGAGGCCGCATTCGGCGGAGATGAGCGTGAGACCGTCGGGCGCGTTGCGAATCGCGTCGTCGAGCGCGGCGAGGCTCTCGCCGATCGGCGCGACAACGCGCTCCGCGGCGTCTCGCGCGAGGGCGCGCGCGCGCGCGTCGGCCCCCGAAGCGAGCGCGTCGCCGATGGCATCCGCGACGCCCGGGTAGCGCCGCCGAAGATCCGCGAACCCCGGCACGCGCGCGCCGCCCACCTTGCGCTCGACCACGGCGCGCACCGCGGCATCGCGGTCCCGAGTGTCGACGAGGTCCGTCGCCGCCGAGATCGCGTTACAGAGGACCGGTACGTGCTCGGGCGGCACGCCGCGCGCGAGGAGCGCCCCCGCGAGCGCGGTGACGAGCAGCTGGCGATCGCCATCCACAGCGCGCACCGACGCGGCGACGCGCGCGACCATCGGTCGCCACGGCGGGGGAACGTCGCGCGTCCAATCGATGCCCGGTGCCTCGACGAGCGGCGCGAGCGCGAGCGGCGCCATGCGTTCGAGCGCCATCCACGGGCAGCGGTACGCGCGCCCCGCCCTGTGCACGTTGGGAAGTCGGAAGTGCCGACCCCACGCGCGGCCGGCCCAATCGATCGCGAGGCCCGCGTCTTCGAGCTCGCGTAGCCATCGGCGCAGGTACGGCTCGACCGCGGTGACGGGCACGGGCGCCTCGAGCGGCTGCACGATGCGTCGCCCGTGCGCTGTGGAGTAGATGCCCGCGCGCGACAGCACGCCGAGCGCTTCGTCCGTTCGCCGCGTCGCCTCGACGAGCGCGTCGCTCCATTGCGCATGCTCGGCGTTGTCGACGTCGCAGAAGAAGACGCCGACCTCGGGGATCGCGGACGCATGGCGTACGCCCGCCTTGTTGATCCGCGGTTGGTGCGTCACCCCCGGAACGACGTACGTCACGAGATGCGCGTCGGTCGCGTAGATGCGCGAGAGTGCATCTGTGAGGTCGAGCACCTCGTACACCGGCAGCGCTTCGCAGCCCGCGGCGTTGATACCCTTGGCATACTTGCTCGGCGCGACGGCAACGCGCGCCTGCGAACCACTCGGACGTCCCATGAAACCCTCCGCGATACGGTTGCGGTGGAGAGCGACGCGCTCTCCGGGCCTCGGGGACCTCGACCATGTTCGAATCGTTGCGCGCACGGCGAGATGCCGCGCACGGCGGGAGTCGTTCCCGCGTCGGTATAAGGGCGTCTGAGGTGGCAACGCAGACAAACTATTTCGCGCAGACGAGAGGAAAGCGCGATGCCGAGAGGCATGTGTCGTCCTTCCTAACCCGGTCCGCCAGCTTTTCGTCGTAGCTCATTGCCCGTCGCATCTAGCTTCTCGCGAGCGCGTAAAACCCGTGGGATGCGGCTAGCGCGTGTTCATCGAGACCGTGGACGGATAAAGTGCCCGCCATATGGAACGATGCTTCGCGTTTGCCCTTGCCGCTCTCTCGCAGGGTGCGGGGCGACTCAGAAGGAGCTGTCGATGCCGAGCTGGAGGCCGCGTAGGATCGACTGCTTCACGGTGCGTTCGCAGGTGCGACGGTGACGCAGGATCGCGGAACCGTTCGCATGCTGACGGCGAACCTCGCGCTCTGACAGGGCGGCATGGTCATCCAACCGCCCGGCGCTGCGCCTCCCATCAAGGGACCGAGGTGAGCGGGCTGCGGCGCTTGGGGTCTGGTACGGTGGGTCGCCCGGTTGTCGGACGATGACCCCTGGCGATGACGCCACATGAAACGCCAACTGATTCGCGCCGAGCTTCTCGTACAGCATGCCGATCTGCGTCGTCGGATCCAGGAGACACGCGTTCTCGTGCAGCACTGGGTGCACGGCGAGGCGACCCGCACGGAAGTTCGTAACTGGCTCATCGCGCTGAGCGTTGCGCTTCAGGATCACAACCACAATGAAGAGCGCCTCCTCGGGGGAATCATCCCCGCCATCGACGAGCTCGGCGCTCCACGCGCGAGCGAAATGACCGATCGCCACGTCGAGGAGCATCACGAGCTCTACGGCGCCCTCGTCGTCGCGAGCGACTCTCCGGCGGCGGAAACGGCGGCGACGCTGCTGGAGCTTCTCTTCGGGCGCGTCCTCGATCACATGGCGCACGAGGAGGCAGCGTTCCTCGGACGCGACGTCCAACGCTGACGCCATCGACGAGTCCGGCGCGATGTTCGGTTGGGCACGCGGCGACGACCGCGCAGCTCGCTACTCCGCCGCTCTGTCGAGGACCTCACGCACCTTGTGGAGCAGCAAGCTGGGCGTGAGCGGCTTCTGCACGAACGCCATGCCGGCGTCGAGCACCCCGTGATGAACGACCGCGTTGTCGGTGAACCCGGACATGAACAACACCCGCATTTCCGGCCGCATCCCGGCGAGACGGTCGGCGAGCGCGGGTCCGCTCATTCGAGGCATGACGACGTCCGTGAGCAGCAAATTGATCTTCGCCCCAAACTGCTCGCAGATGAGGAAGGCTTCTCCACCGTTCTGCGCCTCGAGCACGTTGTAACCGTGGCGGCGAAGCACAGATCGCACGACGACGCGGACGGCCTCTTCGTCCTCGACGAGCAGAATGGTTTCCGATCCGCGCAGCGTCCGCGGCGCGTGCGGCACGTGCGCAACGATCTCGGTGCGACCTTCGGCGCGCGGGAAGTAGACCTTGAAGGTCGTCCCCTTCCCCGGCTCGCTGTACACCCAGATGGTCCCACCGCTCTGCCGTACGATACCGAAGACGGTCGCGAGCCCGAGCCCCGTTCCTTTTCCGGCCGGCTTCGTGGTGAAGAACGGTTCGAAAATGCGCGCGCGCGTCGTGCTGTCCATCCCGATGCCGGTGTCCGTGACGGCGAGCATCGCGTAGGGGCCTGGAGCTACTCCGTAGTGCTCCGTCACGAACGCCGCGTCGAGCTCCACGTTCTCCGTCTCGAGCGTCAGCTTGCCGCCGGTCGGCATCGCGTCGCGCGCGTTGACCGCGAGGTTCATGACCACTTGCTCGATCTGTCCGGGATCAGCGCGGATCGTCCCGAGCGAGGGCGCCGCAAGGAGCGATAGCTCGACGTCCTCGCCGAGGATGCGCTGGAGCATCTTCTCCACGCCGCCGAGGACCTGATTGAGGTCGACGACTTTGGGCGCGACGACTTGCTGCCGACTGAACGCGAGAAGCTGACGCGTGAGCGCCGCGGCGCGCTCGCCCGCCTTTCGAATCTCGTCGACGTCGGTGCGAAGCGGATCGCTCTCTTTGAGCTGGTCCAGGAGAAGGCTCGAATACGTGAGGATGACCGACAAGAGGTTGTTGAAGTCGTGCGCCACGCCGCCTGCGAGAACTCCGATCGCTTCCATCTTCTGCGCGTGCCGCAGCTGCTCGGTCGTTTGGCGATGCGCCTCCTCCGCGCGTCTGCGATCGGATACGTCGCGGATCGACGCGGTCACGGAGCTGCCGCTGTCTGTCGGCGAGAGGCTGATCTCGGCCGGAAACTCGGTTCCGTCTTTGCGCAGCGCCGAGACCTCACGTGCGCCCATGCGTCGTGCTCGAGGAGCGTGTAGGTATTCGGCCTGTTGGGTCGGGTGCGCCGCGCGATGGCGCGCGGGCATGAGCGCGTTGATCGAGCGTCCGACGAGCTCGTCGCGCGAGTAGCCGAAGAGCCGCTCCGCCTGCGCGTTGACGAGCAGGATGCAGCCGTCGCTACCGACCGTGATCATCGCGTCCGGCGTCGCATCGAAGAGCTGCTGAAAGCGCTCTTCGGCGACGCGAAGCCTCTGCTCGATTTCGGAATTCGCCATGAGAAGACCTTAGGCAAGTTCGTTGCCACTATCCTGGGTGTCAGTACCCTCTAACGAGCGACGTCGCCAGAAAGAGAATCGCGAGCGACGCGAGGAGCACCGCGCGTCCGAGCCACGACGCGCCGCGCCTCGTGCGCATCGCATGCGGCGACGTCGGATCGCGTCCAATGGTCTCATCCACGTGATCGACGGCGTGCTCCTGCCGGAGTGACGCTCGAGCGCGAAGAAGACGCCAGGAGCGCGATGAGCTCGCGCGCCGCGCACTCTTCGCGTCACACCGCACGGATTGCGCTGCTCGACGACGCGCTCGCGCGCCTCAGTCGAAGGATCGCGCACGGCATGTGTGATGCTTCGGAACCGGTCATGAATGCACACGTTCGTAATCTGATGACGAGCGCGGTTGTCTCCGTGGGCGCGGACATGTCGCTCGCCGAAGCGGCGCGAACTCTCGCAGGACAGACGTTCAGCAGCTTGCCGGTCGTCGACGCGAACGACGTCCCGATCGGCGTCGTGAGCGAGACCGACTTGATGCGCGTCCTTCTCACGGGCACATCCGCGAACGTAGGCGACTTCATGTCGAAGCCCGTCGAGACCATCGACGAGTTCGCGACCGCGGACGAGGCCATCCAGCGCATGCGCTCGCGACGCATCCATCACCTGCCGGTCGTGCGAGGCGGCAAGCTCGTCGGGATGGTGACGCCCGGCGACGTCGTGCGCTGGTTCGTGTCGAACCGACTCGGAGTCCTCACCGAGCTCGCCTGACGACGAGCTCATACTGACTCAGCACCCGCGCAAGCCGTGGCGTGCATCGCGCGCCGTAGAGCGCCTGATCCCTTGCCACCGGTCCGGATCCTGGCAATCTTCGAATCGTGAGGACGGTGGGCAAGCGCCAGCATGGCTCCGGCGATCGCGCCGGGCTCGACGCGCTCGTCTTGAAGCTCGGCGGCGGCGCGCCGAAGGGCGTCTTCCGCTATCGGACTCAAGAAGAAGCCAACCGAGACCGGGATCGATGGACGAGCGAACGCGTGCAGCGACGTACGAAGACGTCCGCCGTTTAGCGCAGCTGCTCGAGGCGGAGAGCGTGAGCTACGCCCTCATCGGGGGCTATGCGCTCGCGCTCCAAGGTATCGTGCGTCTGACGGAAGACATCGACATCCTCGTCGAGCCGACGGCAGAGAACGCGCGGCGATGGGTGCGAGCGCTGTCGAATCTTCCGGACGGCGCCGCGAAGGAGCTCGCGGGCGACGAGACACTTCACGAGGAGCTCTACGCGATCCGCATCAACGACGAGTTCACGGTCGACGTGATGAACTCGGCGTCGGGCCTCTCTTGGACCGACTTGTCGCCGTATCGGAAGCGCATCGACGGGATCGACGTCGTCTCGCTAGAGGGGTTGCTGCGTATGAAAGAAAATGGGCGGCTCAAGGATCGCGCGGACGCGGAGGAGATCCGAAAGGCGCTCGGGGTCTAGGCCGATGGCGACGCTCTCCGCGGCTCACCGCGCCGACAGCTTCGCGGTCAGTTGAAGCGGCGCTCGGCGCGATGGTCTTCATGTTCATGGTTGCGATCGGCGCCGCCGTTTCCTTTGCGCGCTGTGGCGCTTCGATTCGGGCGCGCACGAGCGCCAACATCGTTCGCGTCTGCGTGGAGGTAGGGAGTCTTCGCTACTTCGCGCGCCCGCGGTCGCCGTTCACGAACGCGTAAGCCTCCAGCGCGAGATCGATCCACGACGCCTTGGAGCTCGTGACCTCGAGCCACTTCCTCAGCCGGCCGCGTCCTGGATCGCAGTGCGTTCCAACGCGCGCCGCGACCAACTCGGCGACACGAGCCGCCGGGAGCTTCACCACGATCGTTCCGCGTGTGAAGCGCGCGAAGATCTTTCCTTTCACCATCAGGCCGTGCTGACCGACCTCAACGTTGCCGCCGGTTCTCGTATTCGTTCCGAGATCCTCGATGAGGGGCTCTTCTTCGCGGGCAACGTAGAGACGAACGCCAAGCCGCGGCGAACCCATCCGGCGAGGGCGGCCTCGGTCCGGAGCCCCGCGGGCGCGACGTACACCATCCCCTTCAGCGGGCGGCCCGTGAAGTCCATCGGGCGAGCGTGCGGCTCCGCGAGCGCGTCGTCGTACTGGGCTGGACCGACGCGCACCATGAAGTCGCTCCTCGTGAGGCCACAGCACATGGCGCCGTTCACCATGAAGCACAGCCCGCCGAACATCTTCTTCTCGACGACGTCGTCGCGCCCGGCGAGCGCCATGCGAACCCTTGTGGCGAGCTTCTCATCGAAGCTCATGACCGGCTCTTCTCCCGAAGACGCACGATGCGCTCTCGAATCTGCCGCGCCTCGTGCTCGTTCACGCGCGTGCCCCCAGGCGACGTGCTCGTCTCAATTACGGCAGACTTGGGCATCCTTGGTCTCGTTCTTGTTGACGGGTTCGGTGAACTCCTCGACGACCGCGTTGTTCTTCCGAGCGTTGCACCTGTTGCAGGACGTGACGAAATTTGCCTCGCCGTGCGCGCCACCTCGCGAGAAAGCTTCAACGTGATCGACGACCGCGCCGAGATGATCGAGAAGGGGGGCCGGCCCATCGCGGGTCTTTTCTCACCACCCGCAACGGATTGCGCGGGCCGCGTCGCGCCGTCGTAGTCCCCGTCAACGCGCGATGCCCAGCAGCGCTCGCCGGTGCGAGCCGTCGGTCGCCGCGTCGAGCATGAACCGCGCGAGCCCACGGAAGTGCATCGCCTGACTGCGCTCTGGCAGGCCGCCCGGCGCGACCCGGTAGGCGTCGCTGTCCCCCGCGCCCATCCATGTCGGCCGCAAGAGCGTCCAGTCGAGCTCGCTGGCCTGGTACGTGGTCTCCATCGTCTTCAGGTCCGCCATGTGGTGCCGCGCCGGAAAGCTGAGCAGCCGCACGAAGAGGCTCTGTCCGTCGAAGAGCCCGGCCGAGCTGAAGGCCAGCAGCCGCCTGACGCCGGCCTGCTCCATCGCCTGGACGATGTTCGCGGCGTAGCCCGTCATGGTCCAACTCCGCTTCGAGGGCGCGCTGAAGGTCTCGCCCAGCCCCGGCGCGAGCGCAGAGAAAACGACGTCGTGGCCGGCCATCGCCCGCGCCATCGCCGCGACGTCGCCGGGGCTGCCTGCCACCACCGTGAGGCCAGGCCGCGGCGCGCCCAGCTTCTGCGGCGTGCGGACGAAGGCGGTGACGTGGTGGCCGTTCTGCAGCGCGAGGTCGAGCAGCTGGGTTCCGGTTTTGCCGGTGGCGCCAAGAATGAAACAACGCATGGGGATTCTCCGGGTTGCGCGAGTAGTGCTTCTTAGTCGTTCGCGGGCGCGAAGCGTGCGGCGCGACGCTTCGTCGCGACCTTCGACCGTGAAGACGCACCGGGAGCTCGGCCATTACAGTCCGTGAGCGACGCCGTATGCTGAGTCGCCTTGACCGACCCCGAAGCGATCTCCGCCGCCACCGTGAAGACGCTCGTCGCGAGCCACCGCGATTTCCTGCGATTCCTCGAGCGGCGCTTCGGCGATCGCGCGATCGCCGACGATATGCGTTCGTGAAGAGCGTCGAGCGGGCGGATACGATTCGTGACGACGAGTCGGTGGTCGCCTGGTTTACCGCGTGCTTCGAAACTCGGTTCTCGACCACTACCGGAGGCGCGGCTGCTGAGCGACAATCCCATCTCCCCAACGACGACAATTAGATCGCCCCATCGAGGGCGCGCGTGAACCGGTAGCGGATCGGGGTCGCAGCAAGCGAAAACCCCGGCGTGAAATCGGTGAGCGACGCGCAGGTGAGGAAGC
>JBBQXV010000345.1:0-8801 GCA_038209335.1 Polyangiales bacterium | reverse complement strand
AGCGCCGTGAAGTCTTCGCCCGCCTTTGCCTTTGCGACCACCTCGTCGGCGCGCGTCTTCGCGTCGGCCTTCGAGCGCGCGACGCCCGCAGGGGCGCGCTTCGCGCCTTTGTACGCGACGAGCACGTGCTGCGCCGTGATCTCGGTCGGCGCCGTGGTCGGGGCGGACGACGCGGACGACGCGGGCGAAGCCATGGGTGACGGCGACGCCGAGGACGCGGTCGGCGACGACGCGGTCGGCGCGGGCTTGTCGTCGCATGCGACGGCGATGGTGAACGCGAGACCGGCGAGGAGGGACGGGGGGCGGGGCATGGGCGGGCGGCTTTCAGCGCTTCTCGAGATCGGCCCACACCGGGCAGTGGTCCGAGCCGCTCTTCCCACCGACGGTGAACGACGTGAACTTCAGCTCCGGTCCCGCCAGGACGCGATCGATCCGCATCCAAGGGACGCGGTTCGCCGGGAACGTGTAGCCGAGGCCGGTCCCCGCTTGCGAGAAGCCGTCCTGCCATCGCGCGAGTTGCTTGCGGTACAGCCCCGACCACTCGGGCAGGTTGGTGTCGCCGGCGATCACGACGGGATGCGCCGCCGCGAGGGCCGCCGCGACGAGCGCCGCCACCTGCGCCTCGCGTCGTCGCGTGTTTTTTTCGACGGTGTCGATCGCTTCGTCGGACGGCCCATCGGTCAAAAGCTTCTTCTTGGATTGCGACTTCAGCTCGAAGAGCCCCGTTCGCGGCGAGTACGGATGCATGTTGAACACGTCGAGCACGCCGAGCGGCGTCTCGAGCGTGTGGTGCTGGTAGCGATCGTCGTCGTGCACGGTGTCGAGCGTGACGATCGGGTAGCGCGACGCGAGAAAGAATTCGGTCGTCGATGCGAAGCTCCACGCCGGCCCGAGCCGCTCGCGCACGCGCTTCGCGACCGCAGGGCTCATCGCTTGGAGCAAAACGATCCCCGCGCCGGACGTCTCGATCTCGCGCTCGATCGCGTCCCCCGCGATCCGTCGCCCGAAGAAGACGTTGTAGCTGAAGACGCGCACCGTTGGCCCGCCGGACGGCCGCACGAACGAGATGTGAGGTCCCGACAGCACGAGCACGATCGCGATCGCCACGACGGCCTGAATCGCGAAGGTGATCCGCCGCCGACGCCGAAACGCGAGCGGCACGAGACCGAGCAACGGCAAGAGCAGCGGCAATGTCGGAACGTAGAGCAGCACCGTGCTGATCCACGTCGCCTCGCCGACCGCCGCGACGAGCACCGCGACGACGACGAGCGTCGCGAGGTAGACCCAAGCAAGCACCGCGAGGAACCGAAGCAATCGGCTCTCCTTCGGCGGAGCTTGCTTGAAATCGACCATGGCGATCGCGACGCACTCTACACGCGCGAAATCGATTCGCGGAATGCGCGTTCTGTTTCGAGTTTCGTGCACTCGGGTCTGATGAAACCCTACGAAACAAGCACTCCTAGTGACCCCAATGGGACTTGAACCCATGTTACCGACGTGAGAGGCCAGTGTCCTAACCGCTAGACGATGGGGCCATGCAGCGAACCGTTCTCAGGCGGCTCACAAATCCAAGCAGACAAAGCGAATCGAAGAAGAAGTGAAGCCG
This sequence comes from Polyangiales bacterium, assembly GCA_038209335.1. Taxonomy (GTDB): domain Bacteria; phylum Myxococcota_A; class Polyangia; order Polyangiales; family Polyangiaceae; genus JBBQXV01. The sequence goes on along the minus strand of JBBQXV010000345.1, from coordinate 7,195 downwards.
CGCCTGGCGAGCGCGAGTAGCTGGGGGACAAGGATTCGAACCTTGATAGCCAGTGCCAGAAACTGGCGTCCTGCCGTTAGACGATCCCCCAAGGCGAGGGCAACTGAAAGTGTAAGGCCCGCGGGCGTTTCGGGCGCGCGAGGAGCGCGAACACTAGTCAGGCACGATCCAAAGTCAAGCGCCCGTGCGGCTCTGGGGCGGGCTTCGCACGAGGTCGAAGCTCCATCGTGGCGATCATCTGGCCGATCCTGCGAGCGATTTCGCGCCGAATGGGCCTTGACGTGCGGCGGGGTGCGCTTACCTTCGCCGCGCTGGCACTCGCCATCGCTGAGTGCCAATTCGATTCACGCGCCTCATCCGAAGACCGAACACAAGACCGAGCAGGAGCCCACCGTCATGAAGATCCGCCCGCTGGCAGACCGCCTCGTCGTCAAGCGCACCAAAGAAGAAGAGAAGACCAAGGGAGGAATCATCATCCCCGACACCGCGAAAGAGAAGCCGGTCGAAGGGACCGTCGTCGCGGTCGGCAACGGGAAGATCCTCAAGGACGGCAAGCAGCGTCCGCTCGACGTGAAGGTCGGCGACAAGGTCCTCTTCGGCAAGTACACGGGCAGCGAAGTGAAGATCGACGGCGAAGAGCTCGTCATGCTGCGCGAAGACGACGTCCTCGCGGTCGTGAGCTGAAAGGGAAAACATCATGAGCGCCAAACAGATCATCTACAGCCGCAACGCCCGCCACCTCATCCTCGACGGCGTGAACAGCCTCGCCAACGCGGTGAAGGTCACGCTCGGCCCCAAGGGTCGCAACGTCGTCATCGAGAAGAGCTACGGCGCGCCCGTCGTCACGAAGGACGGCGTCACGGTCGCGAAGGAAATCGAGCTCCACGGCAAGTTCCAAAACATGGGCGCGCAGATGGTGCGCGAAGTCGCGAGCAAGACGAGCGACAAGGCCGGCGACGGCACCACGACGGCCACCGTGCTCGCGCAGGCGATCTACACGCACGGCCTCATGCTGGTCGAAGCCGGACACAACCCGATGGACCTCAAGCGCGGCATCGACGCCGCGGTCGAGGCGATCGTCGCGGAAGTGAAGAAGCAGTCGGTCCCGTCGAAAGACAAGGCGACCATCGCGCAGATCGGAACCATCAGCGCGAACGGCGACACCACGATCGGCAACATGCTCGCCGACGCGATGGAGAAGGTCGGCAAGGAAGGCGTCATCACGGTCGAAGAGGCCAAGGGGATGGACTCCGAGCTCGAGGTCGTCGAAGGCATGCAGTTCGACCGCGGCTACCTCTCGCCGTACTTCGTCACGAACCCCGAGAAGATGACCGTCGAGCTCGAGGATCCGTACATCCTCATCAGCGAGAAGAAGGTCTCCTCGATGCAAGACATCCTGCCGATCCTCGAGACGATCGCGCGCGACGGCAAGCCGCTGCTCATCATCGCCGAGGACATCGAGGGCGAAGCGCTCGCGACGCTCGTCGTGAACAAGCTGCGCGGGCTCTTGAAGGTGTGCGCGGTCAAGGCGCCGGGCTTCGGCGATCGCCGCAAGGAGATGCTCAAAGACATCTCGGTGCTGACGAACGGCGAGGTCGCGTCCGATGATCTCGGGATCAAGCTCGACTCGCTCACGGTCAAGAGCCTCGGGCGTGCGAAGCGCGTGTCGATCGACAAGGACAATACGACGATCGTCGACGGCGCGGGCGACGCGAAGCTCATCAAGGCGCGCGTCGAGACGCTCCGCAAGCAGATCGAGACGACGACGAGCGACTACGACAAAGAGAAGCTCCAGGAGCGTCTCGCGAAGCTCGCGGGCGGCGTCGCGGTGGTCAAGGTCGGCGCGCACACCGAGACCGAGATGAAAGAGAAGAAGGCGCGCGTGGAAGACGCGCTCCACGCGACGCGCGCGGCGGTCGAAGAGGGAATCGTGCCGGGCGGCGGCGTCGCGCTGCTTCGCGCGTCCACGGCGCTCGACGGCCTCAAGGTGCCGGCGGGTCAAGAGCACGGCGTGAAGGTCGTGCGTCGCGCGATCGAAGAGCCGCTTCGTCAGATCGCGAAGAACGCGGGCGTCGAAGGATCGGTCGTCGTCGAGAAGGTTCGCGAAGGGAAGGGCGCCTTCGGCTTCAACGCGCAGACCGAGGTCTACGAGGATCTGCTCAAGGCAGGCGTCATCGATCCGGCGAAGGTCGTTCGCTCGGCGCTCGAGTACGCGGCCAGCGTCGCCGGCATGATGCTCACGACCGAAGCGGTCATCGCCGACAAGCCCAAGAAGGAAGCGGGCGGCGGTGGTGGCGGCGGAGGCATGGGCGGAATGGGCGGCATGGGTGGAATGGGCGGCATGGGCGGCATGGGCGGAATGGGCGGCGGCGATTTCGGGGACATGGACTGAGCGCCCGCCAAACCCAGAAACGCTCGACGACCTCGATCGCTACGCGGTCGAGGTCGTTGGCGTTTTTGACTTCCCAAATCGCAAAGGGCTACACTTTTCGGCCAAGGCCCGGATGCCCGACTCCCTCTTCATTCGCTTCGGCCGCGATTTCAAGGCCGGCGACGTGCTTTTCCGAGAGGGAGAGACCGGAGAGGAGATGTACGTCATCCAGTCCGGGCTCGTGCAGGTGCTCAAGCGCGTCGGCACCGACGAGCGCGCGCTCGCGACGCTCGGACGCGGTGAGTTCCTCGGCGAGATGGCCATCCTGAACGGCAAGCCGCGCACGGCGACCGCGGTCGTCCTCGAAGACGCGCGCTGCCTCGTCATCGACGGACGCACGCTCGAGTCGATGATCACGAAGAACCCGGAGATCGCGCTGCGCCTCATCAAGAAGCTCGCGCGACGCCTCGATAACGCCGACGAGATGATCCAAATCTTGATGAACCCGGATCCGAAGGCGCGCGTGATGCTCGGCCTCAAGCGGTACGCCGAGACGGTCGGCGAGCCGATCCCCGCGGACAAAGGCGGCGGTATTCGCGTCAACACGTCCGCGGTCGATCTCGCGCGCGAGGTCGGCACCGACGAAGATCACGTCATCGATGTCTTGAATCGCCTAACGCGCCTGCACATCGCCTGGGAAGACGAGCTCGGATCGATCGTCATCGCCGACGTCGGGCGGCTGCTCGAGTTCATGGAGTTCCTCGAGATGCCGCAAAAATTCGAGGAGGCGTAGGCTCGACATGGACCTTCGCGTCATCGGATGCCACGGCGGCGAGACCCCGCGACATCGCACGAGCGCGTTCATCTTGGACGATCGCGTCGCGATCGACGCCGGCTCGCTGACGAGCGGCATGGAGCTGAAGGCGCAGTGCGCGCTCGAAGCGTGCCTCGTCAGCCACGCGCACCTCGATCACATTCGCGATCTCGCGACCATCGCCGACAACCGCGCGCAGAACGGGTGCGCGCCGCTCGTCATCGCCGGAACGAAGCAGACGATCGCGATCTTGAAGAAGCACTTCTTCAACGATTTGCTCTGGCCGGATTTCTCGCGCATCCCGACGCCCGCGAAGCCGGCGATCGAGTACCTGACTTTGAAGGCCGAGGTCCCGACGAAGGTCGCGGGCTACACCGTCCGCGCGATCATGGTCAGCCACACCATCGAGTGCTGCGCGTTCGTCATCCAAGGGCGCGACGGCGCGCTCGCGTACAGCGGCGACACAGGCCCGACCCATCGGCTGTGGGAAGTGCTGAACGACGTGAAGGATCTCCGGGCGATGCTCATGGAAGTGAGCTTCCCGAACGAGCAGCAAAAGCTGGCGATCGCGAGCGGCCACCACACGCCGCAGACCCTTGGCCCCGAGATGAAAAAGTACAAGGCGCCGAAGGATTTGCCGACGCTCCTCTATCACATCAAGCCGAGCTTTCAGGCCAAGGTCGAGAAAGAGTGCGCGAAGCTCAAGGGGTTGAACCTCACGGTTCTCGAGCTCGGGGATCACTACATTCTCTGAAGGCGTCGTTTCTCCTTGCGCGCGCGGCAGGGTGATCTCACATAGATCGCCCTTCTTTGACGACCACGACCACAGCGGCTCAAGACAGCCACGCGCCCGTGCGCGGACTCGAAGACGACGACGCCGGCGCGCGCATCGTGACGGAAGAGCTGCGCTTGCTGGCGACTGTGCACCGCGCGCTCGATGCGGCGGCGGCCGCGGCGGCGATGGCGTCGGGGCGGGTGAGGGACCAGGACGACGTGCGCCTCCTCGAGCTGCGCGACGACGTCGCGGTGGCCAAGCCCGAGGACTTGCCGGCGCTCTTCGAGCAGATGCACACGCTCGGTGCGCTCCGTGCGCAGCGAGGGAAGGGGGCGGTCGGGAGCATCGACCGTCAGAGCCCGTACTTCGGGCATCTGCGCCTCGAAGAGAGCGGCAAGCGACGCGACGTCCTCATCGGCGGAAAGTCGTACGTCGACTCGGCGGCCGGCATCCGGATCGTCGACTGGCGAAACGCGCCGGTGAGCCGCATCTATTACCGCTACGCCGAGGACGACGACTACGAGGAGGTGCTCGGCGATCGCATCGTCGAAGGGGTCGTGCTCGCGCGGCGCAGCGTCGCGATTCAGAGCGGCGAGCTCGTGCGCGTCGCGGCGCCGCAAGGGACGTTCGTACGCGGGCGCGACGGCGCGTGGCGGCGAACCGCGTCGCGCGAAGCCAAGCTCATGACCGAGCGCAAGTGGGGCCGCGCGACGAACGGTGTGGGCGCGCGGCTCGGCGTCGACGCGAGCGGCGAGATTCGGTCGGACAAACATCTCCCGGCGATCGCGTCGATGCTCGACGCGGCGCAGTTCGAGCTGATCGCGCGTCCCGGCGCGGGGCTCGTGGCGGTGCAGGGGAGCGCCGGGAGCGGCAAGACGACCGTCGGACTCCATCGCGTCGCGTACCTCGCGTTCGCGGATCCGTCGCGTTTTCGGCCGGAGAAGATGCTCGTCGTCGTTCCGCACGACGCGCTGGTGCACTACGTCGGGCGCGTCTTGCCGTCGCTCGGCGTCGAGGGCGTGCGCGTGACGACGTGGGGGCGTTGGGCGCGGCCGATCGTCTCGGCGCTGTTTCCGCGGCTGCCGTCGCGCATCTCGGACGAGACGCCGCCGGTCGTGCTGCGCGCGAAGAGCCATCCGGCGATGCTCCGCGCGATCGCACGTGCCGTGGCGCGTGTCGCCGAAGCGACCGACGCGCGCGTGCGTGAAGTGATGGCGAAGTGGCCGTCGGGCGACATCGTCGTCAAGGCGTGGGAGCGCGGGCTCAGCGCAAGCACGTCGACCGAGGTCGCGCTCGACGCCCGCGTGACCGCGTTGGCGCAATGGCTCGCGGGAAAACGCGCGGTCGACGGCGTCGCAGCCGCGTCGATCCTCCCGGACGTGACCCGCGGCGCGCTCGAGCGCCTCGGTACGGAGCTCCGTCAGAAGACGCGCTCGGTCGCGGGGATCTGGGACGAGGTGCTCACGTCGCGCACGGCGCTCGCGGAAGCCTTCGGCGAGAACGAGCCGGGCTTCGGGCCCGGACAGCTCGATCAAGTGCACGAGTGGTGCGTGAAGCAGACGCGCATCCGCGCCGACGGCGAGCGTGACGGCGAGGACGCGGGGCTCGACGCGGAGGACGCGGCGCTCTTGCTCCGTTCGTGGCAGCTGCTGCGCGGACCGCTCCCGGAGGCCGCGGATCAGGCGTCGCGACCGCTCCGCTACGCGCACATGTTCATCGACGAGGTGCAGGACGCGAGCGCCGTCGAGCTGCGCGTTCTCCTCGATTTGGCCGGCAAAGAGCGCAGCGTGACGCTCGCGGGCGACGTCGCCCAGCGCATGCTCGACGACGACGACGCGCGCGGCGAGTTCGACTGGTCGAGCCTGCTATCCGAGCTCGGCGACGGCGCTTCGGCCGCGACGATCGAGCCGCTGCGCGTGAGCTACCGCTCTACGAAAGAGATCACCGAGTTCGCGCGCAAGGTGCTCGGTCCGCTCGCGCACGAGGCGGAGCCGATCGCGACGCGCGACGGGCCGCCGGTCGAGCTCTTCACGTTCGCATCGCCGGGCGAAGCCGTCGCGTGGCTCGCCGACGCGCTGAAGCAGCTCGCGCGCGACGAGCCGGACGCGAACGTGGCGCTCGTGTCGCGGTTCCCGCAACAGGCCGAGCTCTACTTCGAGGGGCTCACGCGCGCCGAGGTGCCCAACGTGCGCCGCGTCGGCAAGCAGGACTTCACCTGGGAGCCGGGCGTCGACGTGACGGACGTGCGCCAGACCAAGGGGCTCGAGTTCGACGAGGTCGTGCTCCTCGAGACGACCGCCGCGAGCTACTCGACCGCGCCGCAAGCGCGCCACGCGATGTACGTCGGAGCGACGCGCGCCGCGCACCAGCTGTGGTGCGTCGCGAGCGATGCGCCGTCGGTCCTCGTGACGGAAGCGCTCGGCATCACGACCCCGTGACGAAGTTTACATAATGCATCTTATGCGCGTTTCATAAGGCACGCAGACCGCCAAATTCCGGCGTTCGCTTACTTCCCCACGAACACGACGGGCGGCGGCTCGATCTCGATTCCGAGCAGCGTCCCGGCGTTGCTCATCGCGTACGCGCGGTTGCCGAACACCGCCGGCGTCTGCGAGAAGCCGCTCCCCAAATCGAAGCCGTCGATGACCCGACCGTTGCGCGGCGAGATCAAGAACAGTCCGTAGCGCGTCGTACCGATCATGAGCGCGCCGGAGATCGCCATCGGAGCCGTGATCCCGCCTTCGGGGATCGGCACGCGCCAGAGCATCTTGCCCGTCGTCACGTCGAGCGCCCACAAGCCCGTCGTCGCGCTCGCCGCGAGCAACATCTTTCGCTCCGGCACCATCGGCTCGCCGCTCTCGAACCCACCCCGGGGCGCGTGCGTGGGCTCGCGCCACAGCGTCAGATCCGCCACGCCGGTCGCGCGTTCGTTCTTCCAGATGGGCGCGCCGTTCTCTGCGCTGAGCGCGAAGACGCCGCCCGCATAGCCCGCGACATAGATGATGCGTCCGCCCGTCGGGTGATCGTCGGGCACGGCGGTCGTGTCGACGTCGAGGTAGCGTGGCGCTTCGCCGCCAGCGGCTGCTTCGGCTTCGCCCGCGAGATCGATTGGCTGCGGCCACACCTCGGATCCGTCACGCGGATCGTACGCGATGACGTGACCGTCGGAGTACGACATGAAGAGGCGCGAGCCGTCGAGCGCAGGACCCGCGTGCCCCGAGATCTCCATCCCGAG
>JBBQXV010000344.1:0-8814 GCA_038209335.1 Polyangiales bacterium | reverse complement strand
CGTTGGCAGGCGATGCCCGACGACACGTGCTTCTCGTGCGGAACGGCCATCCCGCCGAAGCCCGCGTTCGTTCCGTGGTGCGTCCCGTGCGCGCTGGCGAGCTTCGAGGACTATCGCCAGCGATGCTTGTGGACGAAGCGGCTCTCCGCGATGGGGGCGATGCCGCGAAAGAAGACGAAGCGCGCGGAGCGGCTGCGCGCCGTGCGCGAGATGGGCGTGAAACCAGCGAACGACAATGGAACGAAGTTCGGAGAGGAGCGGCGCTCGCGCGATCCGCGACGCCGGCCTTCGCGGTAGGGCGTCGCATCACCGTACCTAAACCAACTCCAACACCTGCGCCGCCGCGAACGGCGCGTCGTCGACGCTCCCCGTTTGGCTCTCGGCGTCGAAGGCGCTCAGCGATCCGCGCAGGATCTTTCCGGACTTGAGCCGCAACGCGACGTCCTTTCCGACCGACGCGAAGAGAGCGCGCACAAGCTGCTTGTGGCGTCGCTTCTCGAACGGCTCGGGCCGGAGGACGGTGACCTCGCCGAGCGCGCACTCCGTCTGCGCGCCGTCGTCGAGCGGATCGACCTCGCTGCTCGGTGAGGTCGTAGGCGGATCCCGACGAGAAGTGGACGACGGCGACATGGTCGACGTGGTTCGCCGCGATCGCGGCGCGCGCGAGCTCGAAGAGCGCTTCCCAATCGGCGAACCCGCAGAGGCACGTGCCGCGCTCGACGTCGAGGATGGCGCCGCTCTTCGCGTAGCGGTTGCGAAAGTCGCGCTGGATCTCACCGCCAGTCGAAAGCCGGAGGCCGCGCACCGGCACGGGGAGAACCGGATTCGAAACCGGGATGAAGACGTTGATCATTTCGCACATGGGATTCGGCTCGTGGGCTGTCTTGTCTCGAGTGTATCGCGAGCGAGGATCGACGAGCGGTCGGCGCTCATGCTGACGCTCGGACGCTCGAAGAGCCTCACCCATCACCCGTGACGAGCTGCGCGGACGGCGCTAGCGTGGATGGGCGATGGACGCCGACGACGAGACGCGAACGCTCGGTCCGCGATGACGCGATTCTCTTGCCGGGTGCGCGCGCGTCCCCTCGAGTCTGCATTGCTTCTCGCGGCGATCGTCCACATCGCCGCCGCGACCGCGGTGTTCGTGGTTCGGCCGCACGCGCGTCTCTCGCACGCGGCGATGCTGCCCGATGCATTGGATTGGCTCTCGACCGAGACGGAGGAAGAGTCGTCTCCGCCCGCGACCGTCGAGCACGCCCTCGTACCGAACGGCGCGGCACCGATCGTCCTTCCGAGACGCGACGCGCCGAGGAATCCCCCTACACCGCGCATCGACTCATCGCTTCTCCCCGGCGCCGCCGCCGAGAGCGATCCCGCCGAGCCGTGGTCGTTTCAGGCCACCGTGCCCGCGCTTCCGAAGATCGACATCTTTGGTAAGGGCATCGCGATCGCCCCTCTACCGTCGGTCACCGCGTCCATCGAGCCGCCGCCCTCGACCCGTCCAACGAATCGCATCCTGCGCGATCCTCTCGACGCCCGCGATCGCGCGCTCGGACTCGGCTCGGCGGGCGCGCTCGTCTCTGCCGCGCACGCCGCGGCGTCGCCTTCGCTCGCGCCCGACGTCGGCACCGCCACTCTCGAGATCGAGTGCGACGCCGCGGGTCACGTTGTCAGCGCGCGCGTCCTCGCGGCGAGCGCGGATGCAACCCAATGGGGCGCCGTCGCGCGCGAGCTCGTTCGCCTCGCGTCGAGCCGCACGGTTCGCGTTCCCGCGGGCGCGCGCGGCGTTCGCACACGTTTGCGCATCGTCGCGGAGCGAGCCTTGCCGAGCGGCAAGAAGTCGACAGTCACCCCCGGCGCCACACCGGACGACGTACCCGGCGGCATGGACAACAAGGTGTGCGAAGGCGAAGGCGCATCGCGCAAATGCGCCGCGGGCATGATCGTGGGAGCCACGGGCAACCTGGTCGACGTGACGAACATCGGCGCGCGCGCGTCGCGCATCGTCCGTGTCCTCGTGCTCGGCGAAGAGACGATGTGAGATTGCGCGACGCGCGATCGTCGCGTGCGCACGCGGCGGGCAACACAGGCTCAGCGACACCCGGCGACTTGCTTCGTTCCTCCGTCGACGGTCAGCAACAAGACGCACCGCGGCCCCGGCGACACGCACGGATGCGCGTCGTACTTCACGCCGCAATGGCACGTGACGATCGAGTCGCCGTCGCACGCGGAGACGACGTCGTGTCCGCACAGAGGATCCGGGTTCGCCGTCGCCGCGCAGAACGCGTCGCGCGCGCACTCCGGATCGCCGCCGAAGGCGGACGCGGAGTCGACGCACACACTCGGCGTTGCGCACGTCGTCTCGCCGACGAGAAAGCCGTCGCGGCACGACAGGAGCTTCGTGGCGTCGCACCGTCCCCAGGATTCGCCGTCGTTCGCGGCGGGACAGCGCGGATCGGTTGTCGCAGCGAACGCGCAGAACGCTTCGTGACCGTACGTCGTCGCGGCGACGACGCACTGCTTGCCGATGCAGTCGTGACGCGACCATTCGTTGTGTCCGCTCAGCTCGTTGTCGACGTGTCCGACGCAGGTCGATGCGATCGATCCGTCGCACGACGCCGCGCCCGTCGGGCACTCGTCCTTTGAGCAGCCGAACGCTATGAGGACGGCGAGGACGACGGCGGACGCGGGGAGCGATCGGGGCATCGTGGTCGCCATCGGATCAGATGGATCATGGACAAGAACCTTCGCTCCGGCAATCGGCGGGAGCCTCCGTGAGGCGCGCCTCAACTACGAACGCATCGGCGCGTGCGAGGAGCGGATGTTGGAGCATGTGCGTCCTCCGAAACCGGAGGAGCGGTAGGCGGCTTTGCCCCGCGCGCCGCACGCCCATCGCGACTGGCGTCAACGCGCGGGCAATGTTGCCCCGCGGGCCACTGTCGCGTTGCGGATACGCGCCCTCCCGCAAAACCGCGAGCGAATCGATGTTCGTCATTGGATCGGGCCGTCTTGGCAGACGCTCGTGAACGGAAGCGGTCTCCGCCCGCGCCTCTTGCTCACGGTCGGATTCGGCGCGTGAGCAGCGCGATCGACCGCGACTCGACGGTCATGGCGACGCGCCGCCGGCGCGCTGCCAGCGATCGGGTGAGAGCCCAGCCACCACACTGATAGAGTCGAACGATGGCGAAACTTCGGCTCCTCCTTTCGTGCTGCGTCGTCTTCGTCGCCGCAGATGTCGCGGCGCAGCCGAAGGGCGATCCCGTCAGAGTCTCCTGGGACTTCGAGCTCGGGATGCTCGGGTGGACGCCAACCGGAACCGCGTTCGCGACGCAGCCGACCGTCGGCGACAACGTCGTCACCGAACGCGTCCGCGGCGACATGATCCTCGGCGCCGGCGGCATCGGCGGCGACTATTGGAAGCGCGTTCCCTACCCCATCGGCCATCACGCCGACCACTGGATCGGGACGTACGAGAGTCGCCGCGCGCCCGAGGCGCCTCTCGGAGGCGTTCAGGGTGAAGGCCCCGTTGGGACGCTCACCTCTGACGAGTTTCCGCTCGATGACGCTCACCGCTTCGTCGCGTTTCACATCGGAGGCGGGAACGATCTCGCGACCGAACGGGTGGAGCTTCAAGTCCGCGGCAACGACCCAAAGGACATCGCCGAGATCGAGCGACTCGTCGCGGGGCTTCGCACGCTGTCCACGCTTCCGGGCGGCGGTGGCGCGGGCAACGCGAACGCGTACGGCGGTGTCGACGGCAAATTCGTCATCGCGCTGGCCGCAACCGGGCAGCGCTCCGAGGTCATGCGGCAGGTCGTCTTCGAAGTGCCGCTGGCGTTCCGCGGCAAGAGCGGACGAATCCGGATCGTCGACAACTCCACTGCGGCATGTGGACACATCAACGTCGACGACTTCCGCTTCGCCGCGTCGGCGCCGGCGCCGCGCACGACGCGCGTCTGGGGATTCGCGGATACGCACTCGCATCCGATGAACGATCTCGCGTTCGGCGGAGGCATCATTCAGGGATCGCTCTACGCGCGCGACGGATCGGCGTACGGAACGGACGCCTTTCGGAGCGCGGCGCTCCCGCCGCTCTTCGAGAAGCTCAACTGGCCCGCGCTCGGAGCGGCGATCGGAGCGATCGCATCGCTCAGCAACTTGCTGACGCCGTTTCTCTCCTTCGCGAACCCGCTCGGCACGCCGTTCATCCCGCCGATCCCGCTTGATCCTCTGACAGGCGGGGCCGTCGCGGCGGCTGCGAAGTCGGCGACGACGTTGATGCGCTCGGGCTATCCCGACATGCGGGCCTACCCGACGACCAGCATGATGGCGGGCCAGACGGTCTACAGCGAATGGATCCGTCGCGCGTACGACGGAGGACTGCGCCTGATGTCGGCGCTCGCCGTCAACACGTGGGTCGTCAGCGCGCATCCGCTCAAGAAGACGGTGATCGGGACGACGTCGCCCGAGGATGACAAGGGGAGCGCCGATACGCAGATAGCGGACATCAAGACGTGGGCGCAAAGACCGGAGAACCGCACGTGGGTCGAGATCGCGTACACGCCAATGGACGCGAGGCGGATAATCGGCGCGAACAAGCTCGTCATCATTTTGGGAATCGAGCTCGACACTCTCGGCAACTTCGTCCCCAACGGCCACTGGCACCAACCTGGCGCCGTCGTGATGCCGACCGAGCCCGCGAAGCAGCGGATGCTCATCGTGGCGGAGCTCGATCGCCTCTATGCGCAAGGCGTGCGGCAGGTCGGGCCGTTCCACTACGTGTCGGGCGTGTTCGGCGGCGCCGCGATGTTCCAGCGCATGTTCAACGACGTGAACCGCGCGATCACAGGAAACAACACCAAGGTCGACAGTGGCGATCTTCTCGGCATTCGCTACCGACTCGACATGGACAGCTGGGACACCAAGGGCCTCCTGTCGCGCGTGGCGATCACGGGAGACGGAGCCGCGCAGCACAGCGATTCGAGCTGGGCGACGACCGGGTATGGCCACGTGAACCGCATGGGCCTCGAGCCGGCCGGAGAGATTCTGTTCGAGGAGCTCGCGCGCCGCGGAATGATCATCGATCTCGATCACGCGGGTGCCAAGACGACGCGGGATCTTCTCGCGAAGGCCACGACGGCGCGCTACCCGGTGATGTCGTCGCACACCGATTACATGGAGCTCGCGTTCACCGGGCGAGGCGCGTACTCGCACGGCGCGCAGGCCGACAACGACGCGCTGAACGCGCAGCTCTTCGACACGACGTCGCAGGGACCGCTGCGGCACGAGGGCCAGGCATCGCGCGCGAAGATCGAAACGATCGCGCGCCTCGGCGGCGTCACCGGCGCGATCCTGTGGCTACCGCGGCGAATGGCCTTTGGCAGCGACCTTGGCAGCCCCATCCCGAACGACAACGATGGATCGTCGAAGACGTGGGCGCAGAGCTACCAGTACGCGGTCAACGTGATGGGTGGTCATGGTGTCGCGTTGTCGACGGACCGGATCACCCTCGGGCCGCGCTTCGGACCGGGCTCCGCGTACCTGCTCGGCCAGGAGACCATCGCGCTCCCGCAACGCGACGAGCGTCGGTTCACGCAGACCGAAGCGCAGCGAAACGGCGTGACGTACGACAAACCCATGATCGAGTGGCGCGCGTTCCGATTCGGATCTGGCGCATGGCAGAAGACGCCTCTCGGTACAGGATGGGAGTCGAAGCCGCTGGAGCACGAGGACGCGTGGAAAGCGATCGCCGCGTTCGTGGCCGGCCGCAACCCACGCACGATGCCGCGGTATGGCGCCGCGCCGTCCGGCGATCCGCGCACAGTGCCGAACCACGGGATCGACCTCTCCGCAGATCGCAACCGCCCCGAGAGGATCATCAATTACGCGTGGGGTTTGGGATCGAGCGGCGAGGCCGATCTCGAAGCGTTCTGCGGCGTGGGCTGCGACAACGACACGCTCGCCGAACGCTACGCGTCGTATTGCGTGAAGAGGCGCATCACGCCCTCGCAGCTGTCGCCGCGCCGACAGACGCTCCCGAGGCTCGCGGATCACATCCGCTGGTTCACCACCGTATGGACCCAGTGGTCACGAATGACAGGCAGCAACAACCCGCTACGAAGGCTCGTATTCGGCAATCGCGACTACGACGTGAACATCGACGGCGTCGCGCACTACGGGATGCTTCCCGACTTTTTGCAAGACGTGGCCAATTCGCATCCGCGGTCTGCGGAGGTCGGCGCGTATCTCAAGCCGCTATTCAGCTCTGCGGAGGACTACATTCAGATGTGGGAAAAAGCGTGGACTTCGGCGGGGCGGCACTAGCAATCGGGCCACACGCTCTCGACGCGACGTCAGCGTCCCAGCACCGACTCGATCCACCTCTTCGTCTCGTCATCCAAATCGTCCTCGCTGTGCACGTCCACGCCGTCGCCGCGGTACGGCGCCGTCAGCGCCGCCTGGGAGCTTCGCGCGATGGCGCGGAGGAGCGCGGCGTTGCGCGGTCCCACGATCGGGCTCCTCGCGACGTCGACGTTTCCGCACGCCGCGAGCGCTTTGTCATGCTCCCCGCGCTTGAAATGAATGAGCGCGAGCGCGCGTTGCGTCAGCGCCGCGACGTCGTCCGATCGGCGTCCGTTCCGGGCGACTTGCTCCGCGTCCTCGAGCCGGCCCGCCGCAGCGAACGCGAACGCGCGCTTGGCGTCGAGCACGGCGAGCGCGCGGTGCAAGTCCCGTGGCGTGATCCAGGTGCGTTCGTTCGCCCAGAGGTGCGCGGTGCGCGCCTCCGCGTAGAGATCCGCCGCGACCACGAAATCGCCGTCGCTTTCCGCGCAGTCACCGAGGATCTCGAGCGCGATCGCGCGCACGGCTACGTCGATCGGGGAAGCCAGAACCGCGTGCACCGTGTCGAGGGCCGCGTCGGCCGAGCCTTCGGTGAGCTGGTCGCGCGCGTCCGCGAGCGCGCTCCGGGCCCGTTCGTCGTCCTTCGCTCCCCAGCTCCACCAGCGAAAGAACCGCCGGAGCGCACGATCGCTCGACGAGCGCGGCGAGTATCGATTCGTGCGTTGAGTCATTCGTCTCGAGCGAGACTACGCCGAGCGACGACTTTTACGTCACGCGCTGCGCGGAGCACCCGCGCCGCGGTCTCACGCCGCACTTTCAAATCCCGAGCACGCGCACCGCTCGAAAGAACCCGCGCAAGCGATCGAGGTCCGCGAAGTCCGACGTGTATACGACGTCACCGCGACGCGCGGCGGATGCCATGACGATCGCGTCGATCGTCGTCGCCCCGTCGACCGCCGCGAGCGCTTCGCCCGCGCGCTTCGCGAGCTCCGCGTCCATCGCCTCGAAGCGCACGCCATCGAGGATTCGCTCGCGGGCGTCGGTCCGACCGCGCCACCATTCCGCGACGACGACGGCGGGCGCGGTCACGACGACACCACACGCGACTGCGGTCGCAAAGACCTTGGCCGCCCGTGGACGCCGCCGCTCGAGCGCGATGAGCGCGCCCGCGTCGAACGTGATCCCGCTCATGCCGCGGGGCGCCCGCGGGTCTTTCGCCCAGCGGGTTTGGCGGCCCATTCGGCGATGATCGCTTCGCGCTCCTCGCGCGTCGTGTCTCCGGCCGTACCGAGCCAAACGACGAGCGCCTCGCGGCCCTCTTCCTCGCGAACGCGCCGCAGGCCTTCCGCGATCACCGCCGAGAGATTTCCGTCGTAGAGCTTCTTCGCGCGCTTTCGCATGATCGCTACATCAGCGCGATCGAGCGAGACACTGATTTTCTCGGTGCGGCCCGCGCGGGCCTTGGGCTTCGCCATTGTCCTACCGTGGTAGCACACTGCGGCGAGGCGACGTTCGACGGTCGCGTGCTCTTCCGCCGGCACAAAGGCACACGTGCCCGGCACGACGTGCCCAACATCGCGGAATTGTTTTTCAAACGCGGCGTCACACGATCACACAAACGGTGCATCGGCAAAACGGTTGGACAACGCGCTCCGCAATCGCGCGGAGCCCTTCCAATCGAGGACACCATGCGCCACGCCTCTCTCTTCGCCGCCATTCTCTTTCCCACGCTCGCCATCGGCTGCAGCGCCGCACCGGACGAGTCGACGCGCTCCATCGACGACGATCTCTACTACTTGCAGAATACACGTTGGGCCAACGGCTACGTCCCGGTGTGCTGGGTCTCGCCGAAGCCCGAGGACGAGTACAAGCGCGCGTGGGTCGTCAACGCCGTGGACCGCACGTGGGGCCAAGCCGCCAACATCACCTTCGCCGAATGGGGGACGTGCACGACTGGCAGCCACGGCGTGCACATCTCGATCGCGGACACGACCGACGCGCCGCACACGACGCAGCTCGGCGACGACTTGAACGGCCTCGCCGGCGGCATGGTCCTCAACTTCACATTCAAGAACTGGTCGCCCACGTGCCAGTCGAAGGTCGAGTACTGTATTCGCGCGATCGCGGTGCACGAGTTCGGACACGCGCTCGGCTTCGCCCACGAGCAGAACCGACCCGACACGCCGTCGACCTGCAAGGACGCACCGCAAGGCCACAACGGTGACATGACGCTCGGTCCGTGGGATCCGGACTCGGTGATGAACTACTGCAACGCCGAATGGAACAACCACGGCGCGCTCTCGCCGGGTGACATCGCGGGCGTGCAGCGTATCTACGGTCGGAAGCCGAGCGGCTCGCTCGTCGGCATCGGAGGAAAATGCCTCGACGTCGAAGGCAACGTCAACGCGAGCGGCACGCGTACGTGGATGTGGGACTGCCATGGCATGGTGAATCAACAATGGCGCCCCAGCT
>JBBQXV010000343.1:0-8842 GCA_038209335.1 Polyangiales bacterium | reverse complement strand
TCGCCGACTTTGAGATCGATGACGAGGCCGTGGTAGCTCTCGGCGCTACCGATGCCGTAGATGCAGCTGACCGAGGCGACGATGATGACGTCGCGACGCGACAAGAGCCCGACCGTCGCCGAGTGGCGCATGCGATCGATCTGGTCGTTGATGATCGCGTCCTTGTCGATGAACGTATCGGTCGACGGGATGTACGCTTCGGGCTGGTAGTAGTCGTAGTAGCTGACGAAGTACTCGACCGCGTTCTTCGGGAAGAGATCCTTCATCTCGCCGTAGAGCTGCGCGGCGAGCGTCTTGTTCGGCGCGAGGATGAGCGTCGGCTTCTGCAGGCTTTGGATGACGTTCGCGATTGTGAACGTCTTGCCGGAGCCGGTGATCCCGAGGAGCACCTGGTGCTTGTCGCCGCGCGCGAGGCCGGCGTTCAGCTGCTCGATCGCCTGGGGTTGGTCCCCTTTCGGCTCGAACTGCGAGGTGAGCTGAAACTCGGACGGCATTGGAAACCCTCACTTTTGCAACGTATCGGCACGAGCGCAAGGCCTCGTGAGCGATCACGCGCTATAGAGGCGGCGATGACTGCAGACGGCAGCGGAGACGGGAGGAGAAACGGCGGCCACCCGCCGATCGGCGCGACGCTCGACGAGCTGAAACGGTGCGTCGAGATCCTCGAATCGTTCGTGGACGATCGCGGGCGCTTCGCCGACGTGCCGCTCGATCTCCGTGTCGCGCTCCTCCAGGCTGCCGGGCGCGTGTCGCGACCCGTTCGGCATGAGATGGTCCGAGCGGCGAAAGCGTTTCGGAAGGTCGAGCGAAAAGGGCGCAAGGATGCGGACCGCGAGACGCGCGCAGCGACCGAGATTCGATCGGCGCGACGCGCGGCGGTGTTCACGGCGCCGGCGCAGCTCGTCGAGGGGCCGAGCGAGGACGCGGACACGACGACCGACGCGGCGCGCGAGCTGACGAAGGCGCGCAACTGCTACGTCTGCAAGATCGAGTTCACCACGGTCCACTTCTTCTACGACGCGATGTGCCCGGATTGCGCCGACCTCAACTACGAAAAACGTTTTCAGACGGCGAAGCTCGACGGCAAGGTCGCGATCATCACCGGCGCGCGTTTGAAGATCGGATACCAAGCGTCGCTGATGATGCTCCGCGCCGGCGCGCGGGTGATCGCGACGACGCGTTTCCCGCACGACGCGGCGGCGCGGTACGCACGCGAAGACGACTACGGCGCGTGGAAGGATCGCCTGCAAGTGCACGGGCTCGATCTGCGGCACTCGCCCAGCGTCGAGATCTTCGCGCGCTTCATCTTGTCGACCGAGCGACGCCTCGACATCCTCATCAACAACGCCGCGCAGACGGTGCGGCGTCCGCCCGCGTTCTATGCGCACCTCATCGAGCAAGAGTCGCTCGCGGCGCGCGAGCTCTCGGCGGCCGCGCAGCCGCTCTTGCGGAGCTACGAGGCTTGCAAGTCGGCGCTCGGTGGGCACGCGGCGCTCTCGGTCGGCGGCGGGATCGAGTCGAACATGGGGCTCAAGGCGTGGCCGACGGGATCGCCGGGCATCGGGATTTTGTCGCCGGCCGCGCTGTCGCAGATCCCGTGTGCGTTCGACGAGTCGCTTCAAGCGGGCGACGTGTTTCCGTCGGGGAAGCTCGATGCGGATTTGCAGCAGGTCGACCTGCGCCGCGTGAACAGCTGGCGAATGACGCTGGCCGAGGTGCCGACACCGGAGCTGCTCGAAGTGCAGCTCGTCAACGCGATCGCGCCATTCATTCTGTGCAGCAAGCTGAAGCCGCTGATGATGCGCGACCGCACCGACCAGAAGCACATCGTCAACGTGAGCGCGATGGAGGGGAAGTTCTCGCGGCACACGAAGACCGACAAGCATCCGCACACGAACATGGCGAAGGCGTCGCTCAACATGATGACGCTCACGTCGGCGCCGGACTACGCGAAGGACGGCATCTTCATGAACGCCGTCGACACCGGTTGGGTCACCGACGAAGATCCCGCGCATCTGTCGGAAGAGAAGCAACGCATCCACGATTTCCAACCGCCGCTCGACATCGTCGACGGCGCGGCGCGCGTCTGCGATCCGTTCTTCTCCGGCATCAACAGCGGCGAGCACGTGTGGGGGAAGTTCTTGAAGGATTACAAATCGACGACGTGGTGACTAGCGCTCGATTCGATCGACGAGGTTCGCGCCGCCGCTGAAGACGATCGCGTCGAGGAGGCCCGACTCTTCGACGAGCGCGAGCGTCGGGTGATCGCGACGAATGACGACGCTCCCGCCTGCGTCGTCGAAGCCGCACGCGGCTGCGCCTTCGAGCGATCCTTCGCGCCAGAGTTGTTCGGCGAGCGTGCCGTGCTCCGGTTGGAACGTAATGCGCTTCTGCGTGCGAAGGCGCTCGTGCGTCTCGAGCGCGCGGAGATCGTCGATCGGATCCGTGACGACGTGGCTGTCGATACCGGTGCAGAGGCGCGCGCCGCCTGCGCGGAGCGAGCCGATGTCGGGGAGGCCGTCTCCGAGATCGCGCTCGGTCGTCGCGCAGATGCACGCGAACGCGCGCGCAGCCCCGAGGAGGCGCGCTTCGTGCGGGACCAGATGCGTCGCGTGGACCGCAGAGAATCGCGACGACAAGACACCGTGATCGGCGAGGAGCTCCATCGGGCGGCGTCCGGTCTCGGCGACGCACTCTTCGATCTCGCGCGGCTGCTCCGCGACGTGCATGCTGAGCGGGAGCGCGTGGCGATCGGCGTATTCGCGGAGCGGCGCGAGCCACGACGGCGGCACCGCGCGGACCGAGTGCGGCGCGAGACCGATGCGCACGTCGGGGTCGCCGTCCCATCGCGCGCGGAGCGTATCGACGTCGCGGAGAATGTCGTCGACGTTTGGATCGCAGAAGCGTCGTTGTCCTTGCTCGGCGTCGCGGCCCGGTCCGGCGCGGTGGTACGCGACGCGGAGGAGCGCGACACGCAAGCCCTCGGCCTTCGCGGCGCGGATGACGACGTCGCTGAGGATCGTTCGGTCGTCGTACGGAGTGCCGTCGGCTTGATGGTGGATGTAATGAAACTCGCCGACCGTGCGAACGCCAGCGCGCGCGAGCTCGCGGAACGCGACGCGGCTTATCGCGTCGATCGACTCGGGCGTGAGCGACGTCGCCGCGCGGTACATCTGTCCGCGCCACGTCCAGAAATCGTCGCGCGGATCGGATCCACGGCGCTGCGCCGTTCCGCGCATCGCGCGTTGAAACGCGTGCGAGTGCGCCGTCGCGAGCGCTGGCAGACGGATCTCGCGACCGTCCGCCGACAGCGCGATCATTGCCGCAAATCCGACGCCGCCGACTTGAGCGCGTACGTGTAGATCGGCCAGTGACGCGCGAACGCCGCGCGGACCACCGGCGCGCCGTCGGTCGGGCTCGGGTCTTGGCCGATCGATCCGACGATGCGAAGGAGCGATCGCGCGCCGACCGCCTTCGGGCCCACGTCGTCGTCGCCGCGCAACGTGACGAGCGCGTAGACGATGCCGAAGTCTTTGTCGCTGACGGTGACGCGGCAGGTGTCTTCGTCTTTTTCGTTCTCGCAGAGGTTGCGCGGCTCGAGGCGACGCACCGTGAGCTTGAGCATGGCCATACCGCCGGGTCCGGGCGATCGGCTGTCGACGACACCGAAGAGATGCACGGTGCCTTTGCGCCACTCTTCCGGCTGGCGCGGGTACATCACCGGATCGTATTCGCGCGCGCCGGTGATCGCGCGCGTCTCGTCGTCGAGCGGCGCGTAGTTCGTCGCGTGGCCGTAGAGGCCCGGGCTGTGGCAGCTGGCGAGCGTGAGCGCGACCGCAACGGTGAGGGGCGCGATCTTCATGGGTGCGAGTCAAACCGAGATCGAGTCGCGATAGCAAGGGATCACGTCGTCGCTGCCGCATCGCCTCGACGGCCGGACCAGAGGCGAAGCGCGATCTCCGCGGTGATGATCGCGAGGAGGAAGAGCGCGACGGCGGACGAGATGTCGACGGCGGCGTGGTTGTCGCCGAGCGCCGAGCCTCCGGTCTGGGGCGCGACGGCGCGCGGGCGGATGTCGATCTCCCGCGCGGCGGGGGCGGCGACGCGCGTCTCGGTGCGGCCGTCGATGGCGACGCGGTACGCGCCGATGATCTCGGGCGTCGCGCGCGCGACGGCGCCGTCGCGCGTGGGTGCGAGTGGACCGGCGGGCCCTTCGATCGTGACGGCGCGCGCGCCCGGGAACTGCCACGCGGCGCCGACGTCGGTGCGACGCGGCGCCGTCCGCTCGCGCGCCGCGGAGACCCAGGCGTCGAGGAGCGCGAGAAACGCCGGACGCAGCGTGAGATCACTGGCGCCGAGGGCAAACGGAAGCGTGACGATCCACGCCTCGCCGCGCGCCACCGAACGACGCGCGACGAGCGGCGCGCCGTCGGTCCATTTGACGAGCGTGTCGAGCGTCGTCACGTCGTCCGGCGCGAGCACGCCGCGGCTCTTCGCGCCGAGGTTGGCCAAGCTCACCGCCGACTCCGCGAGCGCGCCCGTCGCCGTCGCCGCGTCGCCGCCAGTCGCCGTCGTCGTGCTCCAGGCGATGGGGCGCGTCACCATCGGCTCGAGCGATGCGCCGAGTGGCGCCGCCGCTGCGCGCGGGCCGAGCGCCAGGAGGACGACGCCGCCCGACTCGAAGAACGTCGTGAGCGCGCGCCTCTGCTCCGGCGTGAGCCCGGACGGATCGTCGAGGATGACGCCGACGAACGGTGAGAGATCGACGGACCGATCGGGAAAATCGGGCAGCGGTCGCACCGCGACGTCGAGCTCGAGCGCCGTGAGCGCCTGCTCCACGATCGGCGCGCCGCCCGTCGCCGCGGCTTCGTCCGATGGATCCGCGACGACCGCGATAGCCGCTGGCCCTGCTTCGAGCACGACCGGCGCGACGTCGTCCGCGGCGATCGCGTCGCCGCCGCCCATGCGCGCGACGAGATCGTCCGGCGCGTCGTTCGGCAACGTCAACGTCAGCTCGGGATGCTCGCCCGCAGGCAGCGCGCCTTTCACGATCACGGCGCTCTTCGCGTCGACGATCGAAATCTCGCGCCCGGCCGCGCTTCCGCCGCGTCCGCACGTGACCTCGACGCGCACGCGCACGCCGCTTCGATCCGCCGCGACGATCCCGCAATCGCCGATCGGCGTGCGCAGCTCGGGGAGCGCGGCCCACACCGGAATCGCGCTCCCTTCGCCGAGCGGTGGCGCGTCGGGCGTGCCGTCGGCGAGATCGCTGAGGACGACGATGCGGCGATCGATCTGCGGCAACGTCGCGACGAGCCCACGCGCGAGCGACAACGCGCCGTCGAGATCCGTCGCGCGATCGCTCTGCGTGATCCCGTCGACGGCGGCGCGCGCCGCGGAGAGATCCGTCGTCGCCGCGAGCACCACGCGCGACGGAGCTCCCGCGAGCACGACCGCGACGGCGTCCCCTTCCCTCGCCGACGCGAGGAGCTCGCGTGCACCAGCGCGCGCGCGTTCGAGGCGCGATTTGCCGGCGGCGTCGGCGCGCATGCTCATCGAGTCGTCGACGACGATCGCGAGCGCGACGGACGCGCCGCCGGAGCGTTGGAGGGAGAGGCGAGAGCAGCGAACGAGGGGGGATGCGCCGAGGAGCGCGAGGGCGAGGATGGCGAGCGCGCGGGTGGCGAAGAGCGCGCGGTCTTCGAGCTTGGAGCGACGACGCGCTTTGGGCGGCGCGGGATCGACGAGGCGAGCGGCAGCGAACTCACGCTCGTCGGCGCGCCGCCTGCGGAGGCGGTGCGCCAGGTACGGAACCGCCACGAGGAGCGCGACGGCGAGCGCGAGCGAGGTGACGAAGCTCACGGCATGGGAGCTAGCACGGCGAGGGGCGCGCGGTCACTTCGCGAGGCGCATGACGCCAACGCCGCGGTTGACCCAGTAGATCGCCTTGGAGTCGACCGCCAGCCTCCACGCTTGCGTCTGCCCTTGCGCGATGACGACGCCGTCTTTGACGATCGTCCCCGCGTTGGTGTTTGCCCAATAGACGCCGCTGGGGTCCGTTGCGATTCCAATCGGGCGCCCCTGGCCCGACGCGACCGTGAACGCCCCGCCGCCCGCACGTGCCGACCGATAGACGGCGCCCTCATCGGCGTTCGTCCAGTAGATGTTCTGCGCATCGAGGGCGACGCCCGCAGGCCCATTCTGGAGAGTCGCGATCGTCGTCACGTTGCTGAAGATGACGCTCGCGATCATGACGTTGCCGCCGTTACCGGACTGGAAGTTGGAGTATTCGACCCAGGCGATCGATTGAGCGTCGGAGGCGAACGAGTACGGGTACGGCGGCTGTTGTTGCGACGCGCCGTATATGACGCTCGGGGACCCACTCGTCGTCGGCGCGGTCCAGATGTATCGGTTGCTCAGGTCGCCCCAGAAGATCCGCCCGTGCTGAGCCGTGATCCCGCTGTAGTTCACCGTTGGCTGGGAGAGGCGTTGTGCAGGCGCGGCGCCCGGGATCTTGGATGCCCAGCACACTTGGTGGCTCGTACTCGTGAAGAAGACATAGTCGGCGTCGAAAGCCACTCCACCGACTCCGCCGGTGCCGCACTGTTGCGAGAGGGTTCCGCTCGTCGCCGCTTTCGGCGCGACCCAGAGTCGGGAGTCTCCCGTGCCGACGTAGATGTTCGTGTCGTCGACAGCGATCTCGCGCGCGTCGATGCTTGCGAGCACGGCGGGTTGACACGTGCTCGCGGTGCACGCTCCTCCGAGGCAATCACGCGAGCACGATCCGCAATGTACCGGATCCGACGCTAGGTTGGCCTCGCACCCGTTCCCCGCAACGCCGTCGCAGTCCGCAAAGCCCGCGTTGCACGTGAATCCGCACGCCGTCCCATTGCACGTCGGCGTCGCGTTCGCCGCCGTCGGGCAAACGCTGCACGCCGCACCGCATGCGTTCACGTCGTTCGCCTTGCACGTGTTGCCACCGCAGAGGCGCGTGCCGGGATCGCACGCGATCCCGCAGCTCGTCCCATCGCACGTCGAATGCCCGTTCGACGGCGGCGCGGCGCACGGCGTGCACGACGCTCCGCACGTCGCGGTGCTCGTGTTCACCGCGCATGTCGTCCCGTTGCACAGGTGGTTCCCCGTGTCGCACGAGATCCCGCACGATCCGCCGCCGCACGTCGCATGCCCCGCGCCGCCCGGCACGGTGCACACGGTGCACGATCCCCCGCACTGCGTCGCATCCGTGTCCGCCGCGCATGCGTTTCCGCATTTGTGAAAGCCGACGTTGCACGCGAAGCCACAGGTCGTTCCGTCGCACGTCGGGGTCGCGTTCGCGGGCACTGCGCACGGCGTGCACGATCCGCCGCACGACTGCGGGCTCGTGTTGTCGGCGCAAGCGCTCCCGCACGTGTGGTAGCCCGAGTTGCACGCGAAGCCGCACGCGCTCGACGCGCAGGTCGCTTGGCCGTGCGAGGGCGTCGGGCAAGCGTTGCCGCACGCGCCGCAGTTGGTCGCGCTCTTCGTCGTGTCGACGCAGCTGCCGCTGCATTGCGTGGGCGCGCTCGCGCCGCATCCGTTGCTGCACGTTCCGGTCGCGCAGATCGGCGTCGCGCCGGTGCAGCTCGTCGCGCACTTGCCGCACGTCGCGGGCTTCGCGAGGTCCGCTTCGCATCCGTCGTCCGCGTTGCTCGAACAGTGCGCGAAGCCATCGGCGCACGACGTCGCCGGAACGACGCACTTGCCGGCGCTGCAGGTGGTCGCGCCGCTCACGTGCGAGAGACCGGTGCAGTCGTGCTTGCACACGCCGCAGTTCTTCGCGTCGGTCGCGACCTTGGTCTCGCAGCCGTTGCGTAGATCGCCGTCGCAATCGGCGGTGCCGGCGGCGCACTGACCTGCTTCGAGGGCTGCGCCGTCCGCGAGATTGACCCCCGTATCGATGGCCATTCCGGCGTCGGTGTCGTCTGGCGCCGCGGCGTCGGGCGCCGCTTCGAAGGGGTTGCCGACAGCAGGTCCGCAGCCGCTGGTAACGGCGAGGACGAGGATTCCGACGGTTCCGAGGGCGAGGGAGGTGCGGGCAATGGCGATTTTCGCGTTCATGCCCTTCTTTGTCGGTACCTACGGGGGCGTGTTGCGCGAAAAGTGAGTCGAACGTCCGTTTACCGCACCGCCTCCACGATCTGCCGCACGATCCGCGTCGGATCGTCCGTCGTCGTCGCCCGCAAAAAACGCCCTCCGCGCGACGTCACCAGCAGCGACCACTTCACCCGTAGCGCTTCGAGCGCCTCGAGGTAGCGCGCGCGCGCGGTCTCGCCCTCCGTCTCCACGATGTGGCTCCCCTCCATCGCGCGCAGTCGGACGTTCCCTTCGAACGGAAAATCGACTTCGTCCGGATCGAGCGTCTGCACCACGACGAGCACGCGGCCTCGCGACGCGAGCGCGACGATTCGCTCGGCGGCATCGTCCGGCAAGTCGAGCAGATCGCTCAGCACGACGATCACGGCGCCTCGACGCGCGGAGCGCGCGAGCGGCTCGAGTGTGCGATCGACGAGCGCGACGTCGGTGCGCGCGTCGCCGCCTGGCTCCACTGCTTCGAGCGCGCCGACGATCCGTTCGAACTGCTCGCGTCCGCCCGTGGCCGGGAGCGCGCGCGCGGACGACGCGCCGCCGATGAACGCGAGCCCGACCGGATCTCCGCTCGCGAGCGCGACGCGCCCGAGCGCCGCCGCGACGAGCGCGCTGAACGCGAGCTTCGCGCCGGGCGCGCGCGATCCGCGGTACGCCATCGATCCGCTCGCATCGACGACGAGTCGCAACGCGCGATCGGTCTCCGTCTCGAACTGCC
>JBBQXV010000342.1:0-8941 GCA_038209335.1 Polyangiales bacterium | reverse complement strand
CGTGACCATCGGCACCGAGATCGGCTGGCCGTGCGACCAAGCGTTGACCGTGTCGGTGTCGACGGTGCCGTTGTAGAGGTCGAGGAACATCTCGCCCGTCCAGTTGTTCGGGTTGATGTCCGTCAGGTCGAACTTCCAGATGGTGCCGTCGGCGTCGGACATGAAGATCTTCTGCGCGACCGCGCCGGTGTCGGCCGGGTACGCCGCGGGGATGCCGGTCATCGGTGAGTCGAGCGGCGTGTTGATGACGCGACCCGAAGTGATGAGCGGGTGCCCGACCGGGAGATCCGCGGTGCGCATGAACACCTTGATGATCTCGCCGGTGTCGATGCGGACGATCGCGAGCGAGCGCCCGACGACCGGCGCTGTCGCGACCGCGGTGGCGCCCCAGCAACGAACCGAGCTCCGTCCGGTGAACGTGCTGAGTGGCGTCGACACGTTCGCTCCCGTCGTCGCGGCGGCGCGCGCGCACGGACCGCCGGTCGGGCCGGTCTCGGAGCCGCCCGGGAGGATCGCGACGCCGTACTCCTGCGCGGTCGTGGTGCTGTTGGCGCCGGTGAGATCGGCGTACACCGTCGCGATCGACGGCGTGCCGGCGTGTTGTCCGAAGATGTTCGCGTTGGGCACGCCCGAGATCGCGCCCATGTTGGTCAGCTGCCAACGGAAGATGGGGGCGCCGGCCGGCTGCGCGTTCGGATCCGGGTTCGTCACGTCGATCGCGTAGTAGCCGCGACCTTGCGTTCCGTAGCTGCCGACGAGCATCGTGTGCCACGCGGTCGTCGCGGTCGCGAGATCCGTCGCGCTGCGCACGGCCGTCCGCGAGAAGACGACATCCTTCACGACGACCGCGCCGTCGAGGAGGAGCTGGTGCGCGGTCGGGTACTCGCCGATGATCGACGGCAGGACGGCCGGCGGGACGAACGCCCACAGCTCGTTGTTCTCTTGCTGCGTCACGTCGGTCCAGAACGCGTGGAGGATGCCGTCGTTCGTCGCCGAGTAGAGGATCGTCCGGCGCTGCTTCGTCGTGCCGTAGACGTTGGTGTTCGCGTTCGCCGTCGCGAACTGCTGGTACGACTCGTCGCGGATGAGCGCCGTCGGCGCGCCAACGATGGTCGGCGTCGCGTGGAAGATGTCGCCGAGCGCGCTGCGGTCCTGCGATCCGGTCGTGCAACCGGACTGGCAGTAACGCGAGTTGAACGGCAAGAACCCCTGTCCGTCGGGCGGAAGGGAAGGCGCGGGCGGCGGCGAGTTCGTCTGCAGCCCCGGCGTCGACTGCTGACCGAAGAGGAAGTTGAACGCGAGCGCCTCGCACTGCGCGGCGGTGAGATGGTTGCCGCTGATGCTCGCGCACTGTGGCGTGAGCGCGGTGACGTTGAGCGCCGGCGGAGTGACGTTCGCGAGGATGGTCGCGATCGCCGGGCCGTACTGCGTGCCGCCGTAGTTGCCGAGACCGTCGAGCGGAGTCGACGGGACGTACGGCCGGATGATCGTCGACGCGTCGACCGGTTGCCCCGATGAGCCCGGCTGCACGGTGTAGAAGCGGCGCGGCGTCGAGCCCGCGTGCGAGTCGATGTTCGTCGCGAAGTCGTCGCCGTTCGCGTACGTGACGACCGGCGCCGGAATGCTGAACGCGCCGTTGCTGAGCGTACAGACTTGCTGCTGGCGTTGAATGTCGCCCGACCACGGCTTGCCGACGCCCGGATTGAACGACGACAAGAACGTCGACGCCGTCGGCGCCGCGCCCGACGACGGGTTGCTCACGACGGGCGAATACGCCGGCACCGTGCGCGTCGACGTCTGCGTCGAGATCTGCCCGAAGATGTCCGAGAGCGCTTGGTTGAGCGCCCCGGGCGTGTCGGCGAAATAGGCGTGGTTGGTGCCGCCGTTGAGCGCGATCTGCTGCAGGTTGCAGCACGCTTGGTAGTTCGCCGGCACCGGGTTCTGCAAACAGGTCGAGTTGAGCGTGTTGTTCTGGATGAGGTTCGAGCACTGCACCGTCACGCCTTGATCGATCAAGCTGCTGACCGCGAAGCCGATGACGTACGTCTTCACCTTCTGTCCCGTCGCTGCGTTCGCGAGCGCAGCGGTGATCTCCCACGGGCGCTGGGCGTACGGACACTGCCCGCCGCTTTCGCACGCCGTGCGAAGGTCCATGTTCGGCGCGCCGTCGGTGAGGAGAATGATGTACTGGCTGCGGCATCCGCCGGTGACGTACGGATCGCTGTTCGTCCCGCGCGGGCCGGCCGGATCCGTCCAGAAATAGTATTGCGCGTCGGAGAGCATGCCGGCGATCGGCGTCGCGCCGTACGGACGCGACGAGTTGATCACCTTTTGGATGTTGTCGTTGTTCGTCGCGACGACCGTGCTGCTCGCGTTCGACGCGGGGAGCATGACGAAGCGCCCCTCCCACGGCGGCGCGGCGGGGCTGCGCGCGCCGACCTCGAACATGCTGAGCGTGTTGCAACCCGCGGGGCGACCTTGTGCCGGCGTGAACGCGCCCGTGCCGTTCCATCCCGCGAAGTAGCTCCACATGCCGTCGAACGGCGACGTCGGCGAGTTGGTGACGAGCGGCGATGCGCCGAGCGTCGCGCCGGTGCCGTTCGCCGGATCGACGTCGAACGTCATGAGACCGAAGCGCATCGTCGACACCGCGCTGTCGAGCGCGCCGTCGCTGAGCTGACCGAACGTGCACGTCGTCGCGGGCGTCGTGAGGAGTCGCTGCGTGAGCGCGGTCGTCGGAAAATCGGTCGCGTACGTCGCCGCGATGCCGAGCCCGCTGGGTCCGACGCCGTTCGGCGTGACCGCTCCCGGGAGCGCGCCCGGCGCGTTGACGCACGCGTTCGCGAGCGTCGTCCCCGTCACCGGCCGGTGGAAGTCGATGTAGAACGCCGAGTCGTACGGAAGATGTCCGGCGATCTTGTACTCGTCGTTGAAGCTGTACGCGCCCGCGGACACGGGCGTCGACGTGCGCGGCTGCGCGACGCAGCTGTAGTACGGCTGAAGATCGCCCGTGAGCGCCTGGAGCGCGACGCCCCATCGGTTCGCCGGCGACTGCGCTCCGGGGACGCACTTGTTCGCGTTGTTCGCCTCGGGGTACGAGCCGTCGATCATGCGCTCCATCGAGCCGGACGTATCGAGGAGAAGGAGGACGTTCGGTAGCGGCGGGTTCTCGTCGATCGGCTGCGCGTTGGCGGCGTGCGTCGTCGTGAGAACTGCACCGGCGGCGACCAGGCAACTCGAGACGAGTGCCAACGCGCCTCGCGAGCGAAGCGATCCGGGATGTGACTCGTGGTGACGCATCCTCATAGTCGCCTCCTACTGTGGCCCGCAGCGTTTGACGGGACCCGCGACGATGCGCGCGCGCGCCGTCTCGAGACCTTGGCTGCTGTAAATCGCCGTGTTTGGATCGGAACCGCCGATGACGATCGGCTGTGTGATCCCCGTCGCAGAGACCGTGATCTGCATGAAGCAGAAGCCGAGCTTGAGATCGAAGCCGGCCGGCGGCGACGTCTTCGCCGGATCGGTGAGCTCGACGAAGAAGTCACCGGCGATCGGCGCGGAGCCGAGGCTGCCCGGTTGCGCCGGAGTGCCGCCGTAAGGAACGAGAACCGGAATCTGCGAGCCGCCGCTTCGCCATGTGTTGCCGAGCTCGGTGGCCCCCATCCGACGGCACGCGAGCGAGCGCTCGCTCATGACCGCACCCGACACGTTGAACGTCGGGGCGAGCGACTGGCATCCCGTGTCGCGCGTGAGCGGGCTCGTCATGAGGCCGACGTAGAGCTCGGCCTTCGTGACGTTCACCTCTTGGCTCGCGCCGAGCACGCCGTACTCTGCGAGGTAGTGCGTCTGCGCGTTCTGTCGTTCGTAACCGCTCGTGCGCACTTCCATCGACGCCGCGCGCAGCGCATACATCCCCATCGCCGCGAGCACCGCGATCGTCATCGCGACGATGAACACGATGCCGCCCGCGCTCCGTGCGCGGCGCGTCGATCGAATGCGTGCGAGACGAGACGCCGTCATAGCCAGAAGAGCCTTTGCTGGTTGGGGAGAGAGACCTCGGTCACGACCGTGCGCGCGCGCGCCCAGATTTCCTGGTTGGCGACGGTGCAATCGGGCGTGCCGCCGTCGGCGCCCGGCGGCGCGGTGCAGTAGCGATAGAGGAAATTCTGGTTCTGCTGGTTCGCGGGCGCAGGCTGGATGTTGACCGTGCGATCCGAGAACGCCGAGCGCGTGACGAGACGAATGCGGACCGAGCGGATGCGCTGCGGACCAGTCGCGTTCGCGCCCGCGCCGGCCGGGCGCGCGGGGAGCGTCGACACGTCGGGAGCCCATGGGCCGTTTGCAGAGTCGAGGTCGAACGGGATGATCGTCGGCGTCGGGTTCGTCCCCGCGGTCTCCGGAGCGACGAGCTGGCTCGTGTCCGCGGTGAACGCGAACTTGAGATCGACCGCATACTCCGTGATCACTTCGGTCGTGCCCTGGAGCGCAGCGAGCGACGTCGATTCGACGTCGACGAAGGAGCGCGTGAGAAAGTATTCGTTCGAGTCGGCGTTCGGGAACTGCGCCGCGAGCGCCGACGGGAGCGAGTTCGTGATCTCCCATTTGACGATCGCCACCGGGTTCACCATCACGCCCGTGCCGAATCCGCCTTGACCGCCTTGGGTCTTCGTCTGCTGTGTCGTGAGGATTGGCGTCTTCGAGTCGATGTCGATCCAGGGGTTTGGCACTGCGACGTCCAAGCCGCCCGTGGCGGTCGCGCAGGTGACCGCGTACTGGTAGCGCCCCGTGAGGTCGGCGAACCGGATGATGAAGCGTTTCGTCGGCACCGGTTGGAACGCGCTCGCAAGCGCCTGAGCGGCGGCGCCAGCCGTGCTCGTGCCCCCCTCGGACGTCGCGAACTCCCGCGCGAGGATGCGCCACATCGCCGGCGAATCGACGGCGAGGTAGATGCGCTGGCAAGCGTTGCCCGGCGGATCGATCGTGCGCACCTCGAACGCGTCGGTCGACGTCATATTGCCGGCGATGAGGAGCGCGTCCGGCTTGAGCGGTCGCGGCAGCTGCACGTTCGAGAGCGGAGTCGCCGTCGTCGATCCGGTAGCGACGAGCTGGATGCCGGCGAGCTTGCTCAGCGCAGGGAACGTCGACGCTGCGAGCGTCGTCACGTTCGGAGCGCCGGGCGCCGCTGCGATGAGCGGATCGCGCTGGATGTTCGCGGTGCTCATGAAGCTCGCGCGCTGGAGATCCGCGCGCAGGCGATCGATCGCCGTGCGCGAGCCGCTCTCGGCCGCGGCGATGCGCACCTCCTCGTGGAACGAGTTGGTCGCTTCGCGCGAGAGCCCGACGAGCCCGAGTGCCACGATGAGCCCCGCGGTGAGCGACACCGTGAGCTCGGTGAGCGTGAAGCCGCGCGACGCCTGACGCGCGCTACGAAGGCGGCGACGGGCGACGATGGGAGAGGAGAGGATCGAGATCATTGGACCGGGTTCTGTCGGATCGCCGTGGCGGCGTAGACGAAGTGGTACTCGGACGTGTTGCCGTTGATCGCGGTCGCGTCGGAGGCGTCCGCGGCGTTGCACCAGTCGACCTTCGACGGCGCCGTGTAGAGCTGACGGCGCCAGAACACGCGGACCTCCGCGCGAATGAGCTGGTTCAACACGAGCCAGTTGAGGCGGATGTTGACGCAGAAGACCGCAGAGCTCGGCTTCGCGTTCGTACCGACGATGTCCACCGCGAGGAGATCGCGACCGAGGATGTCGAAGCCGGTGCTGACGCCGTCGGGGACGCTCGCGCTCGCGAGGAGCGCGTTGGGATACACCCAACCGTTGTTCCCGTTGTTGTTGAGTTGCAGGTACGTCGAGAGCAGCTTCGAGTTCGCGTAGTTGTTACCGCCGGGATTTACGGGGCTCGGCAGCGTCCACAGCGTCGAGTCGCGACGAAGGCGCTCGAGCCACTCGCGCGCGATCGAGTTGGCCATGTCCATCTTGCGCGCATCGAGGTTCGCCTGAATCGCGCCGCGCTGCATGCTCATGACCGCCGCCGCGCCGATCGAGACGAGCGTGATGCCGATGAGCACCTCGACGGCGGTGTACCCGCGCGTCTTCTTGCGCGAGCGGACGGGGCGAACGACTGCGCTCATCGGGACACGAGCCGGGCCATGCCCGCCGAGGGGATGCTGACGATGCGGAGCGGTCCGCGCTTCTTGAGGCTCGAGTAGACGTCGGCCGCTTGCGTAGCGTCGTAGCGATAGACGCGGACCGTCGTCACGTTGGTGAGCGGCGCTGCGAGATCGAAGTTCGGCAAGCCGGCGTTTGCGATCGAGTAGTAGACGCGGCCGAGCGGCGTGTAACAGAGGAAGATGTCGGCGACCGGGTTGCCCGTCATCGGATCGATGATCTGCGACTGCACCGCGCCTTGCGCGTCGTACACTCCATTGAGATCGACCGCGTCGATGAAAGCGGCGTTCGCGCCCGCCGGCGGCGGGATCGTCGCGTCGAGCGTCCATCGCGTCGGGCTCTTGCAGCTGCTGCGCGGCGTGCGGTTCCAACCGGCGCCGGTCGCGTTCGGCGCGACGGCCTCCCAGATCTCGTAGCGCCCGCGTTGCGACGGCGTTGCGCTCCCGAGCGTATCGGCCTGCATCCGAACGAGCACCGCGGACCCGCGCGCAAGCGATCGCGTCTTCGCGACGCGCATCAGCTCGGTGATGTTCGACGCCTCGCTGAACGCGAGCCGGTCGAAGCGTGCGGCGCTCATGCTCGGGATGGCGAGCATCGCGAGGATCGAGATGAGGATGACGACGACCATCAGCTCCATCAAGCTGAAGCCGGCCGCTCGCGCGCGCGCACGTGCGCGTGCGCCTGCCAAAGACAACCTCTCCCGAACGCTGCTTACCCGTACCGACATGGATGGGACCACCAGGGCGCATCGAGCAAGCCGCATGCCCCCGCCGGACGAGGTGCGAATGCAGGAATCACCGAGGGTTTCCGGTGCGTTCCCTAGGCGCGCGCAGCAACGATTGCGACGGTATGTAAAACGTGCGGACCGCTCCTCCCGGACTTCGCCCGTTCATCGGTCGTCGTGCTAGCAGAGGTTCCCAATGGCACCCCGCTCCCTCCTCCTCGTGATCCCGATGTGGGCAGCTCTCTCCGGCGTCCTCGCGCCGCTCGCCGGTTGCAAGGACGATCCCGCGAAGGTCACCGGCGACAACCCGCCGCCGCCTCCTCCTCCGACCGCGTCAGCGAAACCGAACGTGTGCGCGTCGGGCGGCGGCGAGGTGAAGGATCCGACGAGCAAGGATTGGTTGCCGCGAACGACGTCGGGGTACTGCATCGATCCGAACGGCGACGCGATGGTGTACGGCGACAAAGAGAAGCATTCGATGGACGAGGTCTGCACCAAAGAGTTCGACGGCGAGTGCGAGGTCTACAAGAAGCTCGGCTTGAAGCGCGTCGTGTCGCTTCGCTACGTCGACGGATCGGGCGCGCCGAACAACGTGCAGATCTTCTTGGACCAGTTCGCCGATCCGGGCGGCGCGTACGCGATGTTCACGACGCGCGTCGTCGCGGGCGCCGATCCGTTGAAGACGACGGTGAAGCCGCTCGTGGCGGGCGGCGCGGCGGCGGTGGGATCGACGAACGCGTACGTGTGGAAGGGGAGCTACCTCATCGAGCTCAACTTCGTTCCCGAAGATCCGAACATGACGAAGGAGCAGATGGCGAAGGCCGGACAGGCCGCGTGCTCCGGCATCGGCAAGGCGATCGCCGACAAGCTCCCCGGCACGAACGACAAGCTCCCCGCGGTGAAGGCGCTGCCGGACGCGAACATGGTGACGCTCGGCGTCTCGTACGTGCAGAAGGATGCGCTCGGCGTCGCGGGCCTCGGCGCGGCCGCGGTGGGTTATTACAAGGACGGCGAGAAGCGGTACCGCATGCTCGTGCTCCTTCGCGACGACGTCGATCAGGCGAAGGACGCGATGAAGCTCGTCAAGGCGAAGCCCGGCGCGTTGCCGATCAAGGATCTCGGCGATGACGCGGTCGCGATGGTCGTGCAAGAGGCGAAGGATCGTCCGAAGGCCGAGTACGTCTTCGCGCGCAAAGGAAACGCGATCCTCGTGATCGGCGACGAGGAGCTCGTGCTCACCGGAGGCGATGCGCCGGACAAGCTCGCGGCGTTCAAGCTGACGCGCGATGAGAAGCTCGTGAAGCTGCGCGCGTGGACGGCATTGCCTGCGCCTGCGCCAGCGGCGAGCTCGGCGGCCGCGCCCTCGGCATCGGCGGCGCCGAAGAAATAGCTGGGTTGCTCGTCGCCGCGATCGCCCCGATAGTTAGGCGTGCGCGAGGAGATCGTCGTCCCGCTTCGGTCGCCCGATTCCGGCGCCGTCACATCGGTGCGGAGCACGCTCATCGCATCGTCGCTCCTGTCGCTCCGCGCGCGCGGCCACTACGAGCGTTACCTCGACCTGCTCGCGGGGAAACATCGCGACACGGTGCTCGCCGTGGTCGCAGGCGCGTGGCTCGACGTCGAGATCGCCTTCGCCCACTACGACGCTTGCGAAGCGCTCGCGTTGCCGGAGCCCGAGCAGCGCGCGATCGGCGCAGAGGTCGGTGACCGCGCGCAGAAGACGTTCTTCGGTGTCCTCATTCGCTCGGCGACCAGCGCCGGCGTCACGCCGTGGACCGCGTTCGACTACGTGCACCGCGCGCGCGAGCGGATGTTTCAAGGGGGCGACGTGGAGGTCGCGAAGCTCGGACCGAAAGAAGCGCGCGTGACTTGCGTCGGCCTCCCGTTCGCGCGCGTCGCGTACTTTCGAAACGCGTTCCTCGGTGTGCAAGCGGCGGGGATAAGGTTGTTCGCGCGTCGCGTGTACGCGCGTGAAGACGCCGCGATGCGGACACCGACGACGTTCGTCAGCGTGCTGTCGTGGGTGTGATCACGAAATGATCGC
>JBBQXV010000341.1:0-8983 GCA_038209335.1 Polyangiales bacterium | reverse complement strand
CGCGGGATCGGCACGCAAGAGCTCGAGCGCCTCGCGAGGCGAGGTGGTCATGCGAACGTCGAAGCCGCGTCGGCGCAGCAAGCGCGCGAGAGCCTTGAGGATCTCGACTTCATCGTCCACGAGCAACACCTGCTTCTTGCGTAGCGATCCGCCTGCCTCGGAAACGGTGCGCATGGCGCTTTCCTCCGGACTCTAGGAACGGCGGATGCCGCGGAGAGTTAAGGGACGAATCGTCCGCTGTCTACGATCCGGCGAGCAACTCGTGGCGCGTTCTATCGACGCCGGCCTGGCTGGCGGAAAGGGCGTGCTCGAGCCGTTCGACGCCACGCACTTCGTCTGCGCGTACGTCGCCTGAGATCCACGGGTAGTCTCGCTGCATGAACCAACGCCTCGCGCTGCTCGCGTTGTTCGCGTTCGCATGCTCTCGCAACGACGCCGCGCAGATGGCGACGTCGACGGCTTCGCCGCCGGCTGCGTCCGCATCACCCGCGTCGTCCGCTCCAGCGCCCACCGCGAGCGCAGCCGACCCGCCTGCACCCAACGACGCCAGCGGACATCACCTCGTGACGTTCGCGAGCGGCGCGCTCACGCTCACGGGTTATCTCTGGCTTCCGCCGGGCACGGGACCGCACCGCGCGATCGTCAACAACCACGGCAGCGAGAAGAAGCCCGGCATCGGCGGCAAGCTGGCGCCCTTTTACAACCGCCGCGGGTTCGCGCTCTTCATTCCGGTTCGCCGCGGCCACGAACCGTCACCCGGAAAGTACGTCGGCTATCTCACCGACGCGGCGCCGGCCGACAAGCGCGCGGCGATCGTCGTGGACGAGCTGTCGGCGCAGGTCGACGACGTGCTCGCGGCGCTCAAGTACCTCGAGGGGCGCAGCGACATTCGCAAGGACGCGATCGCCGTGGCCGGATGTTCGTACGGGGGAATCGAGACGGTGCTCACGTCGGAGCGCGCGAGCGGCTTCAAGGTCGCCATCGACTTCGCGGGCGCGAGCATGTCGTGGAAGGGGAACACGCTTTTGCAGAAGCGCCTGCTCACGGCCGTCGATCACGCGACGATTCCCATCTTCTTTCTGCAGGCCGAAAACGACTACAACACCGAACCGACCAGGGCGCTCTCGGCGGAGATGGACCGTGTGAAGAAACCGAATCGAAAGAAGATCTATCCGCCGCACGGCACGACTCCCGCGGAAGGGCACGGTGGGTTTTGCACGTCGCCGGAGGACTGGGGGAGCGAAGTGGGAGAGTGGCTCGATTCGCATTTGCCGAAGTGATCGGTTCGTCCCGGGAGAGCCATTCCAATGTCCATGGCTCGCGCTGAGAACGCGCCGGCACTCGACGCCTCTTCAGTAGCAGGTGTACCCGGCTGGGCACCACGGGCCGTCGCACTGAACCACCTGCGGGATGTCATTGCTCAACATGCAGAGGCCATCGCAAAACATACCGACGACGCTCCCTTGGCAATACTTGCTGCATTGGTGTCTGGACGGGTTGCATCGGTTGTGACCGCCGCATTCGCTGTCGGAGGTGCACGGGGTGCCGGCACCGCCGCCGCTGTCCGCGCCCGCGTCGTTTCCGCCGCCGCCGCTGTCCGCGCCCGCGTCGCCGCTCGCGGGGGATCCCACACAGGCACCGTTTACGCACGACTCGCCGGCGCAACACGTGAGCCCCGGCGCGCCGATCCAGCACGAGCCGCCCGGACCGACGCAGCAGCTGTGGTTCTTGCCGCACAGATAGCCAATGGGGCATTCGTTGTTCTCGTCGCAATCGGTCGCCGCGCCGACGCGGCACACGAACTGGGTGGGATTGTCTTTTGCGGGCAGGCATTCGCCGCCGTTGCAACACGCGCCATTGCGGCAATCGTCCGCGGGCCCAGCGCACTGCGAGCAGAATCCCTTCGCCGTGCACGATTCGCCGGCGGGGCAGCTCGTATCGCCGGAGACGCACGGTCGCTCGCAGTGGCCCGTGCCGTTGGGTCCGGGTACGCACTGCATTCCCTCCATGCACGGCGGAGGTCCGCCGCTCGAGCTCGCTCCCGCGCTGCATGCGCTCCGTTGGCGCCCGAGGATCTGGCAGGTCCCGTACCCCGCGCTCGGCGACGACGGGGCGCAGTAGTGTCCGTCGCTGCACTCCGAGCTCCCGCGACCGTTTCGCGGCACGGTGCAAGACGCGCCCACGCTACCGCCGACCTGACACGTGCCAATGCTGCACGCGAAGCCGGCTGCGCAGCCGCTTCCGCACATCGTCGCGGTACAGGGATCGTCGGCGTGCAGGTTCGGCACGCATACGTCGACGCAGTTTCGCGAAGGCTTCTGACCCTTCGGGCACGTGACGATCGCCGACGATGCAGCCTCGATGCTCCCGTCGTTCGTAGCGGACGAGGAGCACGCGACGACCGTCGTGACGGCGCCGATACCGGCGAAGACCGCGACGCCCACTTGGGCGCGCAGCATGGAAAATACGAAATTCATTGAGCCTCCCAGGCCGCGTGTCCTCCGCGCCGTATTCAGGACACGCCGTCGCTGCGAAAGTCCCAAAGAACCGCGTGCCGGATGGGCACCGACGATACGAAGATCGGCGTCGTACCGTTCGAGCCGCGGATTTCCCGAAAGGCAGACTCGAGAATGGCACTCACGAAATTCGGCTTCATCGTCACGGGCGCGCAGCTCGATCCGCAGAAGAATCGCGTCGTCATGGAGTCGCCGGCGTTCACGATGATCGCCGTCGGCGTCGAGCGCGCGGAGCAGGGCGTCGACGTCGCGAAGAAGCTCGTCGCCGAGGGAGTGCAGCTCATCGAGCTCTGCGGCGGGTTCGGGCCGACGTGGACAGCGAAGGTGATCGCGGCGGTGGAGAGCAAGGTCCCGGTCGGCTCGGTCGGGTACGGACCGGAGTCGATCGATGCGATGCACGCGCTCTTCAAGGCGTGAGCGATCGTCTGGCGCGTCGCCTTCCGCTCGGTGCGCGCGCAGGACGGCGCGTTCGTCGACTGCCGCGCAGCGCGCGCGCCGCGTGCGGTATCCCGTCGCTGAGATGCGCGAAGCCGCCGGATGGGTGAAGAACCTGACGCGGGAGCCCGCGGTTCGATTTCGTGTCGGGACACGCGACGACATCGGAGAGACGACGTGCGCGACGACGCGCATCGTGGGCGAGCCGGATCTCCTCGCCGAGGTCGCGGCCAAGATGGACGCGAAGTACGGCTGGAGTGACGGGCTCGTCATCGAGATCGCTCCTCAGTGTGATGCGCTCGGCGGCGCTACGCGATCTTCTCGACCGTGATCCGCAACGGCGCCCCCGCCTCGCGAGCGTGATCCTGGACTCCCGCCGCGCCCCCATCTACGAACAATCCCCATGCCCCCCGCACGCACGAAGACCGCGACCGCAAAACCCGCGAAGCGCGCAACGACGTCGACCGCGCGCACCGCATCACGCCCGATGCCTGCGCGACGCGCGGACTACGGCGCGCCGATCGACGCATTCTTCGCGAAGCAACCGCCGCAGCTTCGGCCGATCCTCGTCGAGCTCCGGAAGATGATCGAAGCAGCCGCGCCCGACGCGACCGCGTCTCTCAAATGGGGAATGCCGTTCTTCACGCTCAACGGACGGACGCTCTGCGCGCTCGCGGGGTTCAAGTCGCACGCGAATCTGATCTTGCCGGGCGCGCCGGGGACGCTCGCGGATCCCGACGGCCTCCTCGAAGGCGAAGGAAAGACCGGGCAGCACATCAAGCTGCGATCGATCGACGAGCTCCCGCGCGCGGCAGTGAAGCGTTGGCTCGCCGCCGTCGTGAAGAGCGCGAAGAAGGGCGGCGACGATCCCTTAATGCGCCGTTGACGCGTGACCCGCGCTGACGCGGTAAGGACGACCGTGCACATCCGGCAACACGGTCGTCATGACAATCACCCGCGGCAAGGACCGCGGCGGCTGCGACCCTTCCGCTTCCGCTCGCGGTGCGCTCGAACGCTGACGCCGTCCGACTCAACTACGGGCCGGCGATCCTGTCCCTGCTGTGACGCGGTCTCGGCGACCGCTCACTTCCCCGGCATCGCGGGCATCCCGGGCACGCTCGCCATCGTCACCTTGGTCGCGCACTGCGCGGCAGCCGATGACGCGTTGGTGATCGCTTCGGCCTCGCCGCCGTGCGCGGTCGCCATGTCGCTGCTGTGCGTAGCGAACTTCTGCGTGGCGGCCGTTACGCACGCCACGTCTTTGCACGCGCAGGTTTCCTTTTGGTACTCCTCGGCGGCGAGAAGCGCCTTGCTCTTCCCGCACCCCGTCGCGGCAACGAGCAACATCGAGCCAACGAACATCAGAGACATCGTCTTCATGATCTTCATGCGAACTCTCCTCGCGAAGGGCTTCCCTGCCCTTGAAGCACGTGAGCATGGGAGCTTCGCGTCGTAAAGTCCCTGATTGCAGACTGATGATCTCGTGATTTTTTCGTCGGCTCGCGCACGCGCTCGGTTTGACGAGCACACGCACATGACGCGAGCGCTGTCGTTGACAGTGTAGGTCCCCGGAGGGCAGCGCTGCGTGAGCGGCGCCTGCCGGTAGTAACGTACCGCCAGCTTCGGTCGCGCCTACTCCGCCACGCACACCCCCGAATCGCCGTCGCACCGAAGCGCGATGCAGCAATCGTCGTCCATCGAGCACGCGCCCGCGTCCGATTCGAGGCACGTGTGCCGAGCCGATCCCACGCGCCGCAGTCGGTCGTCGGCGCGCAACGAGCAGTGATCGATCTGCATGCGGCCGCCGTCGAGCGGCAAGTCGCAGAGCCACTCTCGGTCGGGATCGAGCGCCTCGCAGGTGCACGGCGCGCCCGCGTTCATGCGCTCCCCGCAGCCGGGGTTCTCCGTCGTCCGTTCGAGCTCGTAGTGGCGTCGCGCGTTGCGGATGACGAGCTCGCGCGGCAAGGGACCGAGCGCGTACGTCGCGGCGAGCAGCGACGTGCTCCCATTGGGCGTGACGGGACCCGGTCGCCGCGCGCCTGCGTCCCCGAGCGGCTCGCCGATCTTCCGCCACGACGCGAACGCCGGTGCGAGCTCGCGCGCCGTGCACAGCCCCGCATCGCAATCGAGCGACGGATCGCACGGCGCCGGCGTCAACGACGCTACGGCGGCGCAGCGAGTGTTCGACGCGCCGACCGCGGCAAGCGCGAGCACGCGGCGCGGATCGTTCGCGGCGGATCCTGCGAGCCACGCGCACGCCGCGTCGGCGGTCTCGGCGGGCCGCGCGTTCGACGCGAGCGGCATTGCCCACTCGAGCGCCGAGGGCCGTCGTCGACTCGCGGCCGTCCCGGTCGGCGCCGGACGCGCGAGCGACGCGCGCACCCGCGCGAGCGCGGCGTCGCCCACACGCGGATCGTTCAGCGTGCACAGCCGCGCCGCCCGCACGTACGCCTCGTCCTTTGCAGGATCGACGAGCGCGCCGCAGAGATCGCTCTCGAAGTCCGCGCGTTCCTGCGGCGACAACTTCTGGACCTCCACCAGCCACGGATCCTCCTCGTTGTCCTGCACGTAGGACGGCAACGGGCGATCGGCCGACGCGACGAGGAACGCGCGCACGGCGGCGGCTCCGCCGACGTCGCGCAGCCCGCTCGCCAACGCGTCGTAACGCCGGACGAGCTCCGTCGCGAGACCGATCCGCTTCTCCTGGCAATCGAGGATCGGGACCGCCACGCTCGCGAGCGGCGGCAGCTTCGCGAAGTCGGGTTTGCGGGCGACGCCTAGGGAGCTCACGCAGTCGACGACGTGCGCGCTACCGCGACCGATCCGTATCGCCGTCCACGCCGCGCCCGGCGTGCGGCATCGGTACGCGACGGTCGTCGCGGTCGGATCCTCGGCGAGGTCCACGGACGTGCACTCGATCGGTTCGTCGAACGACGGGGTCGTATGCACGCGAAGGACAAACGACGTGCCCGACGGGAAGAGCGATGCGGCGCCCCACCCCGGGTGCGCTTCGCGGACGAGCTCCACCTTCACCGCGGCGTCGAGCGACTCGAATGTCTTCTCCCCGGCGTCGTAGGTGCAAGAGCGATCGCAGCACGTGAGCGCGAGGGTGAGCGCAACCGCTTGCGAGGAGCGTGCGTATCGCAAAGGACGTCGACGTTACCATGCACGCGTTGGGGCTATGCGCACCGGGCCGCGAAACGTCTGTCTTCGCGGCCGGCGGCAACAAGCTCGTCTACGAGTGGTCGCACTCCGTTTCCTATACGAAGATCACCGACACCTGCCAGGCGCAGTGCACGTTCGCGAACACGACGAGCCTCGGCCCCGCGTCGTTCGTCGAAGATGCGTGCGGCAGTGGCGTCGATGCCGGCGCCCATGGGCTCGACTCGCGGAGCCACGACGCAGGCTCCGCGAACGAAACGGGGCCGCAAGAAGCCGACGGGGCGACGGCCGACTGACCCGAGCTGTCACTCCGACGGAATCGATCGCGCTGCCACGAGGTGACGATCACGCATCGACATCGCCGTCGACATCGCCGAGAAGCGCGCGCACGTCGTCCTCGTCGAGTCCGCGAAGCGCGCCGGCGTCGGCGCCGACGATCGCGTTCGCGAGCTCGCGCTTCTTGATCTTGAGGAGCCCGATTTTTTCTTCGATGGTCCCCTGCGCGACGAGCCTCACGACGGTCACCGCGCGTTCCTGTCCGATGCGGTGCGCGCGATCGGTCGCTTGATCCTCGACGGCGGGGTTCCACCACGGATCGCAGTGGATGACGGTGTCGGCGGCGGTCAGGTTCAATCCGGCGCCGCCTGCCTTGAGCGAGATGAGGAAGAGCGGCGCCGCGCCGGTTTGGAAGCGCGCGACGATCGCGTCGCGCTTCGTGCTCGATCCGTCGAGGTACTCGTACGCGATGTTCTCGCGATCGAGATCCTCGCGCCACAGCGACAAGAGCTCGACGAACTGCGAGAAGACGAGCGCGCGGCGACCTTCGTCGGCGAGCTCGCGCACGAGCTCGAGGAACTGCGCGCGCTTCGAGCTGTGCTCTGCGGGCACGGTCGGATCGACGAGCCGCGGATCGCACGCCATCTGACGGAGGCGCAGGATCGCGGTCAGCACGCTCATGCTGCTACGCGCGAAGCCGACCTTCTCGGCGCGCTTCTTCACGCTCTCGCGCAACGTGAGCGCGAGCGCGTCGTAGAGGCGCTTCTGCTTCGGCTTGAAGACGCAGACGCGATCGATCTCCGTCTTCGGCGGGAGATCCGGCAACACTTGCGACTTGGTTCGCCGAAGAACGAACGGACGCACGACGGCGCGAAGGCGATCGCCGACGACGCCGCTCGGATCGTTCGAGATCGGGCGCTCGTAGCGCTCGTCGAAGTCGCGCGCGGTGCCGAGCATTCCCGGATTGACGAAGCTCATGATCGACCACAGCTCGAGCAATCGATTTTCGACCGGCGTGCCGGTGAGCGCGATCCGCATCTCGGCGTCGAGGCGGCGCGCCGCGCGCGTGGTGGCGGCGACGGCGTTCTTCACGTTCTGCGCTTCGTCGAGGACGGCGCAGCGGAGCTTGGTGTCGGCGAGCCAGTCGATGTCGCGCCGAAGGAGGCCGTACGTCGTGACGATCAGATCGTGCTTCGGAATCGCCGGCGCGAGCTTCGCGCGATCGATCCCGTGGAGAACGAGGACCTTGAGCTGCGGCGTGAAGCGGTTGGCCTCGCGCACCCAGTTGCCGACGACCGACGTCGGGCAAACG
The DNA here is from genome assembly GCA_038209335.1 of Polyangiales bacterium. GTDB lineage: Bacteria > Myxococcota_A > Polyangia > Polyangiales > Polyangiaceae > JBBQXV01. The sequence continues at coordinate 1,282 of JBBQXV010000341.1, read as the reverse complement.
ACGAGCGTCGGCGCGCGCCCGGCGTCTTCTTTCCATCGCGCGAGGAACGCGAGCGTCATGATCGTCTTGCCGAGCCCCATGTCGTCCGCGAGGATTCCCCCCGCGCCGAGCTCGCGCAAAAACTGGAGCCACGCGACTCCTTCGACTTGGTACGGACGCAAGGTCGCGTCGAGGCGCTTGGGGAGATCCGCGTCCGCGCGCACCGCAAGCGTCCGGAGGCGCGCGCGAAGCGCCGAGACCTGCGCGTCGACCTCGCCGCCGTGCTCTTCGATCCAACGCTCGACGCGACCGAGGTGATGCGGCGCGAGGCGCGCTTCCGATTTTTCGCGGAGCAGCGCCGCCGACTCGTCGACGAGCGCGGCGATCTCGTCGGTGATCTTCGCGAGCGTGCCGTCCGCGAGCGACACCCAGCGTTTGCGCGAGCGAAGCGCGGCGCGGATCGCCTGCATCTCCACCTTCACGTCTCCGGCCGCGAAATCCAAGCGCGTGTCGAGCCAGCCCGTCGCGACGCCGACCTCGATGCGCGCGCGCACCGGTGCGCCGATCCGCACGCGCATGAGCGCATCCGCGAGGAGCACCTCGATGCGCGGCGATTGCGACGCGCGGAGTCGCTCGATGCCGTGACGCCAGAATTCGATCGCGCCGTCCTCGGACGTCGCCAGCTCGCGCTCTTGATTCTCCGCGAGCCCGGCGTCGTGCACGACGATCCGTGCGCCCTCTTCGGCGACGAGATCGCGCGCGTCGGTCGATGCGTCGGCGCCGGGCAGAATGCGAACGTTGCCGATCGAATAGACCGCGGTGAGCTCTCCGCGGACGTCGAGCGGCGTCCCTTCGAGCTTCAGCACGAACCTCGGTGCTTCGATCGCGGGCAGACCGAACGCCTCGGGCGGAGGAAGCGCGACGCCGCGACCACGCCCCTCGCCGAGGAGCGCGCGGCCGATTCGTTCGGCTTGGTGCGCCGGCAACGGTAACGTCGGCGACATGTGGAACCCCCGCGCGACGTCTTGATCGACCTCGGGCGCGACGGGGCGAAACAGGTGGTGCGCGGGCGACCAGATGAACGGGAACGGCCCCGTGAAGAGGAGCAGGTCGGCGGCGTCGGCGATGACGTAGCCGTCGGGCGAGCACCAACGCGCTACGAGCGTGTCGCCGATGCGCTCGACGCGCGGAGACGCCGGCTCCTTCGCGAAGCGCAGATGCCGGCGGAAACCGCCGGTGAGCATGCGGCCGTCGTCACGCATCAAGTGAATCAAGAGCGACGCTTGCGCGAACGTCGCCACGA
>JBBQXV010000340.1:0-8997 GCA_038209335.1 Polyangiales bacterium | reverse complement strand
GGCGATCCACGAAGCGCGTGACGCGGCGATGATCCGGACCGTGACGGCCCCAGGCGGAGTAGGCGCGCGCGTCGTCGATCCGAGCGTGTCGGTTGGCGGAGTCGACGCGCCGCGCGCGCGTTCGACTGCGCCTGGCTCGCGACGCAGCGTCTTCGTCGCGGGCGCGATCGTCGCGTCGCTCGCGGCGTTGGCGGTCACGGCGTTCGTCACGTGGCGTGTCGCTTCGCGTTCGACCGTGGCGTCGTCGGCGTCGCCCTCGGCGTCCGCGCCCGCCGTGCCGATGCACGGCATCGTTACCAATCGATCCATCCCGGCGCATACGCGCGACACGTTCGAGGCCGCCGTACGCGCCGCGGGTTATCGCGTCGACTCCACGCAGGAGAACGTCTCGGCCGGCGCGTACCACCAGCTCACGATCCTCGGCGGACGCCCGCCGTGCTCCGGTTCGCTCCAGCTCTACGCGATCGAGGGCCCGTTCTCGAGCAAGGAGATGGCGACGTCCATGCGCACCGCGATGGTGACGCCGATCGTCATCGCGCGCGACGGCGCCCGAGTCCTCCTCATCAACTTGACCGACGTCGCAAGCGGGCCGAGCGCGCGGTGCAACAACGAGCTCTTCGTTCAGCTCACGTCGCCGAAGATCGACGGCGCACAGGAAGACGACGCGCCCCCGAGCGCGCCGCCCCCCCCGCCTCCGCCGGAGCCCGCGAAGCTCGCCGACGACGCGGTCACGACACGGCGCCTACGCGCCGCGAAGTTCGAGATCCTCCGCGACGAGCGTCGGAACGTCTCGCCCGGCGTCGTCGAGCGATGGCTCACTCTCCGCAAAGGCAACGTCAGCGGAACGGTCGCGATCGTCCGCGGCTTCGACCAAGCGGCGAAGCCGTACGCCGACACGATGCGCGCGCGAGCCGGCGAGAGTGTGGCGTTGCTCGGCAAAGACTGGTTCGTGATGGTTCTGTTCGACGACATGGGGATCGCGATGGAGATCTCTGCCGCCGTCAAGATGGAGGCGGACGCCGGCGCGCGGTGACGACGAGGCGACGTTCCCCTACGGGCAAGCGTTGCCGCGCACGCACAGCGGCGGCCCGCCGGCGATCCCCGGACAGCAGGCGAACGGCGCGCCGATCGCGCGCGCGCAGTCGGCGTCGCACGGGCACTGCGCGCATGGAGTCGCGGGCGCGTACGCGACGCACGTCCCTGCGGCACACGTCTGATCGGGGCCGCACACGGTGCCGCAGCTGCCGCAGTACGGGACGCCCGCTTCGAGGATCCCGCACGCGGTGCGACCGCCGACGTTGCAGCCGAGGAAGCCGGCGCCGCACGTCGTCCCGCTGACGCACGCGCTGTTCTCGCAGCGGCTCCCCGCGGCGCACGGGGCCACATTGCACGCGCCGCAGTGATCCGGCGAAGACGAAAACTGGATGCACGACGCTCCGCACTGCGTGAAGGTCGGCAGGCAGGTGCATTGGCGCATGTGGCAGAACTGGTAGTGCGCGCAGCCGCCTCCGCAGCTCCCGCAGTTGATCGGATCGTTCGCGAGATCGACGCAGCCACCGTCGCACCGATCGAGTCCGCTCGGGCAAGGGCACGCGGAGCCGACGCACGCGTCGCCAGCGCCCGCGTCGCGCGCGCCGTCGGCGGTCGTCGCGTCGCTACCTCCGTCGCCGAGGGTGCCGCCGTCGCCGGTCGACGCGTCGCCGTCTCCCGGCAAGAGGTCGAGCACGCCGCTCCCGCACGCGACGAGCGTGAGAACGGCGCACGCGAGCGTGAAGCGACGAGAGACCACGCGACGAGCTTATCCTCGCTTTCGCCGACGGCGCAGCGCTACGACGAGACCGATCGCCGGCACCGCGAGCCCGAACGACGAGAACGACGAGAACGTCGACGCGGGATCATTCGGTGGACGAGGCGGCGCCATCATCATCACCCCCTCGGACATCGTCACGCTCCCAACCTTCACGTCGTCTTTGAGCGAGTCCATCATGCAGTCGCCGTCGACGACTCCGTAGAAGAAGGTGACGTTCCCCGCGCCCGGCGGCGGCGCCGTCCATTTGAACGTCCAGCTCGTCTTGTCCTTCACCGTCGCCGCGATGATCGCGTGGCAATCGCCGTACATCATCGTCGCGCCCGTGAAGCCCATCGGTGGCGGCGTCGTCGGGCAGCTCGCCGTGCTCCCGTAGTCCGCTTGCATCGCGCCGGCGACTTTGCCGGAGTCGGTCTCGAACGTCGCGGCGAACTCATTGATGTTGCCGAGCACGTATTGCCCGCAACCGGACAAACCGAGGTGCTCGCCGACGAGATTGAGCGTGACCGTGTATTGCTTGTTCGGCATGTACGTCGTGCCGAACGGCGGATTGAACGAGACGCGAATGGTCCCGTAGCTCGCGTCGCCTTTGATGTGGCAGTGCGCGCAGGTGACCGCATGATCGCCGGCGCCGCCGGTGCCGATGATGCCGCCGCCCCCGGGCATCACGTTGTAAGGCTGCGCCACCTTGCCGTTGGCAGGGTTGTACCAGAGAGGATCGCCGTCCCACGCGCGCGCGAGCGACGCCGACGCGACAATGGCGAGAACGAGGCCGAGAACGATCGCGGTTCGCATGGAGCGCTCCATTAGTTCGGGTCCGGGTTGCAGGTGCTGCCGAGCTTCGTTCCGCTGAGCCACTGGCGAATCGTCGTGTAGTCGGCGTCGGTCTTCGCGAAGAGATGAACGCCGGTGTGGTTCTTCCCGCCGATGACCGGCTGCGAGAGGAGCTCGCAGTCGTCGGGATTGGCGACGCCGACCATGAACGCGCGCGCGTTGTCGAAGTTCTCTTGCCATTCGCCGGTCGTGTGCGGAAGCCAGCCGTCGCACATCGTCGTGCCGCTCCCCATCTCTTGCAGATCCTGCGGCGACGTCTGAAGGCACATCGCGGGCACCGTCTCCTTGCGACGAAGACGCGCGCGCGCATAGACCTTGTAGACGCGCCCCGCCTCGGTGCCATGGCATCCGAGGAACGCGCAGCCGCGATCGACGATCGGCTCGACCTTGCACTTGTAGAAGTCCATGTCGAGATCCGGGAGCGACAGCGGACCTTCGTTCGGTTTGCCGTTCGTGGTGCCGCACATCGCGGCGTCGGTGCACGTTCGCGTGTATTGGCCTTGCGCGTTCTTCGCCCACGCCGTGCAGCCCCACGACTCGCGGCACGCGCCGCCGCCGTCGCCGGTCGTCGTGCCGCCGTCGCCGGTCACGCCTCCACCGTCGTCGCCGCTTGGTCCCGTGCAGAGTCCGCGCGGGCACGGATCGTCCTTCGTCGCGGCGTCTCCGCACGCTGCGATGAGCGCGATGGCCGCCACGATGCTCGTGATCGTCTTCATGTGCCCTCCTTGCGCGTCGCCGCGCGTTCCCGTCGTCTGCGCATTCCGAAGAAGAGAGTCGCCGCGAGGCCACCGGCCGGCGCGAGCGCGAACGGATCGATCGAGCGACGCGCGTTCGCCGCGGACGCGCCGCGCGCCTCGTCGAGATCGAGCGCGCCGGTGAAGACGTCGTCGCCCCACGGATCGGTCAGCGTCCCGCCGCCGAGTTGGCCCGCGCCGTTTCCGTCGACGGCCGCGACGTGGATCCGCACGGAGCCACCGCCCGCGTCGGGCGCCGTCCACCGGAACGTCCACTTCATCTGCCCCGGCTTTTGTCCTGCGTTCGCGATTGTCGCCGCGCCGCTCGTCACGAAGTCATCGGGGGGCGCGTCGATGCTCCCGACGGGCGCGCCGTGCGCGTCGACGATCGCGATCGTCACCGCGTTGAAGTTTGCTTGCGGCGCGTCGTGCCCGAGGTGCTCGCCGAGCATCGTCGCGGTCAGCGTGTACGTCGCGCCCGGCGCGTAACGGAAATCCGTGACGAGCGATCGCGGCTCGGCGTCGAGCGTGACGCGGATCTTTCCCGGCGCGTCGACGTGGCATCCGCTGCACGTCCACGCGCGCTCCGACGGCACGCCGGCGTAGAAGATGCCGCCGCCTCCGCCTGCGCCCGCCGCTTTCTGAAAGAGCGACCCCGCGTGAAACGCATGCGCACCGCGCGCTCCCGCGAGCGCACAGAGCACGACGGCGAGGGCTACAAGTCGCTTCCGGGCTCGACGCATGTCGGGTCCTCCTTTGCACCGTGAGCCCACGCCGTGAGCGTTTTGAAATCCGGCTCGGCGCGATCGCCGAAGACGTTTCCGCCGCCGAAGATCTCGGCGCCGCGATGGAAGTAGCCCCCCTTCGATTGCTCGAGCGGCTTGAGCAAGAGGAGGCTGTCGTCGAGCGACGCCGTGTCGATCATCGCACGCGCCGCTTCGAAGTTCGCCGCGCGCTCTTCGTCGGAGAGCGTGGCGTTGCGCGCTTTCTCGACGTTCGCGATGCGCAGCCGATTGCGCGCGAAGACGTGGAAGTAGCGGCGCGCGTCGCCGTGGCACGCGAACGCGCCGCACGACTTCGCGAGGACCGGCTGCACCTTGCAGCGAAAGTACGCCTCGTCGAGCGCGGCCTCGGCGCGCGGCGCGTCGAGCCCGTGCTGGCACGACAGCGCGAGCGCCGCCGACGCGATCGATGCGAAGACGAGCGCGCGCATCAGAACGCCACCCCCATCGCGATCTCCGCGATGACACCCGAGCGCAATTGCAGCCGCGGGAAATCGAAGAACTTGAACACGAAGCCCGAGCCCTTCACCTCGAAGCGAAGCTCGTCGAGGATCCCGAGCTTCGGCTTTCGCCATCCGACGCGCGCGCCGGCGAACGCATCGACGAACGTCGCGAGCTCGCGATCCGCCGTCATGTACTGCGCCGCGGTGTCGTACGTCGCTTTGTAGAACGTCGCGTGCTGCTGCGCGTACCCGCGCACGAACGCGGCCGTCTCCCACGCGCCGAACCCGATCACGTACTCGGTGCCCGCCGTCACCGACGCGATCCCCCAGTCGTCGAGGTAGCCGCGCGCGTGCGAGCGAAGCGCGGAGTCCGTGAAGAGATGGCGGTTGTAACGGAGCGTGACCGCGTGACGAACGCGCGTGTTCGGATCGTTCTCCGGAACCGTCGGCGCGAGGCCGAGGCCCGTCGCGGATCGAAACGCGACGAAGCGGTACGGGCTCGCTTGGTATCCGTCGAGGAGCGAGAGCGTGTACCCGAGATCGACGAGATCGCGCGGCGACGCGACGATCGTGACGCCGGCCGTCCCGCCCGCGACGGTGAGCTTGCGCCGAAACGTCGCGTCGCCCGAGCGCCCGACGTCGTTCGTCACGTACGTGCCCGCGAGCTTGATCGTCGCGTTGTGGCGATCGACGTCCCAGAGAAGACTCGCGACGCCGGTGCTCGACGTCCAATCGTTCTCGGTCGAGTAGATGTACGCGGCGGTCGCGGTGCGGACGTCGTCTTTGTACATGAGGCCGCCCTCGGTCTCGTGGCGCGTCTCGTGGAAGCGTCCCGTCGCTGCCGTGACGACGTCGACCGACGCGCTCGAGATGACGTCGACGAGGTGACGCGCAGTCACACCGAAGCGACCCGACTGACCGCGCGCGGCGATGTTCGTCGTGAGGATCGTCGTGCGATCGGTGTCTTGGTAAACGCCGGAGCGCGAGTCGATCTTCGCGAGCGACTGCGCGTGCGCCGTGCGCGCGAACACGAGGAAGAGCGCGAACGTCGCGAGCGCGAGCAGCATCAGTTGCAGCCGCATCCGCCCCCTCCGCCGCCGTATCCGCCCGTCGCGCCTTCGCGGTACTCGTAGACGTGCTGCTCGAGGAGCGCCGCGTCGGGATCCGGCTCGAGGAGCATCTTCGGCTTCGCGAGCGGTCCGCGCTCGTACGCTTTCGCGCCGGCGCAGCCGCCGAGTAGGGCGACGAAGAAGAACGCGAGAAGGCAGCGCGCCGGGTTGCTCACATCATGTCAGTCACCGGACGCTGTCGAGGGCAGGCAGAAAAAGTGATCGCGTCAGCGCGTGCCGAGAACGAGCGACTGCGCTTCGTCGCGTGCGAAGCCTGTCGGGAAGTCGGCGAGGTAGCGACGCGCTTCGGCGACCGCCTGCGCGTGGCGTCCCATTCGTTCGAGCGTGCGGAAGTGTTCGACGCGCGCTTCTTGTCCGAGCGGAGAGCGCGGGTAGCGCGAGAGGAGCTCGTCGAGGAGCGCGAGGCAGCGGGCGTTGTCGCCGCGACGGCGCGCGTCGGCGGCGCTTTGGAGGAGTTGGTTTTGTTCGGCGAGGGTGCTCGCGCGGGGAGCGGAGGCGGGCGCGGTCGGGGTCGAGGTCGAGGTCGAGGTCGAGGTCGAGGTCGGAGTCGAGGTCGAGGTCGAGGTCGAGGTCGGCGTCGGCGTCGGCGTCGGCGGGATCGCGGGCCAATCCTCTCCCGCGCGAACGATCGTCTCGTCGCCGCCGACGTGCACCGTGATCGCCCCCGCGTTCACGTGGATCCTCGTCCGCGGCGGCGCGCCATCCCGCACGACGACGGTCCACGCGGCGCCGCGCGTCTCGATCTCCAGGTCCGGCGTCGCGACGCGAAGCTCGCTCCCCTCGCCGAGCACCGGCACGAGGAACGCCGCTTGCCCCGCGTGAAGTCGCAGTCGCTCGCCGCGCGCCGGCGCATCGAGACGCACCGTCGACGCCGCCGCGATCTGCACGGTCGCTCCGCTCCCGAGAACGAGCTGCGCTTCGCCGTCCGCGCGCGTCTCCACTTCGTCGCCGACGTCGACGCCTGCGCCGCCGCTCGCCGCGGTCGGTGCGCCCGCATGAACGCGCACGACTACGCCCGTCACCGCGCCGAGCCGCACGCCCGATGTCACCGTCGCCACCGCGGGCGCCGGCATCCGCGTGAAGCGCCACGCCGCGCCCACTCCCGCGAGCACCGCCGCCGCCGCGAGCAAGCCACCGACGAAGCGCGCGCGACGCGTCCGCGCGCGCTTCGCTTCCGCCTCCCGCCGCACTGCGCCCGCGATCGCTCCGACCATGCGCCCGCGTCGCGCCGCTTCGTCGACGCGCTCCTCGTCCGGCACCGGCTCGTCGCCGAGCGCGCGAAGGAGATCTTCGGGTCGTGCGGTCATCGCGCTTCTCCCTTCCGATCGCGCGCGACGCGATCCATCAGCTCTTTGCGTCCGCGCACGAGACGCGACTGCGCCGCCGCGACCGAGACGCCGGTGATCACCGCGACCTCTGCGAGCTCGTGCCCGAGCACGTCGTGAAGAAAAAGCGCCGTCGCTTTGTCCTCGTCGATCGCCGCCAGGTGATCGCGCAGCCGCGTCATCTCGAAGCGCGCGTCGACCGTCCGCTGCCCTTGCGTCGACGCGGGAGCGAGATCGATCGTCGCGTCGTGATCGACCACACGCCGCTCGCGCCGTCGCGAGCGCAGCGCGTTGAGCCCGACGTTCGTCGCCACCGTCGCCGCCCACGTGGTCAAGCTGCACGCCCCGGCGAAGCGTCCGCGCGCGAGCGTGATCACGATTTGCTCGAAGGTGCTCTGCATCAGATCCTCGTGGTCCGCCTCGCGACGCCCGAAGACGCGGTAGAGCGTGCGATCGACGACCGGCGCGACGCGCTCGTACAACGCCGACGCGAGTCGCTCGTCGCCGCGTTGGATTGCGTCGATGAGATCCGCGTCGCTCGGCGGAGGCGCGGCCGCCGGGCTCGCCCCACCGGGGACGGCCCGCAACCACGGCGGACGGTTGAGCGCACGAGCCAATGACACCTCATCATGAACGGTAACCGCACCCCCGGTCGGGCAGGCAGCTATCGGAAGACGAAACGCGCGCCGGCGGAGAGCGTGTAGCCGAGCGGCGCATCTCGTCCGACCTCTACGCTGCGAAGCTGGACCGCGGTTGCGCTCGAGAGGTGCGCGCCGGAGGTCGCGACGACCGCGAGGGAGGGCGCGATGTTCCAGGCGATTCCGGCGGTGAGGCGTCCGCCGAACGCGATCCGCGACGCGGCGTTGCTCCCGGTCGCGGTGGACGCCGATGCGCGGACGAGTGCAGCGACCGTTGCCGCATCGAGCTCGAGACGGAGCGCGCCGCCGAGCACGTCGACGTACACGCTGACCCCGAGATCGAGCGCTCCCCATTGCACGGCGATCCCGGCGTCGTCGCGCGGAGCCGCTTCGTAGCGGACGCCGCCGAGCACGAAGAGGGAAGGGGCGATTGACCACGCGCCGCGAAGCGATCCTCCGCGACGCCACGCGCCGCCGTCGAGGCCGCTGCCGGTGGCGAGCATCGCGTCGATCCAACCGCGTGGCGGAGAGAGCGGCGATGCCATGATCGGCGCTTCGCGCTTCGTCGGTGCGGGCGGGGGCGGCGCAGCCGGAGGCGGCGCGGGTGGAGGCGGCGGCGACGGCTCGCTCGGTCGCAGCGTCTCGCCGACGAGCGTCGCGATGATCAGTCCTGTCGCGCGCCATCGCTCGGCGACGCCGTCCTCGCGCCCGAACTGTACCGTGCGCGTGAGCCACTGCGCGCGCTGCCCACTGCGTCGACCGACCTCGACGCGGACGCTCGTTCGATCCGGTCCGCTCCACGAAACGATCGCGACCGCGGGCGCCCCTTCGTCCTCGCGATCGTCGCCGGTCAGCGCGCATCGCCCTTCGTAGACGCTGCGGCTGCACGCTTCGACGAGCACCGGCGCGAGGGGCGACGCGCGGTCTTGCGCGGCGAGCTCGATGACGACGGTCGGCGCGGTCACATCGCGATCCTATGACGAACATCACCGCGGCGCGCGCTTCACCACGCCATTTCCGTCGTTCACGCCGGAGCTCGTCCAGTAGACGCACGAGTCGTCGATGGCCACGCCCATGGGAGACGCCTCGCCCGTCGCGATCGCCGTGATCGCGCCGCCGCGCAACGGCATCTTGTTCACCGTTCCCGCGCCTGCGTTCGTCCAGTAGACGAACGCGTCGTCGACCGCGATTCCGCGCGCGAAGAACTGCTTCGCCGCGAGCACCGTCGGAGCGCCGCCGATGTCGAGCGCGGTGACCGCGTCGTTGCTGCTCCAATAGACGCGCCCGTCGCGAACGACGATCGC
>JBBQXV010000339.1:0-9024 GCA_038209335.1 Polyangiales bacterium | reverse complement strand
CGACCGCGTCATCTCTGAGCGACTGACGTTCGCGGGCTCGTCGCCAGCACTGCACACTTGAGTAGGCAAAAGTTGCCTCGGCGAACGTGAATCGGGTCGGGGCGCCGAGCATCTCACCTAGGCAGTGGGAGCGATCGTCTTGGAGTTTGCCGTTTCTGCGGTCGGGCCTGTGGACAGCCGCCCCGTGCAGAGGGAAAACGGAAGGCCGCGCATGGCCGACGAAGAGAGCCTGATCGCCAAAGCCGCGGCGGGGGACACCGTCGCGTTCCGCAAGCTGTACGAGAGGCACCGCGGTGACGTCGCGCGCCTCGTGTACCGCATGCTCGGCGCGCGCAGCGACACCGACGACGTCATCCAAGAAGTCTTCTTCCAGGTCTACAAAAGCCTCAAAGACTTCCGCGGGCAGTCCAAGTTCTCGACGTGGCTCCATCGCGTCACGGTCAACGTCGTCTTGATGCATCGGCGCGCGGCGCGAAGCCGGCCCGTGTACAGCGAAGAGTCGCCGTCGGATCTCACGGCGGATCAAGAGGCGGTGCTTCCGGACGAGGACGCCGATCGTCGCGCGCGCGTTCGCGTCTTCTCGCAGTTGCTCGACAAGCTCGCCGACAAGAAGCGCGTGGTGTTCGTGCTTCACGAGCTCGAAGGGGTGCCGCCGGCGGAGATCGCCGAGATCGTCGGCTGCCCGGTGCTCACAGTTCGCACGCGCCTCTTCTATGCGCGTCGCGAGCTCGAGGCGCTGATCGCGGAAGAGCCCACGCTCGCCGCGCTCAAGGCGACGTTCTCGAAGGCGGGAGGCGAGTCGTGAAGCGCGACGAGATCCCCGAGACGACGTCCGTCGAGGAGACGAGCGCGGTCGATCGTTTGGCGCGCGAGACGCGCGCGGCGACCGAAGCGCCGCCGGTCGACTGGGAATCGGTCGAGGCCAAGCTCTTCGCGCGGATGAAGATCGACGCGGAGGACAAGCGTAGGCGCGGTGCGCACGTGATGTGGCTTCCGATCGCGGGCGCGCTCGCGGCCGCGGCGGCGTTGGCGCTGCTCGTCGGGCGTGGACACGACGCTCCGCCACTCGAGACGCCGACCGCGCAGGCCGAGCCGTCCGCAGGATCGATCGTGGCGAGCGAAGGCGACGGCGAGGTCCTCGTCGACGGGCGCGCGATCGCGAAGGGGGCGACTGGGACGACGATCGGCGCGCACGCGGTCGTCGAGACGCGCGGTGGTGCGCGCGTGCTGGTCGAGCGAAAAGCGTCCGCTGATGCGACCGCGGTCGCGTTCTGGATCGAGCCGGCGTCGCGCATCGTGGTCACGCGGTCGGCGGTGCGTGGAACGCTCGTCGTCGCGCTCGATCGCGGCGCGCTCGAAGCGAAGGTCACTCCGGCGCCACAGGGCGAGCCGTTCGCGGTCGACGTGGGTGCGTCGCGTGTCGCTGTGCATGGGACGCACTTCCGCGTCGCGCGCGACGGCTCGCGGGTCGTCGTGGATCTCACCGAAGGCGTCGTGTCGATCGGCGCGCCGCCGCGTGTCGGCGCAACGTACGGCGAGCTCGTCACGGCGCCCGCGCACGCGGAGTTCGTCGCGGAGAACGCGGCGGCGACGTTGAAGATCGATCACACGCCGTCGGCGGTGCGCGCGGCCGTCGCGTTCGCGATCCCCGTGGCGGTCGCATCGCCTCCGGCCGCCCCCGTCGCTATCGCGCCCACCGCGACGACGCCCACGCCCGGTTCGCCTGCGCCGCCCGCGCCGCTCGTCGCCAGCGCTCCGAAGATCGAGCCTGCGCCCAGCGCGCAGCCGCCCGCCGCCACGCCGGACCCGCAAGCCGAGTTCACGATCGCGCGCGCCGTTCGCGCTTGCCTCGCCGCGCGCCCGCCGGCCCCCGGCGTGAAGCTCACCGTGAGCACCGTCATCGAGCTCCAAGTCGGCGACGAAGGAAACGTGCAGCTCGCGCGCTTCAACCCGCCGCTCGCGCCGGACATGCAGGCGTGCGCCACGGCCGCGATCTACCGCGTGCGTTTCACGGGCAGCGGCGCGGTGTCGATCCCGATCGACTACAAGTACGCCGAGTAGCGAGGCGAGCGAGGTAGCCGGCGCCCGACGTCGCTACGGCGGCGTCTGCGCGCGCGTGTGCTCGGTGATCGCGTGCGTCTCGCGTGCGCCGAGCAGATCGAACTGGATGCCCATCCCGTCGGGACGGGTCCAACGCACGATCCCGGGAAGCGCGAACGCTGCTTTTTCGCCGGGGAGCGTGACGTAGACGACGAGCGCGGCGTTGTGGCCGAGCGGCTGCGACGTCTCGAAGAACATTCCGCCGACGGAAATGTCTTTCGCGTTTCCGGCGACGCGGTCCTTACCCCCCTTCGCGACGAACTCCGCGGGGACGTTCAACGGCGCGCGTGAGTACCGACGGTTCTCGAACACGTTTTCTCTCTTCCTCTCGTGCCAGCGTCTCTCGCACCGATGATACCATCGCTGGCGAGCGCATCGATGAAACGTAGCGAAGGCGAAGAGGGAGATGCGAAGAGTCGTTCGAGCGTGCTCCTCGCGCTCGTTCCGCTCGGCGTTGCGTTGGCGTTCGGGCCGCTCGTGCTCCCACGCGCGACGCCTCCCGACGCGCTCCCTTTGCCGATGGTCGACGTCGCGGCGTTCGACGCGCGCGCCGGTGCGGACCGCGCGATGGCGGAGCGCGTGCGGTCCGAGGCACTGCCCGACGACGTGCGCGCGCTCGGCTCGGCGATCCGCGAGTTTCACGCTCTCGAAGCGCGCGACGCGCCAGGATCCGAATTGCAGACGGCGCGCGCGAAGGTCGACGAGACGCTTCAAGCCGCCGGCGCGAAAGGGGGCATCGACGCGCTCGTTCGCCTTCGCGCGGCGCAGCTCGAAGGATTCTTGATCGAGGTGCGAAGCTTCGAAGCGAGCGGCAACGAGTCCGACGAGCTCGGGGCGCTCGGAGGCGCGTTCGTGCGTCGAATGCGCCGAGACGGATGGCTTCGCGATCGCACCGTGCTCCTCGGTGACGCCGAGCGCCGCGTCGTCTTCAAGCTGATGTGGAACGCTTTCCTCGGCCTCGAGACGCGCGCCGAGCTCACGCCGACCGTCGACGAGATGCGCGTCCTCTATCGCTTCTACCTCCGCTTTCCGCACCCATCCGAGGCGAAGCGCGACGCGATCGCCGCGGCGAGGCGCGGTGCCGTCGACAAGAAGCAGTGCGACGCGGTCGATATCGGCGAGCGACTCGCGATCGAAGAGTGGCGCCTCGAGCGCGTGAACAAGCTCGCGGCGATCGATCCCGTGTACCCGGCGGCGTACGCGCGCGGCGTCATCCACTATCGCCGCGGCAATTTCGGCGCGGCCGCCGACGCGTTTCGCGACTGGTTGCGCGACCACCCGAGCGGACCGTGGTCGAAGCGCGCCGAAGGGCATCTGCGCGCGTCGCTGGCGATGGACGCGAGCGACGTCACGCGCTGAGGAGCGCGCGCGCACACGGCGCGATCACGTCGGCGAACGCGCGTTCGGCGACCGGCGACGCGGGAAAGCGCACGCGCGCGAGCTCTGCGCGGATAGCATTTCGGACCGGATCGCCGCCGGCGCGAACCGCCCACGCGAGAGCGCGCCACGCGAGCTCGGCGTGACGCTCTTCGTCGCGCGCGATGCGCCGGTGCGCGCGGTACAGCGCGGGATCGGTCGCGGTGCGTGATGCTTCGCGCGCTTCGATCGCGGCGACCGTCTCGCCGATGCACGCGTCGACGAACGTCTCGCGCGCGAACGAGGCGAAATCGAGCGGAGCGCGTCGTCCGTCGAACGGGAGCGCGCCGGGACCGTGCGCGCGACCGGCGTACGCGGACGCGATCGCGTAGGCGATGCGCGCGTGGGCGATCTCGTCTCGCGCGGCCGCGTGCGCACCGGCGACGAGATCCGCAGGCGCCCCCAGCGCCATCAAGTCGAGCGCGAACATCGCGAACGACGCGATCGACGCATGCTCCATCGCGGCGGCCGCAAGCCAGGTGCGCGCGAGATCTTCGCGCTCGGCGAGCTTCAACCCGTCGACGCACGGACGCACGTCCGCGCTCCAGTCGCCGCGCGTCGCAGCGTCGGCGACCACCGCGCGATCCGCGGCGTCGCGCAACGCGCGCCCCGGCACCACCATCCCGTTGTACGTGATGTAACAACACGTCTCCGTGCCGGTGCTCACGCGCGCCTCGCGCGTCGCCTTCGCGCTGAACTGACCGCCGGACGGACCGCGCTTCGGGCAGACGTCGAACGGCGACGGAAGCTCCGGACGCGACGGCGGATCGAGATCGTCGCGGCAGATTCGATTCTCGGAGTGCGGCCAGTTCGGCGGCACCGGCTCCGGCGGATCGCTCACGACGAGCTTCGGTCCGCTCGACGTCGGCGCAGGGAGCCGGCCCGCGTCGGGCGCGCTCGCGACCAGAGTCGCCGCGTCGCCTTCGTACAGCGGCGCGCTCACGAGCGGCGTCGCCGGCGTGCACGCCGTGAGCCCCATCGCGAGCAAGTAGCGGCGACGAAGTCGCGCGGTCGATGACAACCGGCCCATGGGTTCATGGTATCCGATGGATAACGTGCGTGCCCTCCTGGTCGATGACGATCGCGAGCTCGCGCGGCTCCTCGCCGAGTACCTCGAGCCGCACGATGTAGAGCTCGTTCACGTCGAGAACGGCGCGGACGCGCTCGCCGCCGTCGATACGCGCGGCGGGATCGGCTTCGACGTGATCCTCCTCGACGTGATGCTCCCAGGAATCGACGGCTTCGAGGTGTGCCGTCGCGTGCGAGCGGCGCACGAAGTCCCGATCATCATGCTGACCGCGCGCGGCGACGACACCGATCGCATCGTCGGCCTCGAGATCGGCGCCGACGACTACGTGCCCAAGCCGTTCAACCCGCGCGAGCTCCTTGCACGAATGCGCGCGGTCCTCCGTCGCACGCAAGGCTCGCGATCCGTCCCCGTCGCCGAACGGATCGGAATCGGCGCGCTCGAGATCGACGTCCCCGCGCACCGCGTGACACTCGCCGGCGCCGAGGTGCAGCTCACGTCGTTCGAGCTCCGCGTCCTCGTCGCGCTCGCGCGTCGCGCCGGCGATACCGTCCCGCGCGAAGAGCTCGCGCGCGCCGTCAAAGGCGGCGAATACGACCCGTCCGTCGATCGATCGCTCGACGTGCACGTGAGCCACCTTCGCCAAAAGCTCGAAGACGATCCGCGCGAGCCGAAGATGATCCGAACCGTGCGTGGTGTCGGTTACGTCCTCGTGCGTCCGAGCGACACGTGACGACTGCGGTCCTTGTAAAGAGTTCGTAAACGCGCGTGACGCCGACTCCGTGCGCGCGCACACCACACTCACATGCGCGGCCCTCGCACTCTCCGGACTCGGCTGTTCCTCTGGTTCTTCAGCGCGATCCTCGTCGCGTTCGCCACGAGCGCGCTCGTCGTCGGGTGCACGCGACCCGAGGCGTTCACGACCGGCGCCGAGGTCCTCGCACGCAACGTCTCGACGCAGCTCGCGACGACGTGGGACGATCCGAAAGCCACCGACCTTTTCGTCGACGAGGTGCGACGCGTCACCGGCTTCGAGGTCCGCCTCTTTCGCGATCCGACCAAGCTGCCGCCGAACGTGAAGCGGGTCGCGCAACGTGGCGGACTCTTCGCTCCGAACGGTCCCGAGCGCGTCTTCGTTCCGATCGTGCGCGGCGGCGATCTCGTCGGCGCGCTGCAGATGGAGCGCTACGGCGGCGGATTTCGTCCGGCGCCGTTGTGGCGACTCGGGCTCGGTCTCCTCGCTGCGATGCTCGTCATTCTCGTCGCGGCCGGTCACGTGTCGAACCAGCTCGCGCGACCGCTCGAGCGACTCGGCGAAGCCGCGGATCGATTCGGCGCGGGCGATCTCGCGTTCCGCACCGACATCGCCGACGCGCCGAAGCGATGGGTCGCGAGCGAAGTGCACGGCGTCGCCGTCGCGTTCAACGGCATGGCGCGTCGCGTGGAAGCGACCGTGCGCGGGCAGCGCGAGCTCCTCGGCGCGATCAGCCACGAGATAAGGTCGCCGCTCGGACGTGCCCGCGTCGCGCTCGAGATCGCGCGCGATCGCGTCAGCGACGACACCGCGCCCGAGAGCCGTCGTTCGCCGATCACGCAGCTCGGCGAGATCGAGAAGCAGCTCGGCGAGGTCGACGCGATCTTGGGTGATCTCCTCGCGGTCACGCGCTCCGGTCTCGCCGATCTGCGACGAGAGCCGATCGCGATCGTGCCGTGGCTGCGCAAACGCGCCGCGGAAGAGAGCGGCGAAGGTCCGATCGAGATCGACGCCGGCGACATCGCCGACGACGTCAGCGTTCAAGCGGACGCCGCGCTCCTCTCGCGCGCGCTCCACAACCTCGTCGCCAACGCACGCGCGCACGGCCACCCCGAAGGCACGCCGCTCGCGATCTCCGTTCGCGGCGAAAGAGCTTCGATCACCTTCGCCATCCGCGATCGCGGCCCCGGCTTCGCGCCCGACTTTCTCCCGCGCGCCTTCGAGCCGTTCGTGCGCGGCGACGCTTCGCGCGCGCGCGTCGGAGGCGGCGGCACCGGCCTCGGCCTCGCGCTCGTACGCAGCATCGCCGAGGCGCACGGCGGCACGGCCGAAGCAAAGAACGCCGACGACGGCGGCGCGGAGGTCAGCGTGACGCTTCCGCGCGGCTGAGCCGCGAACTCGTGCGCGGATTTGCCCGTCCCGGTGATTGGGCGTTTACTTAGAAGAGCGCAATGAAGGTCCTCAAAGCTTTTCTGTGGGTCTTCGGGATCCTCGGGGCCATCGGCGGCGTCCTCTACCTCACGGCGTTCGACGTGTGGACGGTGCCCGCCGACGACGCGATGCTCGCCGCGTCGGTCGAGCCCGCGCTCCGCGCCGGCGATCTGATCGTCGTCTCGCGGAGTCACAGCGGCGAGCGCGGCTACCTCGTTCGCTGCGCCGATCCGCGCCCGACGAACCCCGGTGGCTGGATCGTCGGGCGCGTCCTCGGCAAGACCGGCGAGAAGGTCGAGATCCAAGGCGACTACGTCAGCGTCGACGCGAAGCGAAATCCGTCACCGTACGCGTGCGAAGGCACGACGATGAAGCACCCCGAGACGGGTCAAGACGTCGAGCTCTCGTGCTCGATGGAGGACACCGGCGAGATAAAATTCGGCGCCTACCGTGCGAAGTCGCGCGTCGGCGTTCCGGTGAAAGCGACCGTCGATCCCGGCAAGGTCTACCTCGTGAGCGACAACCGCTACATCCACGTCGACTCGCGCGATTACGGGCAAATCGAGCCCGCTTCGTGCCAGCACGTCCTCTTTCGCCTCTGGGGCCACGAAGGCTTCGGCGACGCGAAGCACCGTTTCAACGTGATCTGGTAGTTTTTGCTACTCTCTCGTCGCCAACGTGGACTTCGAGATCGGGATCGTCTGCGGACGTTGCGACACCTATGCAGAGATGGGGGCCAAAGCGTGCCCGTCGTGCGACCACGCGCTCGCGCTCTTCACGAAGCCCGAGCGCGCCGCTCCAGGAGGGCGTCCGCTCGCCGGCGGCCGCTCGCCCGGGCTCACCGAGCCGCCCCCCTCGTCGTTTCTGGGTGAGCCGCTCAAGGCGCGGAGGGGCTCGGACCCGGCCGTTCCCATCGCGATCAACGCAATAGCTGCGCAAGCAGGCGAGTCGGCGGTATCGTCGTCCGGCGCATTCGACAACAAGGGGTCGACCGCCATGCGCGCGGCACCCCGCACGGCCTCCGAGCCGCGCGTCCCTGCAGCAGCACAGTCCCTGGAGGAGCTGATGGATCAGGCAAAGAACTTCGTCTGCAGGTCGTGCTCGACGCCGGTACCGATGGGCCACAAGTTTTGCGGCCGATGCGGAGCGGCGATGCCGCCGGAGATCCTCGCGGCGCGTACGCAGTTCTTCGGTCAGCTGCAGGTGCCCGGCAAGGCCAAGCTGATCCTGATTCGCGGCGAAGGAGTCGAGGGGCTCAGCTACCAGCTCAACGCCGAGCAGCACGTCGTCGGTCGCAACGGACAGCTCGTCTTTCCGGACGATCCGTTCGTGTCGCCGAAGCACGCGAATCTTTTTTATCGCGGCGGCAAGCTGGTCGTGCGCGATGAAGGATCGCTCAACGGCGTCTTCTGGCGCGTGCGCGGCACCGTCGACATCAGCGCGGCGGATCACTTCCTCGCAGGTGAGCAGCTCTTCCGCATCGACGGGACGCCGAAGATGAACGACGGGCCCGCGCCGGACGGCACGTACTTCTATTCGTCGCCCAAGCACCAAAGCCCATTCCGAATCGTGCAGGTGCTGCAAGGCGGCGCGGCGGGGATGTGCGTCGTCGCGCGCGCGTCGGGTCTGCAAATCGGACGCGAAGGCGGCGATCTCAACTTCCCGGGCGACCTCTACATGAGCGCGTCGCACTGCAAGCTCGAAGACACCGCGGGCAAGCTCACGCTGACCGACTTGAACAGCCGCAACGGGACGTACATTCGGCTCAAGGCGGAGAAAGAGCTCGCGCACGGCGACTACCTCTTCATCGGCCGCAAGCTCCTTCGCGTCGAGATCACCGCAAACTAACCAAGGCGTGAACGTACGGGTACGCGAGCGCGACACGGCGCTCGTGAACGCCCGCGCGTCCGGTGGACGGACGCTTCGTCGCGTATCGGGTCACGGACGCCCTTGATTTGCCGCGTTTCGTGCGCGCCGAGGTTGGCACGCGACGTGGTTATGGACCCTCCAACGGCACTCACCCCCGCACTCTCGCGAGGGACCTTTCAAGCCGGCGGAGGACATCATGCGTTCTTTTCTCGCTCTCGCTCTCGGCAGCTTCGCGACCATCGCGGTCGGCTGCAGCGCGCATCACGCGACGACGACCACGACCACGACCGACGACGCGGCGACGGTGCAAGCGGCGCTCGAATCCGACAACGGCGGGATGACGTCGTCGAACGAGCAGCCCGCGTTCGCCGACGCGAAGGTCGCGCAGATCTCGGCGTTCGATCCGAGCTTCGCCGACGCGACCGAC
>JBBQXV010000338.1:0-9116 GCA_038209335.1 Polyangiales bacterium | reverse complement strand
TGAAGCGCGCGCCGCTCGATCGGCGCCTCGGAGTCGCCGCGGAAGATCTCTTGCGCGCACGCCGCGGCACGTTCGTCGTCGACGTCGAAGGACGACGGCACGGACCGCACGAGCTCATCGTCGTCGCCGACGGCGCGCGCTCGCATTTTCGCGACGACACAGATCTCCCGAAGTCGATCGCGGCGTACGAGTGGGGCGCGCTGTGGTGCGTCGCCGAGGATCCCGAGCGGCGTTTTCACTCCGAGCTCTTTCAGGTCGTCGACGGAAATCAAAAGATGCTCGGTCTCCTCCCGACCGGCGTCGGCCCGGTCGAAGGGGCGACGACGCCGCTCGTGAGCATCTACTGGAGCATCCGCGGCGATCGCGTCGACGAGTGGAAGCGCGGCGGCCTCGACGCTTGGAAGAAGGAGGTGCGATCGTTCGTGCCGCACGCCGACGCTCTCCTCGCGACGATCAGCGAGCCGGAGCAGATGCTCTACGCCTCGTACCACGACGTCACGATGACCCGCTGGAACACCCACGACGTCGTCTACCTCGGCGACGCAGCGCACGCGATGAGCCCGCAGCTCGGACAAGGTTGCAACCTCGCGCTCTACGACGCCTGGACGCTTGCACAATGCATCGAAGAGCACGGGGCGCTCGCGACCGCGCTTTCGGCGTACTCCGCCGCGCGCCACGATCACCTGAAGCTCTACCAGCTCGCGACGCGATGGCTCACGCCGCTCTTCCAGTCCGACGTCGCGTTCCTCGGCTGGCTCCGCGACATCGGAATGGGAACGACGGGCCGCGTGCCGTTCATCAATCGCATGATGGCCGCGAGCATGGCCGGCGTCATGACCGGCGTCTTCTCGCGCATCAAGCTCAAACCGAGAGTTTGAATCTCTCAGTCTCCGAGCGTCGCTTTTCCACCCGGTAGGAGATCGTACATTCCTTCCTCGAGCGCGACGCCGCGCCACGCGCGCGGTGCGCACGCACCGACGAGAAGGACGAGGCGCTCGCCGCTCGACGCGGCGTACTCCGCGAAGACGACGCGATCGCCGACGTCGGGCGTGCCGGTGCCGACGCGCTCGACGTGGAGCGGGAGCCGACGGAGGCGATCGAAGCGCGTCGCGCCGTGCTCGATCGCGCTCGGCGGCTCGGCGCCCGTCGCGATCTCGTCCGGACCGAGCGGCGACAACCAGAGGAGCGCTTCGCCGCGCGCGCGCGCGAGCACCGCGCGATCCTTCCCCGCGTCGGGCGCCACGAAGAGCACGACGACCGGCGCATCCTCCGCGAGCACGAGCGCGCCCGCGAGCCACGCTTCGTCACCGCCCGCGCGGATGACGACGTCGCCGAGCCGGCACGCGAAGCCGGCGAGCGGATCGCGCGTCGGCTTCTTCGCGACGGTCACGCGACCGCTCCTCGCGGATCGGCGCTGCGTGAGAGCGCGTCGTGCAACGCGCGCGCGCGCTTCGTTACTTCGTTCATGTCGTTCGACGCGGGGACGAGCGCGGAGATCACGGCCGCGGCGTCGATACCCCCTTCGAGCTCGACGGCGCGTTCGAGCGTCACGCCGCCGATCGCGACGAGCGGTATTCCGCGCGCGGACGCCATCGCGTACGCCTCGCGCAAGAGCGCGACGCCGACGACTGGGCTCGCGTCGGCCTTCGTCGTCGTATCGAAAATCGGACCGAACGCCACGTACGACGGTCGCGCGTCGAGCGCGACGGCGAGCTGCGCAAGCGAATGCGTCGAGACGCCCACGCCGAGCTTGGGCGCGAGCCGACGCACGAGATCGATCGCGATGTCGCCCTGTCCGACGTGAACCATGTCGGAGCCGGCGAGCATCGCGAGATCGGCGCGATCGTTCGCGACGAGCGGCACGTTCGCGCGATGGCACATGGGAGCGAGCGCACGAAGAATCGCGAGCACCTCGCGCGCTTCGAGCTCCTTCGCGCGGAGTTGGAGCGCCGCTGGGCGAGCCACGAGCACGGCCGCCGCAAACGCGAGCGTATCGATGCGGCGCGCCGCGAGTGCCGCGACGTCGACGATGGCATAAAGACCGCGCATTTTACGAGTCAGCGGGTAGAGGCAAACCGCGGCTGCGTCAACCGTGCGACCGTCGTGTCCGCGCTCACCCGCGCACGCGCCCGATCGGGCGGCGGCGCGACCGCGACGACGTCGCCGCGCGCGAGATCTTCCCAGACCTCGTTGCCCGGCGCGCGATGCCGATCGAGGCGCATTGCGCGCACGCGCCCGGGCACCATGCTCCCGTCGCTGTCGGCGAGCTCGCCGCACACGAAGATCTCGTGCTTCCCCTTGCTCGGGAGCGGATCCGAGACGACACGCAGCCGCGCCCCCCGCGCCGCGTCCAGCATCCCCGCGAGCGTTCGTCCGTCGCGCCGAAGCGCGAGGTAGCTGAACGTCAGCCCCTGAAAACGGAGCCCGGCCGCGCGCGCGATCGGGACGAGCCACGCCGGGAGATCGACGGCGAGGTCCTCGTGGCACCAGTCGCCTTCGTTGACGAGCGCAGGGCACGACGCGGCGTGCAAGCAGGGCGCGAACACGGTCGGCGGATTCTCCACCTCGAGGAGCGCGTCGCGGACGCGATGGAGGTGCCGCGTGCGATCGCGGAGCGCAGGCTCGATGACGACGAGCGTGCCGTCCGGCTCGAGCGCGCGCTCGACGAGCTCGTGCACGAGCGCCGCGTGCTTCGCGACGCGCGCCGCGTCGTCCTCGCCGACGTGCAGCTCGCTCAGCACCTGCCCGAGCAAGACGACGTCGTACGTCGCGTCGAGATCCGCGACCGCGCGCGACGCGCCTTTCGGCACCGCGCGCGCCCGCACCGCCACGCCGCCCGTATCCCCGCGCGCCTCGACGATCGCCATCGCGACGCCGAGCACCTTCACGTCACCGTCGACCCACGTCGCATCGATCGCGCCGCGCGCCCCCGCCGCTTCGAGCGCGCGCGCGAGCCCCCACGTCGTCGCGCCGAGCCCCGCGCCAATGTCGAGCACACGCAGCGGACGCCCCTCCGGCATCGACAGCGCGCCCGTCGCGACGAGCTCGCGCACCGCCCCCGCCCCCTTCGGCACGTCGCGCGCGAACGAAAACCCGAGCCGCGCCGCGAGCTCCGACGCGTCCCCCGGCCCGAGCCCGCGCTCGTTGTACGCACGAGACAGCTTCGCGACCGCCTCCGCGAGCGACGCCACGTCGTCCGTCGTCGGCCATCGCCGCGCCCGCGCAACGCCGTCGAGGATCGCACGCCAGTCGTCCTCGAGCGCGTGCACGAGCGGTTTGGCGATCATGCCGCGTCATACCCCGTGATAACTTCGCGGCATGCGCAAATCTCACATTTGCCCGAAGTGCGGGCACAACGAGATCATCTTTCTGCCGCAGCTCGCCGACCGCGACGACAAAGACGTGGTGCGCCCGCTCGTCGTGCACGTCGTGCATTACGATTGGAAGGACGACATGGAAGTCGGCCGACTCCAGGCGTACGTCTGCCGCGCCTGCAGCTTCACCGAGCTCTACACGTCCGAGCCCGCGCAAATCCCGATCAAGAAGATCCCGGGCGCGCAGCTCCTCATCGGGAAGAAGTGACGGGGCGGACCCGTTCTGCCGAACGATGCGACTAGAACGAGCCGGCGCCCTGCGTGGCGAACGTGCCGGCACCTTGCGTAGCGGAGCAAGCGAGAAAGTTCGAAGCGAGCATTGGTAGTTCCTCCCGCCGTCCCCTACAGCAATGCCGGAGCCACCGCCTTGCTCGCATTTTCCCGGGGAATCGTAATCCTCGCTGTCACCCTATGTTGACACTCTTGTTCCGTTTGCTGTCCACATTCCGGACAAGCCCCGAAAATGACGTGCTGCGGCGCGGGCTTGGAGAGCGCGTCATTGAGCGCGTTTCTCCCCTCTCGCTCGGTTAGGCTCCTCACCATGCGCTTCGCCCCTCTCTTCCTCGCGATTCCGGCGCTCGCCGGATGTGGCTGCGCGAGCGTCGCTCCGCCACCGTCGCAAGTCCCCAGCGGGCAGGCCGCGCTCGACCGGATGCGCGCGACGTATGCGTCGTGCAACGGCGTGCAGGCCGAGGCGAAAATAGATCACTTCGGCGAGCGCGGTCGCGTTCGCGGCAACTTGCTGATGTTCGCGATGCGCGCGGCGAATCTTCGGATGGACGTGATGGCGCCGCCTCCGCTCATGCAGCCGATCGCGACGCTCACGACCAACGGCTCCGGCTTCGCGTTCATGGACCTTCGGCAGAAGCGATTTTTCGTCGGACCGGCGAGCGCGTGCAACATCGCGCTCCTCACGACGGTCGCGATCCCGGGGCACGCGCTCGTCGAGATCCTCCACGGCGAAGCGCCCGTACTCAAGCACGCACCCGAAGCGGTGACGATCGAGTGGAGCGGCAAGGGCTACTACATCGTGAAGATCCCGAGCACGCGCGACGCGCGCGAAGAGATCCACATGGCGCCGCGACCCGACGACTGGGCGAAGCCGTGGGGCGAGCAGCGGATGCGCGTCGTCGACGTGAAGGTCGAACAGCAGGGGTTCGTGCTCTACCACGCGGACCTCGAGGACTACTTCGTCGCGCCGATGTCGAAGGAGCAGATCGACGAGGCGGGGATCGATCCGCCGATCCCGCCGAGCGGACCTTTCTGCGACGCCGAGGTACCGCGCAAGATCCACATCGACGTCCCTGCGAAGGCCGACGACGTGCAGTTCAAGTACGAGTCGGTGAAGTGGAACCCGCCGCTGCCGAGCGGGACGTTCCTCCAAGAGCAGCCGGGCGGCGTGCAGGTCGTGCGCGTCGGCGCGTGCGAGTGACGCGACCGAGCTAAGCGAGCGCGGCGAGGATCTCGCCGGGGTGATCGCTGATGACGAAGTCGACGCCGAGGCGGGCGAGATCGATCGCTTCGCGCGGATCGTTGACGGTCCAGACGCCGACGCGTAGGCCCCGCCGTTTCCAACGCGCGATCTTGGCGGGCGACGTCTGCGTGCGCTCGACGTGGAGCGCGAAGAGTGCGCCGCGCATCGCGACGGCATGGAGGATCGGCGCCTCGCGCTGCCGCGGGCCGGTGATGACCGCGCGGCGGACGTGCGGCGCGACGACGGCGAGGATCGCCAGGATGCGCGGATCGAACGACGACGCGAGGACCTCGGTGTCGCGCGCGGCGGCGAGCGTCGACGCGACCGCGCGCGCGAGCACGACGCGACTCGGCACGTCGTGCTTCAGCTCGACGTTCACCGCGACGCCGCGATCGCACGCCCACGCGAGCACGTCGGCCAGGAGCGGGACCTTCGCGCCGTCCGGAAGATCGACCCGTGCGAGATCGCTCCATCGCATGTCCGCGACGCACCGCGTGTCCGCGCCCGCCGTCATGCGCGTGAGCGTCTCGTCGTGAAACACGACCACCTCGCCCGACGCGCACGTCCGCACATCGAGCTCGATCGCGCGCGCCCCTTCGTCGGCCGCACGCGCGAACGACGCGAGCGTGTTCTCCGACGGCCACCCTTCGCCACGCCCTCCGCGATGCCCGACGACGACCGGCCCCGCGGCCCCGAACACGGTCGCGTCGCGCCCGATCACGCCCCGAGCTCGGCCGCGATCGACGCGACGAGCGCCTTCGAAGCGTCGACGGCATCGGCCGGGAGCGAGATCGCGCCGACGACCGGGTGACCGCCGCCGCCGTGACGCTCGCAGATCGCCGCGATGTTGTGCGTGCGCTGCGTGGGCGACCACGGGTTGTAACCGATCGAGATTTTGCACTTCGTCTTCGAGCGGCTGAGGAGGATCGAGTACGCGCTGTCCGGGAAGAGCGCGTACGTGACGAACTTCCCCGCGACGTCGATGATGCGATCGCTCAAGTCGACGACGACGACGCCGTGCTTCTCGACGGCGCGCTCGCGGACCAGCTCGACGAACGCGTCGTGGCCGCGACCCAGCGGCTCGTACGCCGCTGCGATGTCCGGCGCGCGCGCGACGTCGGCGAGCGGCTCGACGAGGAGGCGCGGCACGAAGCGCGTGAGGAACGCGTCGTCGGCCATGTTCTCGATCACGGTCATGAGCTGCAGCTCCGGCTCGCGCCGCTCGACCGCCATCTTCGCATTCGGAAATGCAGCGGAGTCGATCATGTCGGCCCACCTGACGAGCTCGACGGTCGGCGCGGGATCGAGCGCGAATCGCTCGGCGCCGAGATCCGCGATGAGCTTGGTGCACGACGAGTACGTGCCGTCGTGAAAAAAGCGTCGCTCGGACGCGGCAGCGCGCGCCTCGTAAGCCGCGCGATCGCCGTCGCTCGGGAACGCACTGACGTGATGATCGAAGTACCACGTGAGCGCGGGCGCGGCGCTGAAGCGAAAATCGAGGATGGCGTTGACGTCGCCGACGAGGAGCTTGGGATCGACGCCGTTCTGCCCGGGACCGTAGCCGCACGAGTGGTAGCGAAAGAGCGCCTTCGCGTCGGGTTGAAGGTGACGAAGAAGGCGCGTGAACATGACGGCCGAGCAGAGCCCGTCGAAGCAGTGTCCGTGCGTCGCGACGACGACTTGGGGTTCGCTCATCTTCGTCTCGATTAGCATGCGGGCATGAAGATCCACCACATCGCTTTTCGCACGCGCGATCTCGAGGGTCTCGAGCGGTTCTACGTCGACGTCCTCGCGCTACGCGTCACGCGACGTAACACGTCCCCGGAGGGCGATCGCAGCGTCTGGCTCGACGCAGGTGGCGCTATCCTCATGCTCGAGCGCGCCGAAGCGGACGAGCCCGACGTCGCGCCCGGCACGATGGAGTTGATCGCGTTCGACATCGGAATCGAAGCGCGCATCGGCTACCTCGCGCGCCTCGGCGAGCGGCACGTCGCGATCGAAGCGCAGACCGACCACACGCTCTACTTCCGCGATCCCGACGGCCGGCGCATCGGCCTCAGCCACTACCGCGCGTGAATCACTCGCGCGTGTGCGGGACGTGGATGCCCTTCGTCTTCGCGCACCCGATCGCCTCTTCGTATCCGGCGTCCGCGTGGCGAATGACGCCCATCCCGGGATCGCTCGTCAGCACGCGCTCGAGTCGCGCCGCCGCCTCTTTCGTTCCGTCGGCGACGACGACCATTCCGGCGTGGAGGCTCATCCCCATGCCGACGCCGCCTCCGTGATGAAAGCTCACCCAGCTCGCGCCCGCGGCCGTGTTCACGAGCGCGTTCAAGATCGCCCAGTCGGCGATCGCGTCGCTGCCGTCTTTCATCGCTTCGGTCTCGCGGTTCGGTGACGCGACCGATCCGCAGTCGAGGTGATCGCGCCCGATGACGATCGGTGCTTTCACTTTGCCGGTTCGCACGAGCTCGTTGAACGCGAGCCCGACCTTCGCGCGATCGCCGTATCCGAGCCAGCAGATGCGCGACGGGAGCCCTTGGAACTTCACCCGCTCGCGCGCGAGCGTGATCCACGCGCGGAGATTCTCGTCGTCGGGGACGGCGGCGAGCACGGCGTCGTCGGTCACGGCGATGTCGTTCGGATCGCCCGAGAGCGCGACCCAACGGAACGGCCCCTTCCCTTCGCAGAAGAGCGGACGCACGTAGAGCGGGACGAAGCCGACGATGTCGAACGCGCGATCGCAGCCCGCCTCCTTCGCGCACGCGCGGATGTTGTTGCCGTAGTCGAAGACCTCGGCGCCCGCGGCCTGGAAGCGGAGCATCGCGTCGACCTCTTCGGCCATGCTCGCCTTCGCGCGCTCGACGTAACCCTCTTCGTCTTCGCCACGCAGCGTCGCCGCCTCTTCGAGCGTGAAGCCGAGCGGGATGTACCCGTTCAGCGGATCGTGCGCGCTCGTCTGCTCCGTCACGAGGTCCGGGCGGATCTTCCGCTTGATGAGCTCCGGGTAGATCTCGCCGGCGTTGCCGCAGAGCGCGACGCTGACGGGGCGTCCCTCTTTCGCGGCGCTCTCGATCTGCGCGAGCGCCGTGTCGAGATCATCGATCCGCATGTCGACGTAGCGCGTGGCGATCCGTTTTTCGATCCGCGACGGATCGATCTCGACGGCGAGGCACGACATCCCCGCCATCGTCGCGGCGAGCGGCTGCGCGCCGCCCATTCCGCCGAGGCCCGCCGTGAGCACCCAGAGCACGCCCTCCTTCTTGGTGCGCGCGACGTACGCTTTGCGTGCGGCGACGAACGTCTCGAACGTCCCCTGCAAGATCCCCTGCGTGCCGATGTAGATCCACGAGCCGGCGGTCATCTGGCCGTACATCGTGAGCCCCATGTGCTCGAGGCGACGGAATTCGTCCCACGTCGCCCACTTCGGAACGAGGTTCGAGTTCGCGATGAGCACGCGCGGCGCGTCGGGCGTCGTGCGAAAGCGCCCGACCGCTTTGCCCGATTGCACGAGGAGCGTCTCGTCGTTCCCGAGATCGCGGAGCTCGCGCACGATGACGTCGAAGCATTCCCAATTGCGCGCGGCCTTGCCGGTGCCGCCGTAGACGACGAGATCTTCCGGCCGCTCGGCGACCTCGGGATCGAGGTTGTTGTGCAGCATGCGGAGCGCCGCCTCTTGGACCCAGCCTTTGCAGGTGAGCTCGGAGCCGCGCGGGGCGTGGAGCGAGGATCGGCGTGTCGGCGGGGAGGTCATGCGCCTCCGCTTACCACAGCCTCACTCTTCTTCGCCACGACCCGCGCCGCCGGTCTCGACGAGCCACTTTCGCGCGCGCTGCCGGAGCTCGAGGCGTCGCTCTTTGATCTTCTCGATGTCTTGCCTCGGGAACCAGACGCGAAGAAGAACGACCGTGAGGACGAGGTTGTCGAACGCCATCAGCGGGTACATCAAGCTCGGGAACGCCGCCGCGACCAGGAACGACAGCGCGCTCACCGACGCCGGCAGCGCGAACCACGCCTCGACCCAGACGGACAAAAGCGCCAGCGTCAGCGTCCACGTGAAGATGTGGAGGAGCTGGCTCGTCTCGGGCGAGATCCCTCCCAGCCACGCGCCCGCGCCGAGGAGCATTTGCGCGCACAGATGAAGGCCCAGCGTCTGCGCGAGGCGGCGGTTCAAGAGCGTCTTCGACAACGTCTCGCGCGCCCACGCGTACGAGCCCCATCCGATCGCGAGGAATGCGGCGCTCATGACGATCGTATGCGCGTGCATC
>JBBQXV010000337.1:0-9182 GCA_038209335.1 Polyangiales bacterium | reverse complement strand
AGGACAGATGTCGGGACCCGGACCGGGGGCACCCGCGGGGTTGTCGCCCGCGCTCATCACCATCAGCACCGAGCGGACGATCGGCGGTGGAGGCGGCGGACGCGCGATCGTCGCGGCGCTCATCGGCGGTGGCTTCGCGTTGGTGCTGCTGGTCGCGGGGCTCGTCGTGTGGCGGATGTCGCGCGCGCCGTCCGCCACGATCGCCGCGTCCAGCGCGTCCACGCTCGCGTCGCCGTCGATAGCGTCGCCGCCGCCGATCGCGTCGGTCGCTCCGTCGGCGTCCGCGTCGGCTCCGTCGATCGTCGCCGCGGAGATCACCTTCAAGATCGTCCCTGACGACGCGCTCCTCATCGTCGACGGCAAGGAGCTCGCGGCCGGCGCCCGTACGATCCCTCGCCCCGCGCCCGGCGCGTTCGTCAGCGTCATCGTTCGCGCGGCGGGTCATCACGACGAGCCGCTCCGGATCGACGACGGCGTCCCGGCGATCGTCGACATCTGGCTTCAACCGAACAACGCGCCGAAGCCCGGAGCACCTGGTGTCCCCGCTGCCGCCGGCTTCCCCGACGGGCATGGCCGTCCGTCGGGCCCGATCGCGCCGCCGCGCGGAGGACCCGCGCCGCTCCCGCCGCCCAATCCGTATTGAGGCGGCCCTCGTTCGCTTTCTTTGCTGTCGTCGTTTCGGAGTACGTTCGGAAAAAGAGGAGTGCTTCCCTTGACGCGTGCCTTCGTGAAGCTCGTCGTGCTCGTCGCGCTGATGTCGATCGCGCCGCTGTCGAGCGCTCAGGTCTCCGCGGACGATCCGGTCCCGGCCGTGAACGCGGATCCCGCGAAGGTCGCGCGCGAGCGCTACAACGCGGGGCTTCAGGCATACCAGTCGCGTCGTTTCCGTGAAGCCGCGCTCCACTTCGAGGCAGCCTCCGCAGCGGTTCCCAGCGCGATCGCGCTCTATACGGCGGGCACGGCGTGGGAGCTCTCGGATCAACCCGAGCGCGCGGCCGACGACTTCGCGCGCTGCCTCGCGCTTCCGAATTTGCCCGCGGACAAAGCGGCTAGCGCGAGGGATCGCCTCGCCGCGCTGCAGCTCGTGCTCGGTCGCGTCGAAGTGACGGCACCCGACGGCTGGCGCGTGCAGCTCGATTCGAACACCGAGCTCCCGACGCCAGCCGTGCTGCATGGATCGGCGGGGACGCACACGGTGACGGGACGTTCGCCCGACAAGCAGATCGATCGGCGCACGGTGACGCTGACGATCGGGCAGCCGTTGAAGCTCGAGCTCACGCCGCCGCCGCCCGAGACGAAGAAGGAGCCGCCGCCCCCTCCGCCCACGCCGACGCCCGAGCCGCCCAAGCCCGCCGCGCCTCCGGTCGACGACGGGTCCGGTCCGAAGGTTCGTCGCGGCATCGGCTTCGGCGCGATCGGCTTCGGCGGCGCGGCGCTCGTGAGCGGCATCATCCTCGGATTGCAAGCGAACGGCGCGCGCGATGCGTACGTCGCGCGACCGTCGCAAGAGGGCTTCGATCATGCGTCGGCGCTGCAGACGTGGACGAACCTCGCGTTCATCGGCGGCGCGGTGTTCGTCGCGGGCGGGCTCGCGCTCGTACTGTGGCCGACGTCGAAGCCGGCCGCCGCGGCGCACGAGCCCCCGCCGGATGCCGAGAAGAAAGACGAACCGCAGACGACGTCGCTCGTTCTCACGCCGACGCTCGGCGGCGCCGTGCTGCGAGGGACGTTCTGATGCGCGCGCGCTGGGTTCTCCCCTGCGTCGCGTTCGCGGTCGTGGGTGCCCCTTGCCTCGCCATCGCGGGGATCATCGTCGCGGGCTGCTCACTGGGGCTCGACGCGTCGCTCATCGGCGCCGGCACCGACGGCGGCACGGCCGGGGGCGACGGCAGCCCCGACGACGGCGCAGGGGGCGGCGACGGCAACGGCGATCACGCGACGCAACTTCCGCCTCCGGGCTTCTGCAACCAAGACTCCGATTGCAAGATCACGAGCGCGTGCGTGAAGACCACGCACTGCGATCTCGCGATCCATCTTTGCGCGGTCGACGTCTGTCCCGTCGCCTCGTGCCAGTCGGCCGCGTGCGACACGATGGCCAACACGTGCTCCGTGCCCGCGTCGTTCGGGTTCCACGCGTCGTCGTTCAAGGTGACGACCGGCGGCGTGGGATGCGGCGGGAATCCGTCGCGCTGCTTCGCGGCGGCGTATCCGTTCGTCTTCGTCGGCACGACGAACGGCGTCGTCGCGTACCAGGTCGGCGATCCCGCGAACTCGGCACCGCCCGTCGTGCCGGTCGGCGGCGTGCCGTTCCTTCCGTCGCGCATCGTCGCGAGCGGACGACGCATCTACTTCATCGGCAACGTCGTTGGTTCGGGCCCGACGTACCACCTCGCGATCGCGTCGCTCGACGTCCCGCAGAATCCGTTCGTCACTGCGTTCTCCGCGAAGACCGTCTTCGTCGGTTACCCGCAGCCGAGCGTGCCCGAGGTCTTCCCGAGCAGCGACGGCGCGATCTTCCTCGTGCACCCCGACTCCGCGAAGGCGTGGCCGACCGTGCTCGTCAACGCGCCGATCCAAGACTCGACGTCGATCAGCCTCCTCGCGTCCCCGGGGATCGCGATGGGCGCGAGCGTCCAGGCCGCGAGCGGCGCGCGCCTCGTGACGTACCACTGGGCCAACGTGACGTCGGGTTACCTCGCGTCGTTCAGCTTCGAGAACGGCGCGGGGACATCGAACGCGCAGAACGCAGGCGAAGTGACGGCGACGGACATGGGGACCGTCTACCCCCAAGGCTTCTTCGCGCAGGGCGGCGACGGCAGCCTCCTCTGGGCCGCGCCCGTGACGAACACGCCTGATGGCGGAACGTTCAACACCGCGGTGGCGCGGATGACATGGCTCGTCGCCGACGCGAAAGCGACGGCGTTCACCGAGACGGTGAAGATCGACGTCGAGACGTACCAGCCGCCGATCGGCTACGGATCGTCGGTCGCCGGACCGATGGCGTGGATCGACGCGAACACCGCGCTCGTGATCGCCGCGGCGAAGCAGGATCCGACGAAGCAGGCGAGCGTGCAGGTCGCGTCGCGCACGATGCTCCCCGCGTCGCTCCTCCCGGGACGCCGCTACGTGTTGCCGGTCGACGTGAACAGCGTGGGCGCGGCCTCGTCGGGCACGTACGCATACGCGCTCGCGGCCGACGACATGATGAACCAGAGCGCGACGGTGCACATCTTCGCGCCGCAGTGCATGTGACGGCGCGCCCTCTGCGTGAAGCGGCGAAAGATCCCCCTAAGCCCAGCGAAGAAGCGATGTCTCGTACGGGTGAGTCATCGCCGCGTTCCACGGCATGATGCGCGCGGCGAACGCGTGCGCGCCGCTCGCGTGCGTCGGGATCTCGCCGCTGAATCGGTAGAGGCCGTCGCCGAGCTCGTCGACCAGCTTCATCCGGACGATCTCGCCGTGCGCGAGCTCGTGACCGCCCGACGTCGGGCCATGGTAAAGCTCGACCGCGACGTCGTCCGGCGCGAGCGCGCCGAGCTTCACGACCGCGTCGACGCACATCCGCTCGCCGACCTGCAGCTCGACGGACGACTTCAGCGCGATGTCGCGCACGCCGACGTTCGGCCACGCCTCGCGAACGCGCTGCTTCCACGAAGCGAGCTCCTTCGCGCGCACGAGATCGCCATCCATCATCTCGTTCGAGAGCTTCACCGCGGGTACATAAAACCGCTCGGCGTACTCGCGAACCATGCGCATCGTGTTGAACTCGGGCACCAGCGTCGAGATCGCCGCCTTCATCCGCTTGACCCACGCGCGCGGGATCCCGTTGCGCGGATCGCGCTCGAAGAAGAGAGGCGCGACCTCGCGCTCGAGCAAATCGTAGAGGAGCTCGGCCTCGACGTCGTCGCCTTCGCTGTCGGTGTACTCCTCGCCTTGGCCGATCGCCCAGCCGATCTCGGTGCCTTGGTTTTTCCACGCCTCGGCGAACCATCCGTCGAGCACGCTGACGTTGAGCGCGCCGTTCGCGGCCGCCTTCATTCCGCTCGTGCCGCTCGCCTCGAGCGGACGGCGCGGCGTGTTGAGCCACACGTCGACGCCCGCCACCATCGCGCGCGCGATGCGCATGTCGTAGTCCTCGATGAAGACGACCTTGCCGCGTAGGCCGACGTCGCGGCTCGCGTGGACGATCGAGCGAATGAGCTCCTTGCCGCCTTTGTCTTGTGGGTGCGCCTTGCCCGCGAAGACGAGCTGCACCGGGCGATCCGGATCGCCGAGCAGACGCTTGACGCGATCGATATCGCTGAAGAGGAGCGCCGCGCGCTTGTACGTCGCGAACCTGCGCGCGAAGCCGATCGTGAGCGCGCGCGGATCGAGCGCCTCTTCGCATCGCGTGATCTCCTCGCGGCCCGCGCCTCGACGCCGCGCCGCGCCGGTGAGCCAACGACGCGCGAGCGTGACGAGGCGATGCCGACGGTGCTCGTGCACCTGCCAGAGCTCGGCGTCCGGGATCTCTTTCGTGCGCGCCCAGATCTCCGGATCGTCGCTGGCCTCGGCCCACCGCGGCCCGAGGTAGCGGGTGTAGAGGCTACCGAGCTCGTTCGCGATCCACGACGGCGAGTGAACGCCGTTCGTGATCGACTGAATTGGGATCTCGTGCACCGGCAAGTCCGGCCAGAGCGCGCTCCACATCTTGCGCGACACCTCGCCGTGCAGCGCGCTCACGCCGTTGTAGTGATCCGCGGCGCGCATCGCGAGGACCGGCATCGAGAACGACGCGCCCGCGTCGTGCGGATGCACGCGGCCGAGCGCGAGCAGATCGTCCTCCGACAAACCGAGCGGCGCGCGGTACGGCTCGAGGTAACGCATGACGAGCTTCGGCTCGAACGCGTCGTTGCCCGCCGGCACCGGCGTGTGCGTCGTGAAGATGAGCCCCGCGGAGCACGCCTCGCTCGCGACCTGAAACGACGCGTTCCGCTCGCGCATCACGCGACCGATCCGCTCGATCGCAAGGAACGCCGAGTGCCCTTCGTTCATGTGGCAGACCGTCGGCGAGAGCCCGACCGCCTCGAGCGCGTGCGTGCCGCCGATGCCGAGCATGATCTCTTGCCGCACGCGGAACTCTTGATCGCCGCCGTAGAGCGGTCCGGTGATCGATCGATCCGCAGGAGTATTCACCTCGAGGTTCGCGTCGAGCAAGAAGAGCGGCACGCGCCCGACCTGCACGCGCCAGAGCTGCGCGTGGACGACGCGATCGGGGTACTGCACTTGGATGAAGAGACGCTTGCCGGTGCCGTCGAGGACGGGCTGAACGGGGAGGCGATGCCAGTCGTTGATCGGGTAACGCTCCCCTTGCCAGCCGTCGTCGTTGAGCACTTGGCGGAAGTACCCTTCGGCGTACGCGAGGCCGACGCCGACGAGCGGCAATCCGAGATCGCTCGCCGTCTTCAGGTGATCGCCGGCGAGGACGCCGAGGCCGCCGGAGTAAATCGGGAGCGACTCGTGGAGGCCGTACTCCATCGAGAAGTACGCGATGCGCGCGCCGGACGCTTTCGGGAACGTGCGCGAGAACCACCCTTCGCGCGACATGTACCGTTGGAACGTCTGCCACGCGGCTTCGAGGTGGCTCAAGAACGCGTCGTCGGTCGCGAGCTCGTCGAGGCGCGCCTGATCGATGCTCGAGAGGAGCTCGATCGGGTTGCCGTGGACGGTCTCCCAGAGGTCAGGATCGATCCGCACGAAGAGCTCGCGCGCGACGGGCGCCCACGCCCACCAGAGGTTGTGCGCGATGTCGCGGAGCCGCTCGAGCGGCGCGGGGAGACGCGGGACGACGGTGAATCGGCGGAGCGTGGGCATGGGGCGCGAGGATATCCGGGAGTCGAAGGGTTGCACGTTCGCGAAAGCGTAACTCAGAAATGAGGTACGTCCAGGCTGTGCTAGATGCAAGCGCGATGCTCTCTCGACGCTCCAACGAAGAGCCGTTCCGCGCGCCGCGGTGGCTCCGAAACCGCCACCTTCAGACGCTCGGCGCCGCGCTGCCGTTGCACGCGCGACGCGCGCTCACGCCGCCGGGCACCGTCGACGAACGCGTCCTCTTCACGATGGACGACGGCGACGAGATCGTAGGACGCGCGTGGTGGCACGAAGGCCCCGAGCCTCGCGCGACCGCGCTGGTGATCCACGGCGTCGGCGGGACGAGCGAGAGCGCGTACGTCGTCCGCGCCGCGCGTGCGCTCCACCGCGTCGGCATGCACGTCGTGCGCATCAGCCTCCGCGGCGCCGGCGAAGGACTGCAAACCGCGCGCTCGATGTACCACGCGGGGATGAGCCAGGATCCGCGTCGGGTCGTCGAGCACCTCGCGCGCGATCCGCGCGTCGCGTCGATCGGCGTGCTCGGCTTCTCGCTCGGCGGCAACGTCACGCTCAAGCTCGCGGGCGAGTGGGGCGCCGCGGTCGCCGAGTGCCCGTCGAAGCTCGCCGCGGTCGCGGCCGTTTCGGCGCCGCTCGATCTCGTCGCGGTGTCCAAGGTGCTCGAGCGCATTCGCACGTTGCCGTACCGCGCGTGGGTGTTGAAGGGGCTCATCGGTCAGGCCGTGGAGTTCGCGCGCGCGCATCCGAAGGACGTGAAGTTCGATCCGAAGTTGCTGTGGCGCGTGCGAAACATCCGCGAGTACGACGAGATCGTCGTCGTGCCGACCCACGGCTTCCGCGACGCGAACGACTACTACGCGCGATCGAGCTCGGGCCCGTATCTTCACGCCGTGCGCGTGCCGACGCTCCTCGTTCATGCGGAAGACGATCCGATGGTGCCGGGCGCGACGGTCAAGCCGTTCCTCGGCGTGTTGCCGCCGTGCGCCGAGGTCGCGTGGAGCGAATCGGGCGGTCACGTCGGATGGTACGCCGGGCTCGACGAGGATCGCTGGGTCGACACGTGGGCGATGAAGAGCGTGCGACGCTTCTTCGAGCGTCACGTCATCGCGCGCGCTTCGTAGTCAGGCGTCGTCGAGGGCGATCGAATTTTCGAGGCGACCGAGGCCATCGATCTCGAGCGCGACGACGTCGCCCGGCTTGAGCCACTGGTCCTTCGTGATCTTCGATCCGTTCAGCTCGAGGAAACACCCGGTGCCGCACGTCCCCGAGCCGATGACGTCGCCCGGATGCAACGTCACGCCGTAGCTCGCGCGCTCCATGATCTGCGCGAAGGTCCAGTTCATCTCCTTCACGTTGCCGCGCGACACCTGCACGCCGTTCACGAACGCGCGCATCTCGAGATCGTACGCGTTACCCTTCGGTGTGCGCGCGCCGCCGTTCACGAGGCGCGGCGCGAGCTCGTCTTTCGTGACGAGCCACGGCCCGAGACCTGTCGCGAAGTCTTTCCCCTTCGCCGGACCGAGCGACAGCTTCATCTCTTCCATCTGAACGACGCGCGCGGAGAAGTCGTTCATGATCGTCAAGCCGAAGACGGCGTCGTCCGCGTTCGCGGCGGTGAGGTTCTTCGCTTCCTTGCCGACGACGATCGCCGCTTCGAGCTCGAAATCGAGGCGATCCATTTGCATCTTCTGAACGCGAAGCTCGCCCGGCCCGACGACGGCTTGGTGGTTCGTGAAGTAGAAGACGGGGAACTGATCGAACT
This sequence comes from Polyangiales bacterium, assembly GCA_038209335.1. Classification (GTDB taxonomy): domain Bacteria; phylum Myxococcota_A; class Polyangia; order Polyangiales; family Polyangiaceae; genus JBBQXV01. The sequence continues at coordinate 1,552 of JBBQXV010000337.1, read as the reverse complement.
CGGGGATCATCTCGAGGCCGCGGTTTTTTCGCGCGGTCTCGACGTGCTGACGGAAGGCGTAGCCATCGCGCATGGACGGCGGGCGCGGGATCGGCGCGCGGAGCGTCACGTCGGCGAGCGCGTGCGTGAGGCGCGTGCCTTCGTGCGACGCGGGGAGCTTCGACTCGGCGAAGAGGGCGACGAGCGCATCGGCCGCGGGGCGCGCGTCCGCGTCGTGCTCGACGAATCCGAGGACCCCTTTGCCGTAGCGATCGGCGACGTGCGCCGCGTCGCATCGGCGTCCGGCCTGGTGCTCGTACCAAGCGAAGGCGTGCGCGAGATCGACGACGGTCTCTTTTCCAGCGGCGCCCACGAGGACGCCCGCGCGATCGTGCGTCGATGCTGCGTCGATGCGGAAGGTGACGAGCTTCATACCGCGGCTTGTATCATGCTCCCGCACCCATGCGCTTCGCTCCGCTTGCCCTGCCGAAGGGCGCGCTCACGTTGTTGAAGGAGGTCGCGCGTCATCTCTTGCGTCGACCGGTCGTCGGGATCGCCGCCGCGGCGCGCACGGCCGACGGACGCTGGCTCTTGATCCGACGCGCGGACACGGGAACGTGGGCGCTGCCGGGCGGGACGCTCGAATGGGGCGAGACGCTTCGCGACGGCCTGGCGCGCGAGCTCGTCGAAGAGGCGGGGGTCGAGACGAGCGAAATCGTGCGGATCGTCGGCGTCTACTCGCGTCCGGATCGCGATCCGCGGTTTCACGCCGTGACGATCGTCGTCGAGTGCGCGATCGCCGAGCCGGTCCGCGCGCCCGTGAATCCGCTCGAAATCCGCGAGGTCGGGCTGTTCGCCGAGGCGGATTTGCCGAGCGATCTCGCCATGGGGATGAACGACATGATGCGCGACGCGCTGCGTGGTGAAGCTCCGCGCGTCGAGTAGATCGTCGGCGCGCGTCGTCCGTACGATGGAACCACCATGGAACGAATCGGGGAGTACCTCGTCCGGCGACTCGTCGGCGAAGGTGGGATGGGCAAGGTCTACGAGGCCGAGGAGCGGCTCACCAAGCGGCGCGTCGCGCTCAAGGTGCTGCGCCCGGAGCTGACGCGCCACGAAGACGGGCGGCGCCTCTTCTTGAACGAGATGCAGATCCTCGCGCACTTGGAGCACCCTGGGATCGTGCGGAGCCTCGCGTCGATGGAGGTCGACGGGCAGCTCGTCATGGCGCTCGAGTTCATCGACGGCAAGACGCTGCGCACCGTGCTCAACGATCGCGGGCGCGTGCCGTGGCACGAAGCGGTCGACGTCGTGCTCCAGATCGCGCGCGCGCTCGTGGCGGCGCACTCGCAAGAGCCGCCGATCATCCATCGAGATCTCAAGCCCGAGAACGTGATGCTCGACGCGCACGGTGTCGTGAAGGTGATGGACTTCGGGATCGCGAAGGTGCTCGAAGCGGCGCACGCGACGAACACGCAGAGCATCGGGACGCTGCAGTACATGAGCCCGGAGCAGATCGACGCGAAGACGATCGACGCGCGATCGGATTTGTATTCGCTCGGGCTCCTCTTCT
>JBBQXV010000336.1:0-9263 GCA_038209335.1 Polyangiales bacterium | reverse complement strand
CGAGGTGTCCCGATTCCTGGAGGCGCGTGTGCGGGAAGACGACCGCGCCGCGCGGCGGGCACGCGATGTCCGGCGCGCGCAGGAAGAGCTCACGCAACCCCACGTCGCCGAGGGCCGCGCGTTCGCGCGCGTAGAAGACCTTCCACTCTGCCGGCGTCATCGTACGGGAGTATAGAGGAAGGGCGGCGCCGCGCTCCCCGCGGCTGACCGCCGCACGAAGCGTGCTAGGAGAGGCGCGTGACGACGACCGCCGCGTTCGATTCCGTGCGTGCCTTCGAGCCGCGCGCCGTCTGCGCGGCATGCCGGCGGCCGGAGAGCGTCTGCTACTGCGCGCACGTCACGCCGATCGCTACGACGACGCGCGTCGTCCTGCTCCAGCATCCGCGCGAGCGTGACGTGCCGATCGGCACGGCGCGGATGGCGTCGCTCTGTTTGCCGAACTCGGAGATCCACGTCGGCGTTCATTGGCGCGGATCGACGGCGCTCGCGCGCGCTCTCTCGGATCCGTCGCGCCCCGCGGTGCTCCTCTACCCGGGTGAAGGCGCGATCGACGTCGTGCGCGATCCGCCGAAGGGGCCGGTGACGCTCGTCGTCGTCGATGGAACGTGGTGGCAGACGAAGAAGGTCGTGCGCGAGAACCCCGAGCTCGCCGCGTTGCCGCGCTACGCGTTCACGCCGCCTTCGCCGAGCGAGTACCGCATTCGACGCGAGCCGAACGAGACGTGCGTCTCGACGATCGAAGCGCTCGTCCACGTGCTCGGCGCGCTCGAAGGAGATGGCGAGCGCTTCCGCGCGCTGCTCGCGCCGTTTCGCGCCATGGTCGATGCGCAGATCGCGTGCGCCGAGCGCTTTCAGGGCGGCCGCCTTCGTCACAAGCACAAGCGCGCGCCGAAGCCGCCGCGTCGGCCGCAGGTGCCGGCGATCCTCCGCGAACGCGCGAACGATCTCGTGTGCGTCGCGGGCGAAGCGAACGCGTGGCCGTACTGCGCGAGGCAGAGCGGCGCCGTCTACGAGGACGAGATCGTCCATTGGGTCGCGCGGCGCCTCTCGACCGGCGAGACGTTCGACGTCGTCGCGGCGCCCAAGAATCCACTCGCGCCGCGGACACCGGCGTACGTCGGGCTCGACGCGGAGCGGCTCGCGTCGGGCGGAACGATGGACGACTTGCTCGCGCGTTGGCGTGCGTTCGTGCGCGACACCGACGTCGTCTGCTCGTGGGGTCGCTACGGGACCGCGCTCTTCGCCGCGGCGGGCGGTCACTTCCCGGAGGCGCGGCTCGATCTCCGACACGTCGCGCGCGTCTTCGCGAAAGGGAAGGTCGGGACGCTCGATGACTTCGTCGCGCGCTCCGGCGTCGACGCGCCGCACTGGGCGACGGGGCGCGCGGGCGTGCGGCTCGGTCAGGTGTCGTCGATCGCGCGCTACCTCGGCGACGCGACGTGATCGATCGCGACGAGCTCACGATCGACGGGCTCACGCGCGATTGGAAGATCGCGCAGCGCAAGCGCGGTCATCGCCACTCGACCGACGATCTGCTGACGGCGTGGTACGCGGCCGAGCACGTGCGCGATCCGGTGAAGGTCCTCGATCTCGGGAGCGGCATCGGGACCGTCGGTCTTCTCGTCCTCTGGCGATCGCCGCGCGCGATGCTCACGGCGATAGAGGCGCAAGAGGTCAGCTTCGCGCTCCTCGAGAAGAACGTCGCGATGAACGGGCTCACGTCACGCGTGCGCGCGATCCACGGTGACTTGCGCGACGTCCGGCTCGTCGGCGAGACGTTCGATCTCGTCACGGGGAGCCCACCGTACTTCGACGTCAAAGACGGCATCGTGCCCGCGGATCCGCAGAAGGCGCACGCGCGCTTCGAGCTGCGCGGCGACATCCGCGACTACTGCCGCGCCGCGCGCGACGCGATGTCGGCGGACGCACGCTTCGTCTTTTGCTTTCCGACCGCGCAGCGCGCGCGGGCCGAGCGCGCGTGCGAAGAGACGAAGCTCGCGCTCGTCACGTCGCGCGACGTCGTCCCCAAGCGCGGCGCGGCGGCGCTCTTCTCGCTCTTCTGCTGTCGTCGCGTCGAGGACGAGCCGCCCTCCTCCGAGGATCGCGAAGCGCGTCGTGAGCCTGCGATCGTCGAACCCCCGTACGAAGTGCGCGACGAATCGGGCGCGCAGACACCGGAGCACGCGGCGGCGCGCGCGACGTTCGGGATGGGCTGACTACTTTTGTCCGCACTGCGTGGCGATGTCTCGCCCCGCTTGCGACATCGTCGTCGTCGCGAGCACCGGCCGCGCGACGAGACCGAGCGCGTCGAGCTCCTTGCGCGCGACGTCCATCTCTTTGAGCGCAGCGATGATCTCGGTCCGTGTCGCGACCAACGACGGATCGATCTTCACGGTCTCGAAGTCGCGGATGATCTGCTTGCGCGCGCCCTCGTCGACGATCGGTTGCGTGAGGAGCGGCTTGATGCCGTCGCACCCGACCGGAATCGGCGTCGCCCGGCACGCGGTCGCCATCTTCGCGCGCGTCGTCTGCACGCGTGCGTTCGCCCCCGCGAACTTCTCTTGCGCGTAGCCGAGCTTCTCGTAACGGACCGCGAGCTCTTCGAGCGACGCCGCGATCTCCTTCGAGCTCGACGTATAGAGCTTGGCCAGGCGCGCGAGCGCGCTGCTGCTCGGCGTCAGCGCGTCGATCCGCGCGATGCTCGCCTTGAGCTTCGTGGCGGCGTCGCGAAACGCGCGCGACGTGTCCGCGGATTGCTTCGCATCGACCGAATCGCCGTAGGTGGCGAGCGCATCGAGGGTCTTGAGATCTTGATCGCGCGACTCGAGGAGCGCCGTGCATTCCGCGGGTGGCGAGCACGCCGCCGATGCCGCCGTGCACACGAAACCGATGAGCACACTTCGAACGAATGCACCCACACGAGCGCTCATGCGGCGAGGTTATCACGCTCGAGCGCGTCGACGGGACGTGGCGGCGCGACGAGTCCCCGTGCACAATGGAGACGTGGCGTCCGGCGTGCGCACGTTGTCATCCCTAGGCGTCGCGGCCGCTTGCGCGATGTTCGCGGCATGTGGGCTCGACATCGAAGGGACGCTCGTCGACGACGGAGACGCCGCCGCGCCGCTCGACGGAAACGTCGCGGACGTGATCCTCGGCGCGGACGGCGGCGCGGACGTGACCTCGGGTGACGCGGCGAGCGACGTCGGCGACGGCTCCGTGACCGACGGCTCGATGGCCGACGCGCGCGACGCGAGTGGGCTCGATGCGGCGAGCGACACGGCCATCGACGTGCAGCTCGACGCGCCGCGCGACGTCGCGCCCGACACCGCGACGTGCACGCTCGCGACGGGATGCATCGTCGTTCCGACCGGTTGGACGCTCGTCGCCATCGACACCGTGGCCACGCCGCCCGCGTGCCCGACCGGCTTCGCCGGCGCCGCGGCGAACGACGTCGTCGAAGGCCCGAACGCCGGCGCGACGGCGTGCGGATGCGCGACGTGCTCCATCGGAACGCAGCCCGACTGCTCGTCGGGTGCCGTGAAGGTCGCCTTCGATTTCGGCGGCGGCCAATGCGGCACCGCCGGCAGCCCTCCTCAGAACAACAACACGCCGGCCGGAAGCTGCGGCACCGACATGTACACGGGGACCCTCAACAACCTCGAGCTCAAGCTGACGCCGTCCGGTCCGACGGGCGGCGCGTGCACGTCAGCCGGCGCGCTGCAGAAACAGAACGTCACGTACGCGGGACGCGCGCGCGTCTGCCAGCCCGACAGCCCGGCCGCGGCGGGTTGCAACGGCAACCAATGCACGCCGACGCTGCCTGCGGCGTACTCCGCGTGCATCGCGATGGCCGGAAATCAAGCGTGCCCTGCGCCGATGACGGTGAAGCACAGGGTCGGCTCCGACGTGAGCTACACCTGCGCGGCGTGCCCCTGCAGCGTCGGCGCGAAGTGCAGCGGAACGATGACGCTCTACCGCGACAACCAATGCACGAGCATGCCGCACGTGCTCGCCGTCGACGACGTCTGCCATCCGTCGGGCACGAACCAGTCGTACAGCTCCTACAAGTACACGGGCACCGCATCGAACGTCACCTGCGCGCCGGGCGCCGCACCCGCTCCGCAGAACCTCGCGCTGGTCGGCGAAGAGACGATCTGCTGCGCGCCGTGAGCGGCGGGCGTCAGAGGACGAGCTTCATCCCTTCGTGCGTCGCGACGAAGCCGAGGCGCTCGTAGAAGTGGTGCGCGCGCGCGCGGACTTTGTTCGACGTCAGCTGCACGCGAAAGCAGCGGCGGCGCCGTGACTCGTCGATCGCGAAACGCATCATCGTCTCACCGATGCCATGGCCGCGCAGCGCGGGATCGACGATGACGTTTTCGATCTGCGCGATGAGCGCGCCCATGTTCGCGACGTGCCGAATGAACGTGAGCTGGAAGACGCCGGCGACGCGCCCGTCGAGGTCGGCGACGAGGAGCGCGTTGTTGGGATCGAGCGTGATCTCCGCGAGCGCGTCGCCGTAGCACGACGGGAGCGGCGGCCCGACGTTCTCGTGCTTCGCGTTTCCTTCATCGGGCGTGGCGAAGAGAGCGACGACCGCGGGGAGATCGGCCTCGACGGCGGGGCGGATGATCGGCGCCTTCATGCGCAGTGGTTCTACTGCACCTGCAGCGCGTTCGCTGCACCTCTCCGCGCGCAAACGCGCGACATCGCTCGCGCCGTGCGACGGCACGCGCGTCGCACATGAGGGCCGCGGAGGTCACGATGCAGATCGAGACGCAGACGAATTCACCGACGAGACCCGCGCGCGTGCGCGAAGCGTACGACGACGTGCTCGCGCGGTTGAGCGCGCGATCGGTGACGAAGCGGTACGACGCCTACGCGGACGTCGAGTGGGATCATCCCGACAACCGGATCGAGTCGGACGATCCGCGCTTCGAGCTGGGCGACGGCGATCCGCTCGGGCAGACGGCGTGGTACCGCGCGCTGCCGCAGTCGTCGCGCGCGCGGATCGGACTGCACGTGACGGCGAGCATGATGCGCACCGGCGTCGAGTTCGAAGGGATCCTCAGCCGAGGTCTCCTCGAGTTCGCGTCGTCGCGGCCGAACCGCTCACCGGAATTTCGGTACGCCTACCATGAGGTCATCGAAGAGGGGCAGCACTCGCTGATGTTCCAAGAGTTCATCAATCGCAGCGGCGTCGACGCGCGCGGCCTCAGCGCGTTCGAGGCGCACGGATCGCGTCGCGTGCCGCCGATGGGGCGGACGTTCCCCGAATGCTTCTTCTTGCACGTGCTCGCGGGCGAGACGCCGATCGATTGGATCCAGCGCCAGACGGTCGCGAGCGAGCGCGCGCAGCATCCGCTCCTTCGTCGCATCATGCAGATCCACATCACCGAAGAGGCGCGTCATCTCTGCTTCGCGACGCGCTTCATGGAAGAGCATGTGCCGCGCATGTCGACGCTGCGACGGCTTCAGCTTCGCATCTACGCGCCGTTCATCCTCGCGGGGACGGTCGCGCCGATGCTTCGCGTCCCGTCGGACGTCGTGAAGGCGCACGCGATCCCGCGGCATGTCGTCCGCGAAGCGCACCAGAGCGAGCTCCACCGCGCGCGCGTCCACGACGGCCTGAGGCCCGTCCATCGACTCTGCGAACGCGTCGGCCTCATCACTTCCACCACGGAGCGAGCATGGAATTGGTTCGGACTCTCGCCGCGCCGCTACCACGTCGCGTGAACGGGGTACCATCGGCGCGAGCCACCATGCAGGACAGTCCGCCCGACGTTCGCGCGCTCGCCCTCGAGTCGAAGGCGTATCGACGCGCGCACAGCATGGCCAATCGCAAGATTGGATTCTTGGGGCACGCGGTCGTCTATGGCGCGACGGGGCTCTTGCTCCTCGTCACGGCGGGCTTCTTCGTCGCGGCGGTGGTGATGCTCTCGTGGGGAATCGGGCTGGCGGCGCACGGGTTCTTCGCGGTGATGGCGCCGATGCTGCGCGAGCGGTGGACGGCGACGGAGATCGAGACCCGCGTACGCACCGGCGTGACGGCGGAGAAGCGGCAGATCGAAGGGCGCCACGCGCGCTCGCTCGAACAGCTCTCGGCGTCGATCGCGCACGAGATTCGCAACCCGATCACCGCCGCGCGGAGCCTCGTCGCGCAGATGGGCGAGGATCCTTCGTCGGCGGAGAACGTGGAATATGCACGCGTCGCGCTCGAAGAGCTCGACCGCGTGGAGCGATCGATTTCGCATTTGCTGCGGTTCGCGCGCGACGAAGAGATCGCGATGCGCGACGTACGCGTCGGCGAGGTCATCGAGTCTGCGCTCGATACGTTTCGCGAGCGGATCGCGAAGAGCAAGGTCGAGGTGACACGCCAGATCGACGATCCGGGAGCGCTCCGCGCGGATCCCGAGAAACTTCGCCGCGTCGTCATCAACTTGGTCGGCAACGCGCTCGACGCGCTCGACGCGAGCGGAACGCCGAACGCGCGTGTCGACGTCGCCGCGGGAGAGAACCTCGCGCGGACCGAGGTGTGGATTCGCGTGCGCGACAACGGGCCGGGAATTCCCGCGGCGGATCTCGAGAAGATCTTCACGCCGTTCCACACGTCGAAGCCGAGCGGCACCGGGCTCGGTCTTGCGATCTCGCGCAAGCTCATCGAGGCGCACGGCGGCACGCTCGAAGCGTGCGCCAACGTCGGCGGAGGCGCGGAGCTCACGGCGGTGTTGCCGCGTTCAGGTCGCACGAACGGCGGTGACGCATGAGCGCGCCGCGGATCTTGGTCGTCGAAGACGAGCGCGCGATTCAGCTCGCGCTCGCGGGGCTCTTGAAGCGCCTCGGCTACGAGGTCACGCAAGCGCACTCCGGCGACGAGGCGATGCGCTTCTTGCGCGACGAGCCGATGTTCGATCTCGTGCTGACCGATCTCGCGCTCGGCGCGGGCGCGACGGGGATGGACGTCTTGCGTGCCGCGAAAGAGGCGCATCCGCAGACGCCGGTGGTGATGATCACCGCGCACGGCTCGGAGAAGATCGCCGTCCTTGCGATGAAGGCGGGCGCCGAAGATTACGTCCCGAAGCCGTTCGACAACGACGAGATGCGCCTCGTCGTGACGCGCGCGCTCGAGCGGACGCGCCTCGAACGCGAGCATCGCCTGCTCCTCGAGCGGGTGCGGCGCGACTACGGCTTCGAGTCGCTCATCGGCGCGGGCGCGGCGATGCAGCGCGTGTTCGAGCAGATGAAGAAGGTCGCGGAGACGGATCTCACGGTGCTCGTGCGCGGCGAGAGCGGAACGGGGAAGGAGCTCGTCGCGCAGGCGATCCACGATCACAGTCCGCGCGCGCGGCGGCCGTTCGTCGCGGTCAACTGCGCCGCGATCAGCCGCGAGCTCGTCGAGAGCGAGCTCTTCGGGCACGAGAAGGGATCGTTCACGGGGGCGAGCGCGCGGCGCATCGGACGCTTCGAGGCCGCGGACGGCGGGACGATTTTCCTCGACGAGATCGGCGACATGCCGCTCGAGACGCAAGCCAAGGTGCTTCGCGTCCTTCAAGAGCGATCGTTCGAGCGGGTCGGCGGCACCAAACCGATCGTCGCCGACGTGCGCGTCGTCGCGGCGACGCACCGCAACCTCGAAGCGGAGATCGCGCGCGGCGCGTACCGCGGCGATCTCTATTACCGGCTGCGCGTGGTCGAGATTAGAGTGCCGCCGCTGCGCGATCGGCTCGAGGATTTGCCCGCGCTCGTCGATCGGTTCGGCGAGCAGCTCGGCGTGCGGCTCGGACGCGAGAAGAAACGCGTGAGCGCGGCGGCGATGGCGCGGCTCGCGCGGCATGCGTGGCCTGGGAACGTGCGCGAGCTCCGGAACGTCGTCGAGCAGGCCGCGGTCCTCGCGTCGGGCGCCCACATCGAAGAGGCGGATCTGCGCCTCGGCGGCGCGACGTCGGGAGAGACGGTGGCGACCGTCGCGCACGAGCTGCCCTTCAGCGAAGCGAAGCGACGTCACGTCGAAGAGTTCGAGCGCGCGTACATCGCGGAGGCGCTGCGCCGTCACGGCGGGAACATCTCGCAGGCCGCGGAGGCGATCGGGATCGCGCGTCAGAGCCTTCAACAAAAGATGCGCGAGCTCGGGATGCGCGCCGACGATCACAAGGAGCCGACATGAGCCACGACGATCGCTACGAACGAATCCGGCAGAGCGTCGCGGGGGTGTTCTATGCGCGGAATCGGCTGGCGGGAGAGCTCGAAGCGTTGCGCGCCGATGTCGCGCGCCTCGAAGCGGCGATGCGATCGGCGCTCTGCGCGGGCGACGAAGGCGGCGCGCGTGAGCTGTCGCTTCGGAAAGCCGCGCGCGCCGAAGCGGTCATACGAGCCGAGCGCGCGCTGGCGGAGGTGCAGCGCGAAGCGATGGAGGCGACGGCCGCGCTCGTCGGGATGCGCGAGTCGATGCGCGCGCGCGAGCGAGACGAGCTGCTGGCGCGCGTGACGGAGCTGTCGATTCAGCGCGAGGTCGAGCAGCTCGGCGAGTAGCTCAGCGACGGATTCCGTTTTGCACGAAGAGCCCTCCACCGACGGCCGGGGCAGGGCACGCGGCGACATCGCCGATGGGAGTCGCGCGCGGCGCCGTGATCGCGCGCCGCAACGCCGCGAGCGGCGCCGCGTCGTCGAACGCGATCGCTCCGCTCGCTTGCGTCACGCCCAGCGTGCTCCAGAGATTCGCGAGCTCGACCTGCATCGGTCGATCGGCCATCTTCGCGTAGAGCTCGCGCAACACCGGCACGCCGACCGCGCGATCGCCGGCGTCGAGCGCGCGCTCGATCGGCCACGCGACCGTGATATTTCCGCCTGACGCGATGATCCCCTTGAGCGCGTCGTCGAACGAGTAGCGATTGCCGGTTCGCTTTCGAATTTCGAGATCCGCGAGAAGGCAATACATCGCGCCTCCCCAGTACGTTCGTCCCCACGTCGACGCGTGATCGAGGCCGCGATCCGCGTGGTGCGGCAGCCCCTTCGGCAGTCCGTTCGCGAAATCCGTCCACACGTCCGCCGCGGGCGTCGCGCCGGCGCGTGCGCGCGCGATCGGCTGCACGTACGTCGCGATCCCTTCTTCGAGCCAGTGATGGCGCGCGTCGACCGACGGGAACGCCATGTGGACCATCTCGTGCGGGAGGACCCAGTCGTCGTGGAGGGCAGCGTCGGTCGCTTTGCGTCCGACCTCGACGACGATGACCGCGCCGCCTTCGCCGAGCGCGTGACCGCGCGAGACG
>JBBQXV010000335.1:0-9296 GCA_038209335.1 Polyangiales bacterium | reverse complement strand
CGCCGGTCAGCGCGCCGCAGGAAAGAAGGCGGCGCGGACGGAGGCACCTTTGACGTCGAATTCGACGTCGCAGGCGTCGGTCTCGGATCCGAAGAGGTTCGAGCGGCGCCAGGCGAAGCCGTCCATGATTTCGTAGGGCTTGGCGCCGAAGGCGGCGAGGCGGGCGTCGACGGCCGCGAAGCTCGCGCCGACCGGCGTCCGGGTGCACGCCACGGAGAATCCGTCGGACGGTCGCGCGCAGTGCCCGGCGAGCGCGGCGACGACGAAAACCGGGGCCAATCGGAGCCGCATCAAGGAAGGGTACGCTTGGCGGGGTGGTTTTCTTCCGAGCGGGGGAAGGCTCGGTAAAATGCTAGCGTGGCGCGCTAAAAATACTACCAACTGCACGTGTACGTTCACGAGCATGATGTAAATAAGGAACGAAACGAAAGAAATAATAGACATAGACGATGTCATTATTCACATAACGAATGTTAAAATTAACATACGTAATGCAAGAGGTTGCGAAGCCAACGAAAAGATGAAACATCAACAATGAAAATGGTCACAAAACGAAAGAAACCGAAGACAAGCCGCTCGAAAAAAACAGCTCACGCGACTGCGCCGGCTCGCCCACGCGAAGACCATCTCGTCGACGGGCAGGCCGAGGACATCTACGCGCGGGTGAAGGCGCTCACGAACGAGCTCGAATCGGTGCTCGTCTTTCTCGAAGCGAAGCACCGTCGCGGGATGCTGAGGCTCCCGCCGCGCGCGGGCCCGGTCGTCGAGCTCGTGCTCCGGGTCGCGCGGGATCGCGGTCTTCTTTCAGGCAAAGCAGGCGAGTCACGCGCCGAGCGTTCCGTGGCGCAGGCCGCGAGCTTGCGGATCGCCGAGGGAGGGCTTCAGTTCCTCGCGCAGGCGATGCGGGACACGCTCCGTGTTTGGGAGGCGCGCGCGTGGGGGGAGACGACGGCGCTCTATTCGGCGCTGTGGACGATGTCGCGGTACGACGAGTCCCTTCGCGACTCGCTCGGTCCGGCGCGTGAGTTCTTCAAGAAGCGGCGCCGCGGTCGGGGAAACACTACGGCGTAGACGCTCCCCGACGTCGAATGCGACCCCGTTGCAGGGCGTTGTAGGCACGGGCGCACCGTCGCAGTTGCGGCCGCGCGCCCCCCCCTCTACGGAACCGTCCCAACGATGAAACCTTCCCGCGTCTTCGCCCTCGCTTCGCTCTCCGCCATCGTCTTCATCGCGGCTTGCCTCCCCGGCGCGCGAGCACCGCAAATCACTCCGACCCGCTCCCTCGAGCTCGGCGGCGAAGGGGGCGGCGGCGCGAGCACGAAAGCGTTCGGCGTCGTCTTCGCCTCGCCGAAGGGGGCGACGATCGACCCGAGCGAGGTCACGATCGTCTTCAACCGCTCGATGCGCCCGCTCGATCTCGCGGAGCAGGAAGCGCCGAGCCCCGCGAACATCGTCGTCAAAGGGACGTCGACGGTACCGCGCGGCGCGTGGCGTTGGATGGGGACGAGCGCGATCATCTTCGCCCCCGAGCCGCGCTTGCCGCGCGCGACCGAGTACGCGGTCACGGTCCCGGCGGGGACCAAGGCGCTCGACGGCTCGGTGCTTCCGACGCAGTACACGTTCGCGTTCGCGACGTCGCGGCCGCACGTCGCGCGGGTCGAGCCGAGTGACGGCGAGCAGCACCTCGTGCCGACGGCGACGTTCGACGTCCGCTTCGATCAGCCGGTCGACGCGCGCGAGATCGAGCGCGCAGTGCGCGTGGTCGTGGGCGAGGCGAAGGGGACGAAGGCGGCGCCGTTCAAGGCGTCGTGGCCGCAGAGCGACAACAAGATGCTCGTGCGGATAACTCCGCTGGCGCCGCTGCCGCTCGACACGCCGGTGGCGCTCGAGTTCGATCCTTCGCTGCACGGCATCGAAGGGCCGCTGCCGATCGGCAAGGCCGAGCCGATCCACTACCGGACGTACGGGCCGCTCGTGGTGAAGAACATCGACTGCTCGCGCGAGACGCAGCAGTCGCGCTGCATCCCGGGCGCGTCGGCGCGGGTCGAGCTCTCGAACCGCGCGCCGATGAAGGACGTCCTCGCGCACGTGCGCGTCGAGCCGAAGATCAAGCTCGATTGGGGCGCGCCTCCCGGCGACGACGACAAGCGCGCGCACATCAGCATTCCGGCGCGGATGCGGCCGGCGCGCTCGTACCGGATCCTCGTGACCGCCGGGCTCAAGGACGAGTACGGGCAGGTTCTCGCGCGCGACGCTTCGTTCACGCTCGAGACCGATGATCTCGCGCCGGCTGCGGAGATTGGGCTCGAAGGGGAGATCTTCGAGCCGAGCAAAGGCGGCAAGAAGCGCGAGATCCCGATCACGTCGGTGAACTTGGACTCGTACGAGCTCGTCACGGCGGCGCTCGACGAGAAGGCGCTCGCGGAGTTCGTGCTCGCGGATGCCTCCCGAGAGCGGCCGTCGCAGAAGTTCGATCGCGCGCGGCACGTCGCCGGCGGGCGGTACGCCGAGGTGAAATCGAACGCGAGCAAAAACGTCGACTACGTGCGCTCGTTCGGCGTCGACGAGCTCGTGGGGACGAAGGGGCGCGGCGCGGCGCTCCTCGGCATTCGTTACGTCGACAAGCGCGGGCGCGTCGACGCCGACACGCGCGTCGTGTCGGTGACCGACCTCGCGATCACCGGGAAGATGAGCCGCTTCGGGAGCCTCGTCTGGGTCAGCCGCTTGTCCGACGGAAAGCCTGTGAGCGGCGCGACGGTCGCGGTCGTCGGCAAAGACGGCGAGCGCTTCGCGACGAAGACCGACGCGAACGGGCTCGCGACGATCCCGAACGAGAAATACGATCCGGTGACGGCGAGCGGCAACGTCGACGACAAATCGATCCTCGTCGCGCGCACCGACGGCGACTGGAGCTACCGCCGCGTCTCCGAGATGCTGAGCCCGTGGCGTTACGGCGCGAGCAACGATCCGTCGGGGCGGATGCAGCCACTCGGGATGCTCTTCACGGAGCGCGGGATCTATCGGCCGGGCGAGACGGTGCGGGCGAAGCTGATCTTCCGAAAGCCGACGCCGCGCGGGACGGAGACGCCGGTCGGGCGCGAGGTCGCGATCGAGGCGTTCGATGGGAACGGCGACAAGTTCTTCACGACCAAGACGAAGCTCGACGCGTTCGGTGAAGCGGCGATCGACGTCGCGCTTCCGGCGACGGCGCGCCTCGGAACGGGCGAGATCCGCGGCGAGCTCGTCGACGGGAACAAGAAAGAAGAAGGACCGGACCGCGCGGCGACCGCGTCGTTCCAGCTCGCGGCGTACAAGGCCGCGGAGTTCAAGGTGGCGGTCGAGCCGGATCATCCGTCGTACATTCGCGGCGACAAGGCGACGTTCGCGGTGCGCGGCGACTACCTGTTCGGCGCGCCGATGAGCGGCGGCACGGTTCGCTACACGGCGACGCGCGGCTCGGGATCGTTCACGCCGCCTGGCGCCGAAGCGATGGTCGTCGACGACGATGCGTTCTCGTTCGACTTGCCCGACACGAACGAGCGCGCGTCGCGCTTTCAGCAAGGCAACGGCGCGCTCGATCCGAAGGGGAGCTTCGCGGCGTCGCTTGCGCTCGCGCTTCCGCATCAGCGCGGGACCGAGGTCGTCAGCTTCGAAGCGGAGATCGAGGACGTCGCGCGTCAGACGATCGCGTCGCGCGCGAGCGTCATCGTGCACCCCGGCGAGTTCTACGTCGCGATGAAGCCACCGAAGGATCTCTTCTCCGCGAAGGGGACCGTGCTCGAGCCGGAGATCCTGATGATCGAGCCGAGCGGAAAGGTGCGCGCGGGGGTGCCGGTGAAGATCGAGCTCGTGCGGCGGACGTGGCATTCGGTCGTCGAGGCGAGCGGCGAGTACGGGCGGCACTACGAGTCGAAGCCGGTCGACAAGACGCTCGCGGTTTGTGATTTCAAGACGGGCGCGACGCCGTCGAGTTGCAAGCTCACGCTTCCGGACGTCGGGTATTTTCTGCTGCACGCGACGTCGAAGGATCCGCGCGGGAACACGATCTCGTCGAGCGCGTCGATCTACGGCATCGGCGCGGGCGAGAGCGCGGGCTGGGCGATGAGCGACTCGACGCACGTCGATCTCGTGACCGACAAGAAGTCGTACGAGATCGGCGACACCGCGCGCATCTTGGTGAAGAGCCCGTTCCGCGACGCAGAAGCGCTCGTGACGGTCGAGCGCGCGGGGATCTACCGGCAGGAGCGCGTGTCGCTCGCGGGGGCGACGCCGACGATCTCGGTGCCGATCACCGACGAGATGCGGCCGAACGCGTTCGTCGCGGTGCACCTCGTGCGCGGACGAACGAAGGCGCAGCCGGCGAAGGGGCAAGACATCGGCGCGCCGGCGTTTGCGCTCGGGTACGCCGAGCTGAAGATCAACCCGGAGGCGCGGCGGCTCAAGATCGCGGTGTTGCCCACGAAGAAGGAGCTTCGTCCGGGCGAGATGGTCGACGTCGATCTCGCGGTCACCGATCGCGCGGGGAAGGGGACGAAGAGCGAGGTGACGTTCTTCGCGGTCGACGAAGGCGTGTTGATGCTGACTGGGTACCGCACGCCGGATCCGCTTCCGATTTTTTCGTCGCCGCGATCGCTCAACGTGTTCGCGCTGGAGAGTCGCGTCGATCTCGCGCGCGTCTTCGTGACCGCGCTTGCGGGGAGTGGCGTGGACAAAGGCGATGAGGGCGGCGGCGGTGGCGGGATGCGCGCCGACTTCCGCGCGACCGCGCACTTCGAGCCGTCGATCATCACGGCGGCGGACGGAAAGACGCACGTGCGCTTCAAGCTTCCGGACAACCTGACGACGTACCGCTTGATGGCGGTCGCGGCGGGTGAGGACGATCGCTTCGGGTTCGGCGACGCGCAGATCGTCGCGAGCCGGCCGCTGATGGCGCGTCCCGCGCTGCCGCGCTTTCTGCGCGCGGGCGATGCGATGGACGCGGGGGTCGTCGTGTCGTCGAAGGGGATGGCGGCGACGCAGGTCGAGGTGACGCTCGCCGCGACGGGCGCGACGATCGATGGGGACGCGAAGCGGACCTTGCAGCTCCCGGCGAACTCGAGCGTCGAGGTGCGTTGGGCGATCGCGACGCCGAACGTCGGCGCGGCGAAGCTGACGTTCAAGGTGTCGGGCGGCGGCGAGAGCGACACGGTGCAAGTCACGCGCGACGTGAAGGTGCCGCTGTCGCTCGAAGCGGTCGCGCTGTACGGCGAGACGACCGAAGCGGCGGCGGAGAGGATCGGCGACTTGAAGGCGATGCGGAGCGACGTCGGGCAGCTCGACGTTCGCGTTGCGTCGACGGCGCTCGTCGGTCTCGCGGACGGCGCGGAGCAGCTCATCGAGTACCCGTACGGATGCACCGAGCAGCTGACGAGCCGTCTCGTCCCGCTCGTTCCGCTGCGCGAGCTCGCGAAGGAGTTCAAGATCCCGTTGCCCGCGAAGGTCGACGTCGCGGTCGATGAAGCGATCGCGAAGATCCTGTTGAACCAGCGCCCGGACGGGAGCTTCGGGTATTGGCCCGACTCGATGTACGGCGACACGTGGGTGACGGCGTACGCGCTGTGGGGACTCGAGGTGTCGCGCGCGGCGGGGCGGCGCGTGCCGGACGACGTGATCGATCGCGCGGTGGCGTACCTGCGAAAGCAGCTCGCGTCGCCGAAGATCGATCAGGAGATCGGTCTCGTCGATCGCGCGTTCATTCTCGACGTGCTCGCCGTCGGTGGAAAGGCGGATCCCGGTTACTCGACGCAGCTCTACGAGAAGCGCGACAAGCTGCCCATCTTCGCGCGCGCGCTCCTCGCGCACGCGATGGCGATCGCGAAGATGGATCGCAAGCCGATCGACGAGCTGCTCCGCGACATCGAAGGGCACCTCCGCGTGACGACGGCGGGGGCGACGGTGGTCGAGAACCTCGGCGACAAGTACGCGGTGCTGCTCGACTCGGAGGCGCGCACGACCGCGATGGTGCTCCGCGCGATCGTCGCGATCGATCCGAAGCACCCGCTCGCGGGGCGGCTCGCGCGCGGCATCTTGTCGATGCGAAGCGGCGGGCGATGGAAGTCGACGCAAGAAGCGGCGTGGTCGCTCATCGCGCTCGACGACTACCGGCGCACGGGCGAGAAGGACGCGCCCGACTTCGACGCGGCGGTGTACCTCGGGCAAGCGCAGATCTTCAAAGCACCGTTCCACGATCGCGCGCAGCTCGAAGCGACGACGAGCGTGCCGGCGGCGAAGCTCTTCGAGGGGCAAGGCGCGGGGGGCGCGACGCTCGCGTTCCAGGTGCAAGGGAAGGGGAAGCTCTATTACGAGGCGCGTCTTCGTTATGCGAAGCGCGAGCTTCCGACGACGGGGCTCGATCGCGGGTTCTATGTGCGGAAGCTCGTTCGCGCGGTGAGCCCGGAGGCGCTGAAGGACGCGCTCGCGACCTTGCCGCCGACGTCGGCGACGTTCGTGCGCGGCGGCGATCTCGTGCTCGTCGATTTGATCGTCGTGACGCCGGATCCGCGCGAGCAGGTCGTCATCGAGGATCCGCTCCCGGCGGGACTCGAGGCGGTGCAAGCGAGCCTCGCGACGTCGACGCAGTCGCTCGACGTGGCGGAGAGCGGCGGCGAAGGGGACCAGTCCGACGACGAGGTCTCCGACGACGACGCACGCGCGACGGGGCGTGCGTACGGGCGCGCTTGGTTTCACCGCGAGATCCACGACGACAAGGTGCTCACGTTCGTCGAGCACATGCCGGCGGGGATGTACCACTACCGGTACTTGGCGCGCGCGACGACGTTCGGGAAGTTCGTCGTTCCGCCGACACGTGCAGAGTGCATGTACGAGCCGTCGCTCTTCGGGCGCACGGGGGCGACGATCTTCGAGGTGAGGACGAAGTGAAGCGTCGCGCGCTCCTTCTCTGGCGATCGACGCGTTGGCGTCGCGTCGCGCGGGTCCTCGTCGGGCTCGCGCTAGCGCCGATCGTCGCGCTCGTCGTCGCGGCGGCGTTGACGCCGTTGCCGGCGGAGCTGCGCGATGGGGCGGCGCGCTCGGAGTCGACGCGCTACCTCGATCGCGACGGCGGTCTCTTGCGCGAGGTGCGCGCGGACGACGCGACGCGCGCGCGGCGGATCTCGCTCGACGAGATCGGAGAGAACGCGATCAAGGCGATGCTCGCGGCGGAGGATCGGCGCTTTCGTTCGCATCTGGGCGTGGACCCGCTCGCGGTCGTGCGCGCCGCCGCGTCGTCGCTCTGGCATCGGCGGATCGTGTCGGGCGCGTCGACGCTCTCGATGCAGCTCGCGCGTCTCGTGCGCCCGCATCGGCGCAATCTGTGGGGCAAGCTCGGTGAGATGGCGCTCGCGCTGCGCATCGAAGCGTCGCTGTCGAAGGAACAGATCCTCGAGGAGTACATGAACCGCGCGCCGTTCGGGCCGGGGCTGCGCGGGATGGAGGCGGGGAGTCGCTTCTACCTCGACAAGCCGACGCGCGATCTCTCGCTCGCGGAGGCTGCGGCGCTCGCGGCGATCCCGCGCGGTCCGGCGGTGTACGCGATGACGAAGCATCCGGAACGCGTCGTGCGTCGGCGCGATCGGATCGTCGATCGGATGTTCGGCGCGGGGTGGATCTCGGCGGCCGAAGCCGACGCGGCCAAGAAGGAGCCGCTCGCGGTGCGCGCGGGGAAGGGGAGCTTCGGCGCGCCGCATTTGATCGCGTCGCTCGCGGCGGACAAACGCGCGGGGGGCGTCGTGCAGACGACGATCCAGCGCGATCTCCAAGGCGAGATCGAGCAGGCGACGCGCGCGACGCTCCGCCCGCTCGCGCGGCGTCACGTGACGGCGGCGTCGGTCGTCGTGATCGACAACGCGACGGGCGACCTCCTCGCGTACGTCGGCTCGCCCGATTTCGACGACGCTGCGCACGGAGGACAGAACGACGGCGTGCGCGCGCGACGGCAGCCGGGCTCGACGCTGAAGCCGTTCGTGTATGGCCTCGCGATCGAGCGCCTCGGCTTCACGCCGGCGACGATTCTTCCGGACATCGATCTCGTGCTCCCGGTCGCATCGGGGGTGTACGCGCCGAAGAACTATGACGAACGCTTCCACGGCCCGGTGCGCCTGCGCGACGCGCTCGCGAGCTCGCTCAACGTGCCGGCGGTCTGGACGGCGAACGAGGTCGGCGTCGCGCCCCTCCTCGATCGTCTGCGCGCGCTCGGCTTCGCGTCGCTGGACGAGGAGGCGGAGTGGTACGGACCGGCGCTTGCGCTCGGCGACGGCGAGGTGACGTTGCTCGAGCTCGCGAACGCGTACGCGACGATCGCGCGCGGCGGAGTATGGCGACCGACGCAGACCGTGAAGGGCGACGGCGAGCGCGCGACGGATCGCCGCGTGATGCCCGCCGACGTCGCGGCGACGCTGACCGACGTGCTCGCGGACAAAGGTGCGCGCGTCGCGGCGTTCGGCGAAGGGAGCGCGCTCGAGCTCCCGTTCGAGGTCGCGGCGAAGACGGGGACGTCGAAGGGCTTTCGCGACAACTGGACGGTGGGGTTCACGCGGAGCGTGACGGTCGCGGTGTGGGTCGGGAACTTCGACGGGAGCGCGATGGAAGGGGTGAGCGGGATCACCGGCGCCGGGCCGCTCTTCCGTGCGGCGATGGAAGCCGCGATGCGCGCGCGACGTGAGTCTCCCGCCGTGTCCGCGTCGATGCGACTCGTCGGCGCCGAAGGGTTCGTCCGCGTCGACATCTGTCCGCTCTCCGGCGGTCGCGCGACGCACGCCTGCGGACACGCGGTTCACGAGTGGCTGCCGTCGGCGAAGGTCGGCGATCTCCGAACGTGCACGATGCACGAGAAGGTCACGGTCGACGTGCGCAACGGTCTCCGCGCCGGACGCGGATGCCCGAGCGCGTTCGTCGCCGTGCGAAGCTTCGAGCGCTTCGACGCGCCGTTCACCGCGTGGGCCGCCGGCGCGCGACGCGACGTCGCCCCCGATGCGTTCTCCGCCTTCTGCCCCGCGACCCGCGACGACGCGTCCGCGACGACCGGCCCGCTCCGCATCGGCTATCCGCGCGACGGCGCGCGCTTCCTCGTCGATCCCGATCGCCCACGCGCGGATCAAGCGCTCGCGATCCGCGTCGACGCACCGCCCGGCGCGACGAGCGTCGACGTGCGTATCGACGGACGCATGCTTGCGCGTGTCGGCGCGCCGTTCGTCGCGAGCTGGTCGATCGCTCCCGGCGATCACGTGTTGACGGCGGAGGCACGCGGCCTCGAGCCGAGC